>JAADIS010000112.1 GCA_013151215.1 Chlorobiota bacterium | reverse complement strand
TTCAGCATATCCCTTGCGGGATTAGGGAAAATACTCATCGGTTTTAGTGTCTCCCAAATATACTCGAGCCTTATCACCATGGTGGTGTCCAGTGGGATGGTGTCGTCGGTTATGGGGTAGGGGCATAGAGTGTCGTAAGCCTGGGGCTGAGTATAAATAGTGTCAACTTCCAAATCCTTAGTCAACTTCCAAAGATTCCCAGTCCAATTATCAGGACCAAAATTGAGTGCGTAATTGCTTGCTATAATTTTGTTGTCATTTGTCACTTTAACATGATTAGAATTCAGGCTTACCGAATCAATTATCAGGATAGAGTCCAAAACATTTACGCTGGAATCTAATTTGTACATATAATATGATGCAAAACCATTTACATACTCTAGGGAATCTGTTGAACCAATAATACTGTAGAATATTGTTTCATTGAAATTATCTATATCAAATGCTCCCCCTGCAAATGCATTATTCTGCAATATTTTTTTAAAAACAGTATTTCCACTTGAATCAACTTTATTAATGCTAGGCCGGTTTGGAATTCGTTTTTGACTTGCTGAGTAAATTAATCCAGAGGAAGTTGCACAAACACCCCAATTTTGCCCAACAAAATAATCATCAACTCCTAATATATTGTGCCATATCTCATTTCCTGCAGTATCAATTTTTATCACTAAAGGCCTAATCCACAAGTAATTGCTGTCGCCGTCCGGATCCTGATGATAATACCATCCCGACATAACAAAATCACCATTGTTGTCAGGTATAAATTCATTTATTGTCTCCCCACTTCCCGGCCACGGATCATAATCGGCATAATGCTTCTTCCAAAGGGTGTTTCCCTTTGAATCCAATTTAAAAATCCATATTCTTTTGTTTGGGTCATCATAAAGTTTCCACAAATTAATTTCAAGTAATAGGCTGCCATCTTCTACTTCATAAATATCATGAGCCACTTGAGGTGCCTCGCTACTAAAAATTTTCTGCCATTCCATTTCGCCACAGGCATTAAGTTTTACAACAAAAACATCGGTGCCCAGACCTGTCCCGGCTCTTCTTACCCAGCCAACCACGACATAACCCCCATCCATTGTTTGCGTAACATTTGTAGTTGATGACCAAGCCGGCGGAGGTACTATTCCAATCAGTTTTTCCCACAAACCATTTCCGTTCACATCAAGTTTCTTTATTATACCGTAACCATGCGACTCGTTGTCAAATTGATTTGCTTTGGTTCCACTTAATAATATCCCATTATCAAACTCCGAGTTGGATACATTATAAAGGCGATAACCAACAAACTCTTTTGGAAAATCAAAAGTTTGAGCATACATTAGTTCTCCAAATAAAACAAATAAAATTATTATTGCATTTTTCATTTTGTGCGTATTACTAACAGGTGTCACAAAAAATTTTGTGACACCTGTTATAAATTAAATATTATCGAACTATGCTAAGTTTTTTGCTTTGAATAAGATTTGATTGTGAGTATAAACTAACAATATAAATGCCAATGTTTAATTTATGTGCATTAACAACTATCTCTTCCCTTCCTTTTTTTAGTTGGATTGTCTTTTTATTAATACCGTCAATTGTAGAAATTAAAACAAACCCGTCCGTAGTACCCTCCGGCAATTTGTATTCAATTATATAATAATCGCTTGCAGGATTTGGTTTTAACCTCAAATAAGATTTGTTTTCCGTTTCATTTGATGGGACATTATCTACACGTATAACCCTGTTGGATTTCAACAAAGAAGTATCAGCCTGATGGTGGGGCAGGTCTATATCAACAAGACCTTCATGCGCAAGATTAATTTCGGCCATAACAACCGGTATGCCACTACCGCTATTATAAATCGAATTATAAGCAGAAATAGAAACGCTGTCCGGAGAAGTTAAACCTAATCTTATCATACGCTTTTTTATATCAAAACAATCCGCATATGACTGGCGTTCATCTTCCTGTTCGTCGGTAAGGTTAAAATTAATTGCGATATTACTTAGAACACTATCTGCCGAAACCGTATCCTTAATGGAAAGATAAAGAAGGGCTTTTCTATATTTATTGTTTAAATCACCCATCATGTTGTATAAAAGCATCAAACTATCGGAAAAAGCAACTATATTTGTATCTGCCCTATAAATCCGTTTTAATCTGTTAAATGCCATTTGTTCCTTTAATTTAAATCCGGCATATTCCGATAAGGTGATTTCCAGTTCCATTACGGTATCTCTCCCTTCATCTATTTCATTGCGCATATAGTCCGGCATAACATTAGTTTTACTGTCGAGTGCTGATTGTACAATATCAGATTTTGCCGCTTGTGGATTCTCAACCAATACGTCCCTTACCATCGCGTTCGGGAGTGTAGCCTCGTTCTCGATGGCCGACACCATAACGCTGTCGCTGAGGTTGGGGGATTCCGCAATGAGCATATCCCTTGTTGCTAGTCCCTCGCCGGGCATTGCAGTTTCGGTGTCGAAGTTCAGGCTTTCAGTATCTCCACCGTCTTTAATACCAATATAAACATTATAAGTACTGTCAGCACTAAATCCTGCAGCAAGCATCTCGTTTCTTGTATAGCTACCTCCCCCATTGTTTAATGTTGAGGGGCAACTGTTTTCTTTGCTATATGTAAAACCAGGTACTGGAACAGCTATAACTTTCCAATTACTTAGAAAAGGTATTACAGAATTATCGAGATTTTGTCCATCACCTCCATGGTAAAAATAATTGATAGTTAATGAATTATTAAGAATGTCCCATTCATGCATTGGATATAGCAATTCATCAGAAAAAGTATTTCCTGCCAGATCTTCCGTAGTTAGAGGGTCCGGTTTTCCTTGATAGGCTGCTATTCCTTTTTCACCGGAAATAAAAATATCAAATTTATTATTTGCATAATCGTTGCATTTTACCACTAAACCATCAGTACTACCTGGTTTATCACTTCGGTTTTGTTCCTGGAAAACAGATGCATAATAAAGATTACTAAACATATTATTATAAACTAAGTTAATATTAGGCCCTGAATTATGAATTATTAGTCCATAATTATCAACATTTTCAAGCAATTCATCAGCATAAAACACATTATCTTCAATATGATAGCCTGTGTAACAATCCCTTAAATACATACCATGCGTGTAGTTGTCACCATAACTTCCTATTACCGGAACATCAAAATTATTTGATACAATTTCAGCATCGTTCACTCTTACTAAATTTACTGCATTAATGTTTTTGATAAAATCAGAGTTTTTAATCAATACGGGATTCATACCCTCCTCTCCATGAGCATAAATTGCACACGAAAGGTTCTCAAAATACGATTTCACAAAATATGTTTCTAAACAAGGAAAATCGTTTGAACTACATACCTCGAGTTCGTCTATTTTAATATAAGAACCATAGGATTGTATACCAACCCCTCTTGTAATAGTTGTAAACTTTTCAGGTACATAATTAATAAAACTACAACCTTTAATTGAAATCCCTACTCTTTCATCACCTATTCTATTGAGGTAAATCATTTCTTCTGGTATTTCAGAATGTGGCCAATTTTCATCAGTTATGAAACTACATTCCTTAAAACTACTTATTGTATTTATATTTGTCATGTCTCTTAGTTTCACACCTATTACGTTATTGATAAAATTAGTTTTTTGTGAAATAACAATACCATTATTAAATAGTGATGTTGGAGATGTCCGTCTTCCAGCCAATATACCAATTTCTGCGTTTGATATTGTTGCATTGTTCTTCGTTATAATCATCCCCTGATAAAGAGGATGCTGGGGCATATCAGTATGCCCCCAAACCTCAACTCCCTTCCATGAATTACCATCGCACGAACTAGTCAAAACGCCCCCATCAATGATTAATTTACCACCTTCAAGGCTACCGTCTATGTTACCAGGTTCTACTATCAATCTAGAATTCGATTGAAAATAAACAACATCTTTAATGGTTAATGTAACACCCGCCTTTACAACTAAATGATTGTCAATGCTATGCGGGATGTTCCACTCAGTATCTTCTGATATTTCAGTAAGAGTATTATTAAAAGTGGGGCAGTCGCCCAAGGATGTTTCCCATATTCCCCTGCCAAAGGTTCCTGCGTACAGCTTATTGTTGCTATGGCTTATCTCAATATCGTAAACCATAGTAATGGGGTAAGTACCGTCGGATTGCTCACTTATGTTCGACCATTCTGCCGAACCGTCTGCCGGACGACTGAAAACGCCAAGGTCGGTGGCCGCATAAAGCAGGTCGGTATATTCGTCGTATTCCATGTCCCAAACCGGTATGGCATCGGGAATGCCCTGTGCAAAGGCCGTGAACGTTTGCCCCCCATCAGTGGATTTATAAACTTTTTTGGTAGTGTTGGGGATGTTACTACTAGTAGCATTACCAAAACATAGCCAGATTATATCGTCATCTTCCGGGCTGATAGTGATTGACTCTATATGACCCGATTTTAAGCCCAGTAAATTTGCACTTAAGTCAATCCAAGTAGTACCTTTATCCGTTGAGATCATAAATGCATTCTCAAAGTAGGCAGGATTCTGTTCTCCTTCTATATGACATTGTGAATCAGGGCTAGTCCACCAATAAATATTGTTTGATGAAACAAACATCAAATCTGTGTTATTGCGCGATATCTCAATATCGGTAATCAAGTTGTTGTCTGCTGCCTCATTGCATACAGGAGAAAGCGGAAGACTTGTAATCTCTTGGTTTTCCCCGCTATTATAAACATCTATAAATTTTCTGAAATGTTTCTTGCCACTAAACATTATATCAGAATTATCCGGATGTTTGACCATTGGATAAAAAGGCGCGTCCTCTCCTCTTCCAAGCCATTGGTCAGGTCCACCAAGTATCTTGTTGCCGTTTCGATCATAACTTGTGATCATCCCATATTGGTAATCAACCTGGTAATAATATCCCGGATCATTGTCATCTATCAGGACTCCTCCCCCGTCACCACCAATTGTTCGTATTAGTTCGTTTTGCCTTATCCTATATCCGCCAACATCCTGACAGTTAAAAATTATATCGCCTGTTTGCTTGCTTGCGCTCAACGAATAAACTTCATTAATGTTAAGGTTGGTCTGCCAATTACTTCCCTTAACGCTGATGTCGTCAAATTCCCAATCCTCGTGCAGTAAGCCGTCTCCCCCAATATTATTTCCCTGAAGCCCGCCAAGTGTGACACCTCCGTCACAGGCAACCAAAAGTTTTTGGGCATTATTCGGCCCTTGCCTATAAAAATATATATCCCTGATATCGTCATGGATCCAGTTGTCCGGATTACCAATAACTGGTTTTACTGATATTGTTTCAAGCTCCTTCTGCAATGGGTCGTTCAAAGTCAATACGTTCATCGCCAGGCCTCCTATAATAAATCTGTTTTCATTTAAAGGGTCGACCTTGAACGCAATTTTGTAGTCATTGGCATATATAAAATCTTCATCCATATATAAATTCTCGTACGGGCTTTCTTCCGACCAATCGAATTTATCTATCCTTACTTCTGTTAGGTCATCTGCCTCCAGTTTTTTTGAAAAAAACCAAACATCCCCGATATTGGGGTCGTTTGCGTCCAGATCGGCATGGTTATACATCTTGCAAAAGTTAATTTTTTCAACTCCCGTCACTTCCAGTGTTATATCAACCCAGTTTACGCCCGCGTCAATAGTCTTGAAAATTTTGTGTCCACCAATATATATCGTGTTTTCATCCCTGTTGTCGATAAGCATGTCATTGAACCTTTCACCACTCCAGTAATCAAGTTTATCATCATCATTATTATCCGGGTTATAAGCACTCTCCAAGACCTCAACCCAAGTTTCACCGTTGTCAGTTGACTTATAGAGAAAATAGTTTGTCAGTAAATATAAAGTATGGCCCGTAGGGCTTTCCATTAGTTTCCTCGGTATATTGCCTATGAAGGCGCTCGGATAAATATCTGTCCCGTCAATTTTAACATCAATTGGATTAATATCTACATTTTCCCATGAATTTCCGTTATCAGTAAGTTTGTATATACCATTGGAGTATGTAGTTATATTTGCCGCCGTGGCAACATAAACACTACCCGAGGCGTCATTTGAGCGGAACATTGAGGCAATTCCAGTAATTCTTGGTTCTTTACCTGTGATCAAATTCCAATCAGTACCTTTATTAGCCGTATACCACAATCCGCTGTTGTGAGTCCCGGCAAGGATCTTGCCATGATATACTTCGTCAACCAAAATACGGTTTACCCAGCCTTTGCCCGCTCCGGCAACAAGGTGGTCGAACAATCCCTTTGGCCCGGAATATTGCCAAGTATAATTTGACGCAACAGGGTTTGCGCTCAAATAATAGTTGTTGACGGCATCAATGTAGTTGTTTAGCCCGCCGTTTTCGTCAACACGCAAGCCGACAAAATTCTTCCACCTCCGGTATTGCTTAAAGCCTGTGCCCTCCATACTATCGGCTCCCCTTATCAAGAGCAAGCTGTCGTAATAAGCATCCTGCACTGCCACGATGTTAAAATAATTGTTGGTTGAATCGTTAATTTGGGCATTTAAAGGCATCTCAATACCTAGAAAGATTAATAAAAACGCAGCAGCAATTAATTGCCGTCTGCCCCCCCCTACTGAGTATCAGGGGTTTAGGGTTTTTGGTATTCGCTTTTTTCATAATACTGTTTTTTGTTAAAATTAATTTGTTGTTTCCGAATCATTAGGGTTTGCCAAAGATAGGGAATATTTTTGGGAAAATTAACAAAGGTGTGGGGTTTTTTCAGATAAGAGGGAGGGAGATGGGGTGAAGTTGAGAGGGAGTGATGGAGTATTGGAATATTGTCCTCGAATAGGTTATCAACAAAAATATTAACAAAACTAATTAACAGAAAAACAATAAATTAGGTTCTATTTTTTAAACGAGTCCAGGTTAAATGCAAGAGTAAGGTAATTCGGCGAACCGACAAGGTGATAAGTAGATCGGGAATAATTTATCTTGAATTTCGAGATCCTGATTCCGATTCCCCAGCTAAAGCCCACCATTCCAAGTTTATCATCAACTATAAGTTCGGCCCGGCGGCGATAGTTATAACTTCCGCGCAAGACAATATTTTTCCCGACATAAATTTCGCCACCAACGATAATGTGCCGCATAAACTGGTCGCCGAACTTGGCAAAACCTGATTTTGGCGTCAGAACACCGCTTATAGGGTCAACAGTACCGGAAGGATTTTGTGGATCATCATAGGTCAGGTCCCATTTTTCGATATGATCGTAAACCAAGGTGAACATAAATGGGACATGCTCAAGGCGCTTGGCTATGCCATATTGTATATTAAAAGGCAAGGGGTCGCGGCTACCAGCCACATAGGTCTTCATTTGCATTCCTAAATTACTGACTATCAACGACATCATCCAGCCGGTCTTGGTCTTATAGGATCCGGCCACATCAACGGCCAGACCAAAGGAATTATAAGATTCGTAATAGGAATAAATTAATTTTGCGGTAGCGCCTATCGAAAAGTTGGAGTCGAGCTGACGACCCCAGCCCAAATTAAAGGCAAAATCCTGGGCGCCGAAAGTACCGCCCTTGTTTCCACCCTCGTCGGCATAATCGAATTTCCCATAATCGTAATACTGAAGAGTGCCCACAAAATTCCCGGCTTTTTTGAAACTCCTGCCGTATTGGACAAAGCCATAATTTATCTCGGAAAAGAAATTCACATAAGCAAGCGAGATGCTGTTGTTCATATTCTTATTGATAAGGGATGGGTTCACGAAACCTATATTAATGTCGTTATCGTCGATTGCCGAAAAATTGGTCCCCAAGGCTGCTATTCGGGCCGAAACGGGTTTTTCCAAAAAAGAATATGCGTAATTTCCTCCTATTTGAGCATTGGCCGAGCCAACAATAGATAAAAGAATAATAACTAAAAGTAAAGGTTGTTTATTCACCTGCTGATTTTTAAAAAGTTTGTGGAATAACGTAATCCTGTTGGTTTTATTATTGACGTCTTCTTTTTTAAGAAAAAATTTAGAAAATACCGTAAAATTCCTAATCCCGTATCTTTCTCACCTCGCCGCTTCCTGATATATCTGTTTTGATTTTCGGCATGCCGCTATACAAAACCGAGCCACTGCCATTAAGGTTTATGTTGAGCTTGTTCTTTACATTCAACCTGGCTTCGCCCGAACCGTTTATGTCAACATTGGAAGAGAAGGCTTGTAAGCCAAGTGCCTCGAAACCTCCCGAACCATTTATCGATACATCCAGGTCTTTTGTGGAGCCGTTAACAATAATATCGCCTGAACCACTGATATCAGCCTTTACAACATTCGAAAACACTTCCAGCATAATTTTTCCGGAGCCATTTATTTCCAAGCGCATTTTATCCGACCTCAGCTGCGAAATGGATTTCACAAAGCCCGAGCCATTCAAGACAATATGATTCAAATCCCTTACTATCAAGTCAATATGAAACTTATCGGCACTCCCGATACACCTTTTCGAATCAATTATAAGTGTTTTGCCTTTTATTTCCGCACTTATGAGACCAAGAAGGTTTTCGTTGGCTTGGATACTTGCAACAGGGGAATCGCCAACTTTTAGCACTATGTCGGCTGGAACCCTGATATCCAAGCTTGTAAATCCTTTTAACTCAATGTTTTTTTCCAAAACAGGCCCTATGCCGTCAACACAGGTTCGACAGGAAGAAAAAAACAACGAAAAAACAGTTAAAACCGAAAATAAATAAAGTGGTGTTTTCATGATGACGACATTTTAAATTATCAGCAAACATAATGTGATTTTATCAGATTGTGAACAAGTCGGATAATTTTTTAGGCAGGCCATTTAAAAGAAGAAGCGCCATAGGTGCAGCCCAAAAAGAAAAACGTTCGATAAACGGCCAGATATCGCTTCCCGAAACCGGTCGCATAAGCGCAGTTAAAAAAGTCCAAAAAACAGCCCAGAACAGTACGATCTTCAACGGATAAAACAAAATGGTGCTGGCGACCACCAAATCCAGTAGTCCGATTAAGGGCATCAAAGCCATGGCATCGTCCACGCTAATCCCAAACACAGTTAAAAACGGAATCCACTGAGGATGAACGGTCAAGGCCAAAACCCCATGTCCGAGGAAGGTCCCGAAAATACCAATTCTCAGGATAATCTTTACTAATCTCAACTCTTTCAAATCCAACTGTCTCCTAAAAACAACAAGCTTCCCACCAAAAGGCAGGAGGCCCTCATTAAAAATCATGCATTATTTCTCTTGATCAGATTCAATGCGCTTCCGGCTTTAAACCATTCCACCTGACTTTGATTATAAGTGTGGTTTGCCATTATTTCATCCATGCTTCCGTCATCATGATTGAGAACGACCGTCAATTGCTTTCCCGGGGCGAAGTCGGCCAATCCAATTACATCAATATCATCGTTTTCCCTAACTTTGTCATAATCAGCCTTATCGGCGAATGTCAAAGCAAGTACACCTTGTTTTTTCAAATTAGTTTCGTGAATACGTGCATAAGAGCGAACGATAACTGCCTTAACACCCAGGAAACGAGGTTCCATGGCCGCATGCTCGCGGGAGGAGCCCTCTCCGTAATTCTCGTCGCCAACGATTATCGAGCCCATTCCTGCATCGCGATAAGCGGCAGCGGCCTCTGGAACTCCCACATATTCACCGCTAAGTTGGTTTTTAACAGAGTTTGATTCATCGTTGAAGCTGTTGACTGCCCCGATCAGGCAGTTTTGACTGATATTTTCAAGATGCCCCCTGAACCTAAGCCATGGCCCGGCCATTGAGATATGGTCGGTAGTGCATTTGCCTTTTGCTTTAATCAGCAATTTCATTCCTTTAAAATCACCTCCATCCCACTCGGTAAAAGGTGTCAGAAGTTGAAGTCGCTTCGATTCAGGGCTAACAACAACCTCTATCCCGCTTCCATCTTCGGCAGGTGCCTGAAAGCCATTATCTTTAACATCAAAACCTTTTGGCGGCAGTTCAACACCGCTAGGTTCGTTCAGCATCACTTCCCTGCCTTTATCATTCCTCAATGTATCTGTCATCGGGTTGAAATCCAGACGGCCGGAGATCGATATGGCTGCAACCATTTCGGGCGATGCCACGAAAGCATTGGTGTTCGGGTTCCCATCGGCACGTTTTTTAAAGTTGCGGTTAAAGGAGTGAACTATGGAGTTTGTTTCCTCTTTTTCGGCACCTGGCCTTGCCCACTGACCTATACATGGGCCACAGGCGTTAGTGAATATTTTTGCCCCGGCCGATTCGAATATATCAAGCAGTCCGTCGCGCTCGGCAGTAAACCTTACCTGCTCCGACCCGGGATTTATCCCAAGAGTTGCCTTGAATGCAAGACCCTGATCCTCAGCATTTTTAATAATACTTGCGGCACGTGTCAAGTCTTCATAAGAAGAGTTGGTACAGGATCCTATCAAAGCCCATTCAACATCCAAGGGCCAGCCGTTTTTTACGGCTTCATCATGCATATCGGCAATTTCGGTGGCCCTGTCAGGAGTAAAGGGTCCGTTAAGATGAGGCATGAGGGTATTTAAATCTATTTCTATCAACTCATCGAAATACTTTTCGGGATCGGCGTAAACTTCTTCGTCGCCACTGAGGTAGTCCGAGATCTCGTTTGCCAGGTCGGCTACATCTGATCTGTCTGTTGCCCTAAGATAACGTTCCATGCTTTGGTCGTAACCAAAAGTAGAGGTAGTTGCCCCTATCTCAGCGCCCATATTACAAATAGTTCCTTTACCGGTAGCAGAGAGATTCTTGGCTCCATCACCAAAATATTCAACAACGGCTCCGGTACCCCCTTTTACAGTTAATATGCCAGCAACTTTTAAGATAACATCTTTAGGTGCAGTCCAGCCATTAAGTTTACCTGTGAGCTTAACGCCGATCAGTTTTGGCATCTTAAGTTCCCAGGGCATATCGGCCATAACGTCAACGGCATCGGCGCCGCCAACACCAACGGCAATCATTCCGAGACCACCGGCGTTTACCGTATGCGAATCAGTACCTATCATCATCCCCCCGGGAAAGGCATAGTTCTCAAGTACTACCTGATGAATAATCCCTGCGCCAGGTTTCCAAAAACCAATACCATATTTATTCGACACCGATGCCAAAAAATCATATACCTCTTTATTGGTAACATTTGCTGTTCCCAAATCAGTTGCAGCACCATCTTTTGCCTGAATAAGATGATCGGCATGAACCGTCGAAGGAACGGCTACTTTCGGTTTTCCGGCCTGCATGAATTGCAACAAGGCCATTTGTGCGGTCGCATCCTGCATTGCCACGCGATCGGGGCGGAAATCAACATAGGACTCCCCTCTGTGATAAATATTTTTCGCAACTCCCTCATTAAGATGGGAATACAATATTTTTTCTGTTAAAGTCAATGGGCGGCCCAATAGTTTCCTGGCTGCCTCAACTCTTTCAGGCATTCTTTTGTAATGCCCTTTAATCATTTCTATATCAAATGCCATATTTTATGTTTTTTAAACCAAACGCTTTTAATATCTTGGTTTTTATTAGCCTTTTCGGGTGCGCAAAATTACGGAATTTG
>JAADIS010000130.1 GCA_013151215.1 Chlorobiota bacterium | reverse complement strand
GCGATAAAACATCATTTTGTTTTTGCCAATACAGGGAAGGCTGCGCTGCACCTCTTTCCGTTTGGAAGCCGCATGCCCTACAAAGATGGCGGTGCGCTGCACCTTGTTTTGTGTGGAACTTTTTTTATTACGGGCATCAACATCCTTGCTGCACAGAATAACAAATCACGGAAATACAACAAAACATATCATCCAAAAAACAACAACGCCAAACAAAGAGGTGCAGAGCACCGAAATAATTGTAGCACGTTCGAAAGCAGAAGGTTAAGGTGCAGCGCACCGCCCTATCAAATGGCTTCGACTAACTTCATTAAACAAACAGAATGAAAACGAATTATATAATATAAAAAGGCCCCCTGTTTAAAAAAAATCACAAAACACTTGACTTTTGAAAATTATGCAGTATTTTTGACCGACCGTTCAGTCATAAATAAATTTGGACATTAAACGATGCCGCGGACAGAGGAACAATACAAGGATATCAGGGGGCAGAAAATTGCGCTCATAAAGGAAACAGCCCTTGGGCTTTTTGCGGAAAAGGGTTTTAGCTCTACTCCTATCAGTGCCATAGCAAAAAAAGCAGGCATCTCTAAGGGGTTGATTTACAATTATTTCACTAATAAAGAAGATTTAATTGGAAAAATAATGCTCGAAGGGATCGATGAGTTTATGAGCGTTTACGACCCCAAAACCGAAGAGGCCATTAGCGAAGCAAAATTCAAGTACTTCATTGATCAGACTTTTGAGATTTTAAAACAGAACCTGGATTTTTGGAAGTTATACTTCCTGGTCATGATGCAGCCCGAAGTAATGAAGCTGGTTGAAAACAAGCTTATGGAATATTTGCTCCCCTTTTTAGACGCTTTGAGCAATTATTTTGAAAGCAGAGGTTTTGAAAACCCCATGGCTCATGCACGTTTGCTGGGCGCCATATTAGACGGGGTAAGCCTTAATTACATTGTCGACCCTGTTTCATTTCCTATCGATGACATAAAGAAATTAATAATTGATAAATTTTTATAATAACATTTTCAGGATGAAAACATTAAGAATATCAGCCTTGATTTTGGCAGCAATACTCGTTCCGATGGGAAGCATAATTGCCCAGGAATTAAGTGCAAGAGAAATAATTGACAAGGCCGACAAGAAAAACCGCGGCAACTCGAGCCGTGGGCTAATGTCGATGACCATAGTGCGCCCGAGATGGGAAAGAACGATAGAAATGAAAAATTGGTCGAAAGGCGATGATCTGTTCCTCCTATACATAACCAAGCCAGCCAAGGAAAAAGGACAGGTATTCCTAAAGGTTGGTAAAGAAATGTGGAATTATGTCCCTACGATATCACGGATGATAAAAATACCTCCCTCGATGATGATGCAGTCGTGGATGGGCAGCGACTTCACCAACGACGATCTCGTAAAACAATCATCAATAGTTGTTGACTATACCCACACTCTAGTTGGAGAAGAAGATGTTCGTGGCCAGCTTTGCTATGTTATAGAGCTGGTACCACATCCTGACGCCCCCGTTGTTTGGGGCAAAATAAAGTCGTGGGTTACCAAGGACGGGTTTAACATCTGGAAGACCGAATATTATGATGAGGACGGGTTTTTACAAAACATTGAGAACGCATACAATATCAAACAGATGGGCGACAGGTCAATACCTACCAAAATTGAAATGATTCCGGTTGACGAACCAAACAAGAAAACTATTTTGGAAATAAAGGACATTGAATACAATATTAAGCTGGAAGATAGTTTTTTCAGTAAGCAGAACATGAAAAAAATTAAGTAAACTATTGATTATCTGATAATTAAAATAAAATGAGAATAATTACAATAGCATGGCGGAACTTATGGCGCAAACCGTGGCGGACAGTAATCACCTCGGGTTCTATATTTTTCGGTGTATTGTTATCAACTTTCATGACATCTATGCAATATGGTTCATACGAGTCGATGATAAACAACGTAGTAAAATTCTACTCCGGATATATGCAGATATTTACCCAGGACTATCACGAGAACAAAACCATCAACAACACTTTCGTCTTCAATGATTCTATAAGACAAATAATCGAAGATGAGCCAAAGCTTACAAATTACACTTCGCGTTTGGAATATTTCTCTCTGGCCTCGTCAGAAAATCTCACCAAAGGCAGCGTAATCATAGGGATAGACCCTAAACGGGAAAACATGGTAACCGGTCTTAAAAAATGGGTGGAGAAAGGTCAATACTTAAGCAAGGACGACAATGCCGTGCTTATTGCCACAGATCTGGCAAAATATTTGAAAGTAGGCGTTGGAGATACTATAGTTCTTTACGGACAAGGTTATCACGGGGTGCTGGCTGCCGGCATTTATCCGGTAAAGGGGATACTGAAATTCCCGTCGCCGGAACTCAACAAACAGTTCATATATATGCCGCTTAATAGCTGCCAGCAATTATTCTCGGCTCCTAACCGTCTCAGCTCGTTGGTGTTGATGCTCCACGACAACTACCAATTACCATCGGCTCTAAGCCACCTGAAAAGCAAGATTAAACCACCATTCATGATCAGGTCCTGGGAGGAATTACAACCCGGGCTCGTACAGATGATAGAAGGGGACAAAGCCGGCGGATTGTTTATGAAGTCGATACTATATTTAATAATCACCTTCGGCATACTTGGCACCATACTTATGATGGTTTCCGAAAGGAAGCGCGAGCTCGGTGTTATGATAGCAATTGGGATGCAGAGATATTTGCTTAGCAGGATACTGTTTATAGAAACTTTCTTCATAGGTCTTTTAGGCGCGGCCGCAGGAATAGCAGCGAGCATCCCTCTTACATATTATTATTATTTAAATCCCATGCCGCTGGAGGGCGATGCTGCCAAAACAATGATCGACATGGGAATTGAGCCGTATATGTACTTTTCTATTCAACCCGATATTTATTATGTACAGGCAATAGTGGTTTTCATCATCACCTTGTTTATAGCTGTTTACCCGGTTATAAAAGCATATACCTTAAGCTTAACATCGGCCCTGAGAAGCTGATTTGATCTGTTAAGGGAAAATCAAAGAATAAAAACTTAAAAAAATATACAATGTTATTATCAATATCATGGCGGAACATTTGGCGGAACAAAGTCCGGAGCATGGTCATTATTTTGTCGGTGGCCATGGGCATCTTTGCCGGTGTTCTGGCAACTGCCTTCTTCAAGGGGATGGCCGATCAAAGGATACAAAAGGTTATCAATACCGAGATATCCTATATCCAGATACACAAGGCCGGCTTCGAGGAAACCAATGACATCACCGATTATATTCCGAATGCGGCGGAACTGCTAAAATCCATCAACAATATCGATGGCGTAGCTGGTGTTAGCAAACGGATAGTTATACAGTCGATGGCAGCGTCGGCCGAAACTGCCAGCGGAGTGCTGATTTCGGGGATAAACCCCGAACAGGAAAAGTCGGTTACGAGCATAAGCAACAAAATCGTTGATGGTGCATATTTCAAGGGCATAAAAAGAAACCCTGCTGTAATCGGGAAAAAACTTGCCGAAAAATTAAACCTGAGAATAAGGTCCAAATTCGTAATTACTGTTCAGGACTTGCAAAACAATATCACCTCAGGGGCTTTCAGGGTGGCAGGAATTTATTCCACCGACAATAATATGTTCGACGAAGCAAATGTGTTCGTGCGCTATTCCGACCTGCAAAAACTAACTAACTTCCCTGTGGGAGGAGCTCACGAGATTGCTATCAACATTAGCAATAAGGAAGAACTTCCTGCTATAACCCAGGCGGTAAAGAAAGTTGCAGGTGATAAGATGTCGGTCAAAATATGGAAAGAACTTCGCCCGGAGATGAATTATCTTACCGAGGCAATGGACTTATATATGTATATCTTCATTGTTATTATATTGCTCGCTCTGCTCTTCGGCATTATAAACACCATGCTAATGGTTGTTATGGAAAGAACCAAGGAAATTGGGATGCTCATGGCGATAGGAATGAATAAAGCCAAGATATTCTCCATGATAGTCTTGGAATCGGTAATGCTTTCACTTACCGGCGGCATTGTTGGAATCGTGATAGGGGCAATCACCTCCAAGTATGGCGAGACCCACCCCATAGACCTTAGTGCGTGGGCACAAGGGTATCAACAACTTGGTTATGACGCCTTCGTCTATACTCAACTCGATCCATCAATGTTGGTCGATATAACATTGCTGGTTATCCTCACAGGAGTTATCGCCGCCATTTATCCGGCCTATAAGGCTCTTAGAAACGACCCTGCTGATGCATTGAGGATTGAATGAAACTAAATGCAGGTGAAACCGTGGAAATTATTCAAAGAAACTTGAAAAAAAACGTTAATAAAAAAACATACAACAATGAATGTTATTGAGATAAAAGGCCTTACAAAGATTTATAAAACCAGCGAGGTGATAGTCAAAGCCGTTAACGGGATAGATATAAATTTTGAAGAAGGTGAGTTCACCGCCATAGTGGGACCTTCGGGATCGGGAAAAACAACATTCCTCAATATGCTGGGCGGGCTCGACAAGCCTACTTCAGGCAAGGTGATAATTAGTGGTATTGACGTATGGAAATTGAGCTCGCGACAACTTATCGACTTCAGGATGAACAATATAGGTTTCGTGTTCCAGTCGTATAATTTAATCCCGGTTTTAACGGCAGGCGAAAACGTGGAATTCATTATGCACCTGCAGGGAAAACCGAAAAAAGAACGCGAAAAAAGAACAAAAGACCTTCTTGAAGCTGTTGGGATTGGCAATAGAATAAATGCCCGCCCTTCAAAATTATCAGGCGGCCAGCAACAAAGGGTGGCAGTGGCACGTGCCCTTGCCTCAAAACCCGAATTCATCCTAGCAGATGAACCTACGGCCAATCTCGACTCAAAGGCTACTAACAGTTTATTGGAATTGATGTCGCAAATGAATAAAAAATACAATACCACCTTCATATTTGCCACCCACGACCAAAGAGTCATGGACAAAGCTCATCGGATAGTTACCATAGAAGACGGGAAAATACTGAGCGATGAATATTTTGAGAGAGATTGATAAAATCGGGCTTAATTGCTCGTAACGCTCATCCGGATTTCTTTCTGCCGAAGGCAGATAAACCTGCAGCTCATCCGGATTTGCAATCCGGATGCCTGGACCAGCGGATTTTTTAATCCGCAACATCCTTTCACAACTATTGAAATAGAACCGATTTACAAAATACGACAAAGAAATAACACAATGGGGTTAAAAAACAAAATATCAACTGGCCATATCTATTTTCTAACAATGACAGTTGTCAATTGGATTGATGTTTTCACCCGTCCGGTTTATAAGAATATCCTGATAGATTCATTGAAGTACAATCAAGAGAACAAAGGGCTTGTTCTCTATTCATGGTGTTTGATGACAAACCATCTCCACCTTATTGCTGAAGCGGATGAAAAGACAAACCTTTCTGGTATTTTAAGGGATTTTAAGAAATTTACAAGCAAAGCCATTGTAAATGAGATAATTGAAAATCCTCACGAAAGTCGAAAACACTGGATGCTGGATGAATTTGAATTTGTTGGAAGAAACAATCCGAAAATAAAAAACTATAAGTTTTGGCAGGATGGAAATGAGGCAAAGGAAATTGTCAGGGTAGAATTCCTGGAACAGAAATTAAACTATATACACCAAAACCCCGTAAAATCCGAAGTCGTTAACAATGCAGAGGATTATAGGTACAGCTCGGCAATAGATTATGCCGGGGGAAAGGGTTTATTAGATATTATCCTTGTCTGATTTTCGTATTTTAGCACTGTTAATAAGAACAGCTGTTCATTTAACAACACATAATAATCTGATTGAATTTGAAATGTTTAAAATAAAAAAACCGTGCTCGTCCGGATTTGCAATCCGGAGGTATTGGACCTGCGGATTTGCAATCCGCAATTTAAAAAAGGGATTAAGAATCCCCGGGTCAACACTTCCGGATTACAAATCCGGAAGAGCATGATTAGTTCAACACTTCCGGATTACAAATCCTGAAGGGCATGATGGGTTCAACGTTTCGGGATTGCTGCTGTCTGCCGTTACCTTAGGAATCCCGGAAAGGAAAAGATAAAAATAACGAAGATGAAAAAAGTTATGAGAATTTCAGTACTGGTACTGGTTTTTATGCTTATCGGGCTTAATGCAAGAGCACAAAAAAACCTACGGATGACCGGATTTGCCGAATACCTCAACAACAACTGGATACCCAGCCAAACATATAAGTCATTGGGCTTCAACACATGGCAAAGCCAAAGTACAATTTACAACAGGTTCAACTTTTGGTGGAACCCCTCCAACAAACTGGAGTTTCATGTAGGAATGCGCAACAATTTCACTTTCGGCCCTTTGGTGGCTGCGTACAACAATCTTTTCGATTATGCAAAATTCCTGACCTACGATGATGGTTATATGGATTTAACATGGAAAATCTCCGGCGACGATTCCAATGTTCTTTACACTAACCTCGACAGGCTTAATGCTAAGTTTGCATATAAAAAGTTTGAAATAACCATGGGACGGCAAAGGATAAACTGGGGCACAAACCTCGTATGGAATCCCAACGACATCTTTAATGCACTTAACTATTTCGATTTCAACTATATAGAACGACCCGGCAGCGATGCCGTCTTAATGCAATATTATACAGGGGATTTTTCATCAGTTCAATTTGCTGCTAAATTAAACTATCGCATTGAACTCCTTGACTCCCTAAACACCAAAAAGAAACTAAGTCTCACCGCTGCTGCAATGTATAAATTCAATAAATGGAATTACGATTTCCAATTCTTTGGCGGCATGATGCAGACCGATATCACTGCAGGTATGGGGTGGGCAGGAAATATTGGTGGTGCCGGTTTCACCGGGGAGTTAAGCTGGTTTAAGGACAAAGATGATTTTTCCGACACCTCAGGAATAGTTGTTGCCTCGCTTAGTGCCGACTACATCTTCAAGAACCAGTTAATGGTCAGCATTTCATGTATTTACAACAGCAATGGCAGTACTGATTACGCATATAAAAATCAAAACGCTGGATTAGGATCTTTAAACACCATGTTTTCAAGCAGTTTGAATGTAAAGAACCTGACCCCATCGCGTTTCGACATTTTCGGGCAACTATCGTATCCTGCAAGCCCTTTGATAAATGTAACGTTCTCAGCCATCCTCAACCCCTTCGACAAATCGGCTTACCTTGGGCCTTCCGCAACATTCAGCCTAAGCGACAACATCAGTTTAATGCTTGTTAGCCAAATATTTACCGGGGACATGCTAACAGAGTTCGGTGATTTTGGCCAAATGTACTTCCTCGATCTAAAATGGTCTTTCTGATTTATTACTTTTGCTAATTAAAAAATGTACTTATGTCGTTAATATATAGAAAAGCACGTTCGTTTGTTTTATTATTAAGTGGTATTGCCGCAGTTTCGCTTGGAAACACCCTAGACGGTTATTCTACCTTGTTTGGCGTAAGCCTTGTCGTGTCGGCACTAATCGGCATACTTCACCTTTTTATTTATTTCGACAAGCCCATGAACGAGAAAGTCCTGATGGAACTTTTCCTCGATGGTTTTGCCGGTATTATCATATTCACCTATAGCATGAGCGACGAGAGTTTCTTCCTCACCGTATTTTCGTTTTGGTCGTTTATCTATGGTTTGTTTTACTT
This sequence comes from Chlorobiota bacterium, assembly GCA_013151215.1. Lineage (GTDB taxonomy): Bacteria > Bacteroidota > Bacteroidia > Bacteroidales > F082 > BM524. The sequence goes on along the minus strand of JAADIS010000130.1, from coordinate 31,100 downwards.
AAGCAGCGGACTGATCGACAAAAGCAACAAAGATTACATTTCACAATACACCATTATGGGTATAATAATGATGATATTCGGTTTTATGCCATTGCACTTCAATCAGGAAAGCATGGGCCTGGAAATATATGCGATAGGTTTCGCCCTTATAATTTATTCTTGTTCCAACCTCTTCTTAATGTACCGTAGAAAACGCGATGTGTATTAATCATGACGAACAAGGTCGATACAAACTTGTTTTTGAACATTCAAACCTCAGCAACAACAAAAAAATATATCTTTGGGGGAAAAGTTGGAAAGAATATCTTTTGCAACTAAAGGCAAAATGCGAACAGGGATAATGAAATATGGAATCTCCTTTGAATGAACATAAAACACCAAATTATGATTATGTGATTGTCGGCAGCGGTTTTGGCGGTTCCGTTTCGGCGCTTCGCCTTGCGGAAAAAGGATATAAGGTGCTGGTTGTTGAAAAAGGAAAATGGTATAAAAGCGATGATTTCCCTAAAACAAACTGGAACCTAAGGAAATGGCTCTGGCTACCTTCTTTCAAGCTCTTCGGAATAATGAAGATGACCTTTTTCAGGCATATAGGAATTATTTCGGGCGTAGGCGTTGGAGGCGGCTCATTAGTTTATGCCAATACTTTGCCAAAACCCAAAAAGGCATTTTATAATACTGGCTCATGGGCCGGCCTGGCCGATTGGGAGAAAGAATTAGAAGCACATTATGAGACAGCCTGGGAGATGTTGGGAGCGACAGAAAACCCATATCTGGAATACGGCGATGATATTTTAAAGAAATTAGCAGAATCCCAAAACAGGCCGCAACATTTCAGCCCTACCAAAGTAGCTGTTTTTTTCGGGGAACCCGACACTACCGTCCCGGACCCGTATTTTAAGGGCAAGGGACCCGAGCGCAGCGGTTGCACCAGCTGTGGGGCATGCATGACCGGCTGCAGGCACAATGCTAAGAACACTCTCGACAAGAATTATCTTCATCTGGCACAAGATCTGGGCGTTGAGATAATTGCGGAACAGGAAGTCGTTGACATACAGTACATCGGCAAAACAGACGGGTCAGTGGGCTATAAAATATTTTATCGCGACTCGACGAAATTTATTAAGAAAGAGAAGGTTGTTCATGCAAAAGGGGTAATATTGGCCGGAGGCGTTCTCGGAACAGTGAAATTGCTTCTCAAGCTAAAGGAGAAATCGCTCCCGTTATTGAGCGATAAGGTCGGGATGGATATCAGGTCGAACAACGAGAGCTTGATCTTCAGCGTCAGCCCCGACAAAGAAAAAGATCTTAGCAAAGGGATTGCTATCGGTTCTATTTACCAAGCCGACGACAACACCCACCTAGAAGCTGTAAGATACGGTAGGGGCAGCGGGTTTTGGAGGCTGGGCATAGTCGCCAACGTTTCGTCGGGAAATATCTTAAGACGTCTTGCCGAACTAGCCGCAAAAACACTATCATCACCAGTTGCATATTTTAAACGCCTCACCGTCAAAGATTTTGCCAAGCATTCCATAGTATTGCTCTTCATGCAGCACCTTGACAGCACTTTAAGGTTTAGAAGAGGGGCGTTCGGGATGAGATCAAGCGTTTCGGAAGGGGAAAAACCTGTTGCGAGCATTCCATTGGCAAACACCTTGGCCGACGAATACGGCACTAAAATCAATGGTAAATCATTTGTGCTTTTAACCGAGACTCTTTTCAACATTCCATCAACGGCACATATACTTGGCGGATGTGTTATCGGGAAAGATAAATCGCAGGGCGTAATCGACCACAAACACAATGTTTTCGGCTATAAAAACCTGGTAGTTGCCGACGGCTCCGCCATCTCAGCCAACCCCGGGGTAAATCCCTCATTAACAATAACAGCGATGACCGAGAGGGCAATGAGGTTTATCAAAGAAAAATAAATTATAAAAATATTGCGTAGTTAACTAAAAGTTTATATTTTTGCAGCCCGAAATTTTGAGATAATAAGAATATATAATATGTATTTAACAACTGAAATTAAAAAAGAGATTTTTGAGAAATACGGAAACAGCTCAACCGATACCGGTTCGGCAGAAGGACAGATTGCATTGTTCACTTTTCGTATTAAGCATCTTTCAGGTCATTTAAAGAAAAACAGGAAAGATGTTTTTACCGAGAGATCATTAGTTAGGCTGGTTGGTAAAAGAAGAAAACTCCTTGATTATCTAAAAGAAAAAGATATCCTAAGATATCGTGAGATCATAAAAGACCTGGGATTAAGAAAGTAAGATCGGGGATATGAGAAAACACGAAAAAAGGCAATTATAGCGATTGCCTTTTTTTGTGTTTTTGTAAAACACATTAATTAATTAACAGAGGGATTAGATTATGTCCATAGAAGCTATCACAAAAACATTTCAATTAAACGACGGTAGATCAGTAAGTATCGAAACCGGAAAACTAGCCAAACAAGCTGACGGTTCGGTAGTTGTAAGCATGGGGAACACCATGTTGCTGGCCACCGTTGTCGCAGCACAAGAAGCAAGAGAAGACGTGGATTTCCTTCCGCTGTCAGTAGATTACAGAGAAAAGTACTCCGCTACCGGGAAATTCCCAGGTGGCTTTTTTAAACGTGAGGCAAGGCCATCAGATTACGAAGTATTAACTTCGAGGTTAGTTGACAGGGCGCTGCGCCCATTATTCCCTTCAGATTTTCATGCTGAGGTACAAATGATAATTCAGCTTATTTCGGGCGACAAAAACGAAGCCCCCGATGCCTTGGCAGCACTTGCCGCTTCGGCAGCGCTGGCAGTTTCCGACATTCCTTTCAACGGGCCGATATCAGAGGCCCGTGTTGCCAGGCTTAATGGCGAGTTTGTTATTAACCCCACATTTGAACAACTGGAACAAGCCGACCTCGAATTGATGGTAGCAGCCAGCATGGAAAACATCATGATGGTTGAAGGCGAGATGCAGGAAGTATCGGAATCGGTGATGCTTGAAGCCCTCAAGGTTGCACACGATGCCATCAAGGTTCAGTGCCAGGCACAAATTGAACTTGCCGAGATGGTAGAGTCCTCGAAAGAAAAAAGAGAATATTGCCATGAGAAGAACGACGAGGAGTTAAAGATAAAAGTCAAAGAAGCCACCTACGACAAGACTTACAAACTGGCACTTACAGGCAACCCCAATAAGCATGAGCGCATGGAAAGCTTTAAGGCCATCTGCGAGGAATACCTTGAGACTTTTGACGAAGAGACACGCGAAGAAGTTGAAGGCCTTGTAAAGAAATACTATCACGACGTTGAAAAAGAAGCTGTAAGAAATGCAATCCTGAACGAGAAGATTCGACTTGACGGCAGAAAACTTGATGAAATAAGACCCATTTGGACCGAGATAGACTATTTGAAATCGGCGCATGGTTCGGCCATATTCACCAGAGGCGAGACACAGGCCCTGGTTTCTGTTACCCTCGGAAACAAAATGAATGAGCAATCGATTGACGGCCCCATTCACGAAGGAACCAACAAATTCTACCTACACTACAATTTCCCGGGATTTTCCACCGGTGAAGTAAGACGTTTCGGAAGCCCGGGGCGCAGGGAGATCGGACACGGCAACCTGGCCGAAAGAGCATTGAAAATTATGATGCCGGAAGACAACCCTTACACGATAAGAATAATGTCAGACATTCTTGAATCAAACGGCTCATCGTCGATGGCAAGTGTCTGCGGCGGATCGCTGGCACTTTTCGATGCAGGCGTAAAACTTAAAAAACCTGTGGCAGGCATTGCGATGGGGCTCATCTCGGATGTTGAAGCAGGTAATCATGCTGTTCTGTCCGATATTCTTGGCGACGAAGACCACCTCGGCGACATGGACTTTAAGGTTACAGGCACTAAAGATGGCATTACAGCTTGCCAGATGGACATAAAAGTTGACGGACTGCCTTACGAGATTCTTGAACAAGCCCTTGAACAAGCCCGTATGGGACGTTTGCACATTTTGGGCGAAATGGCCAAGACAATTGCCGAGCCAAGGGAAGACTACAAGGAATTCGTTCCAAGAATTGAGCAGATTATGATCGACAAGGAGTTTATTGGCGCTGTTATTGGACCCGGAGGAAAGATCATTCAGCAAATCCAGGCCGAAACAAATACTACAATTACCGTTGAAGAAGAAGGCAACTTCGGTATAATCTCGATAATGTCGGAAAACAAACCATCGATAGAAAAAGCCAAATCGTGGATCAAAGGCATTACAGCCATGCCCGAACTGAACGAAATTTACGAAGGAAAAGTGAAAAGCATAGTTCCTTTTGGAGCCTTTGTCGAAATACTGCCGGGCAAAGACGGTCTGCTCCATATTTCCGAAATAGAATGGAGAAGGCTTGAGAAAGTCGAGGATGTCCTTAAGGAAGGTGAAATAATCAAAGTTAAGCTGATAGGAATCGATGATAGATCGGGCAAGTTAAAATTGTCGAGAAAAGTTCTTTTGGACCGCCCCGAAAGAACTAATAAATAAATTAATAAACCGAAACATTTTCGGTGCTATTTACGTAAACCATTATCAACACAAACTTTTTGAATTAGGATGAGGCAACTAAAAATCACCAAACAGGTTACAAACAGGGAAACTGCTTCTCTCGATAAATATCTTCAAGAAATAGGCAAGGTTGAACTAATTACAGCCGAGGAGGAAGTTGAATTAGCCAGAAGGATAAAACAGGGCGACAGAATTGCATTGGAAAAACTCACCAAAGCAAACCTCCGTTTTGTGGTATCTGTTTCAAAACAATATCAAAATCAGGGCCTGAGCCTACCGGACCTTATAAACGAAGGAAACTTAGGACTTATCAAAGCGGCACAACGCTTCGACGAAACCCGTGGCTTCAAGTTTATCTCGTATGCAGTATGGTGGATTCGCCAGTCGATACTACAGGCTCTCGCCGAGCAATCAAGAATCGTTCGCCTTCCTTTGAACAAGATCGGGTCTATTAACAAAATCAACAAAGCCACGGCACGTTTGGAGCAATTGTACGAAAGGGAGCCGAACGTCAAGGAAATCGCAACTGAGCTCGACATGACCATAACCGAGGTCAAGGAATCGATGAAGAACGCAGGCCGCCATGTTTCCATGGATGCCCCTTTAATACAAGACGAAGACAATAATATGTACGACGTCTTGAAAAGTGCCGATGCCCCAACACCCGAGACTAATTTGCTCTATGAATCGTTGAGAAAGGAAATTGACAGGGCTATCTCAACACTCACCCAGCGCGAAGCAGAAGTTATCAAATATTATTTCGGCCTGGGCGCGAAACACCCAATGACCCTTGAAGAAATTGGGGAAAAGTTCGACCTTACCCGTGAGCGCGTCCGCCAGATAAAAGAAAAAGCTATCAGGCGGCTGAAACATACCTCGCGAAGCAAAATACTTAAATCATATTTAGGTTAAATAACAAAAAACGTCCGCCAAAAGCGGACATTTTTTTTAGGATTTTCTCAAGCCCGGTTTGATAAAGCATTGCACAAATACATATATTTGCATAAAAATAGTTTCATGAGTCATTTAATAGCACCATCAATGTTGTCGGCTGATTTTGGAAACCTGCAAACCGACATAGAAATGATAAACCGAAGCCATGCCGACTGGCTTCACCTGGACATCATGGACGGTGTTTTCGTCCCAAATATCTCGTTTGGCTTTCCCGTTGTCAATTATATAAATAAATTTGCGAAAAAGCCCTTGGACGTCCATCTTATGATAGTGGAGCCCGAGAGGTATTTCGAAGAATTCAAAAAGGCCGGAGCCGATATATTAAGCATTCATTACGAGGCCTCCCCCCATTTGCACCGCAGCATCAACGAAATCAAGAAACTAAGCATGCAAGCCGGGGTCGCATTAAACCCGCACACCAACGTTATGGCATTGGAGGACACTATCAGTGAGATTGATATGGTTTTGTTAATGTCTGTCAACCCTGGATACGGAGGACAGTCCTTCATCGAGAACACCTATTCGAAGATCAGCCGGCTTAAGGAGCTTATAACCAATAAAAACGCAAGTACGCTGATCGAGGTCGATGGTGGGGTAAACCTTGAAAACAGCAGCAAGCTATTTTCCGCCGGGGCCGATATATTGGTTGCCGGCAATACGGTTTTTTCTTCGGAAAACCCACAGGAAACCATTGAGAAGCTCAAAAACATCAAATAATGTATCCATATTTCCGAATGATAAAACTTCTTGCCATAGCAAGAAAAAGACCCAAGATGGAAATAATGGACAAGAGCGTATTAAAATTACGCGTCTGGCCCGGCGACATTGATATTTTCAAGGAACTTAACAACGGAAGGCATTTGACCATGATGGATTTTGGACGATTCGAGATTGCAGCCCGCAACGGACTGCTCAGCCTTGCCAAGAAGAAAGGATGGGGTTTCGCAGTTGCCGGGGCTAGTATAAGATATAGGCATCGTTTACATCTGTTCGACAAGTTCGAGCTCCATACCAAGCTTGCCGGCTTCGACAAGCGTTGGTTTTATTTCCATCAGGAGATTATCCGCAAGGGCAAAATACATTCATCTGCACTAGTACGAACCGTGGTCACTTCCAAAACCGGAATAGTAAACATCAATGATGTTATTAAAGAAATGGGATTGGACATTGATATACAGCCCCTGCCGGATTGGGTAAAGGCCTGGTCTGACGCAGAGGAAATGCGGCCATGGGACAATCCCGGGAAACAAGAAAGGAAGAGTGCGAAGCCCAAATAAAAAACCCCGTAAACGGGGTTTCCTATAAATTTGCAATAAGGTTTTCTCAAGCCCTGCTTGTAACTTCCAGTAAGTGAAAGCCAAACTGAGTCTTTACCGGCCCCTGGACTTCGTTCAAGGGCGCACTAAAGACTACCTTGTCGAACTCAGGCACCATCATGCCGGGGCCAAACTCCCCTAGATCGCCTCCTTGCCTGCTCGAAGGACAACTTGAATATTGACGGGCAATATCGGCAAAATCCGCTCCGGCAATAATTTCATTTTTAAGTTCGTTGCATTTCTCTTCTGTTGCAACCAATATGTGTCGCGCACGTGCTTTCATATATATTTTATTATTAATTAACGCATGCAAAAGTACAATTATTTACCTTTGCATATTTAAAATAAATTAGCATGAGCAAAGATATATCAAGTCTGGAGCCAGGAATAGTCTGGAAATATTTTAATGAGATACTTCAAATACCAAGGCCCTCGAAAAAGGAGGAGAAAATTGTCAATTACCTGTTGGATTTCGGCAAAGAGCACAAGCTGGAAACCCTTCAGGATGATGTTGGCAACGTTCTGATAAGAAAAAACGCCAGCCAGGGGATGGAAGATCGCCCATGGGTGGTGATGCAAAGCCATATCGATATGGTCTGCGAAAAAAACAGCGACAAATCGCATGATTTCGAAAACGACCCCATCGATGCTTTTGTTGATGGCGATTGGGTCAGGGCAAACGGAACAACCCTGGGCGCTGACGATGGTATAGGCGTTGCCGCCCAGCTTGCGATTTTGGCTTCCGACAACATCCGGCACGGCCCCATCGAGTGCTTGTTTACCATTGATGAGGAAACAGGCTTGACGGGCGCCTTTGGTTTACAGCCGGGTTTCCTGAAGAGCAATATCCTTCTCAATCTCGATAGCGAAGATGATGGTCAGATTTTTATCGGTTGCGCAGGCGGCAAGGATTCCCAGGCATGGCTGCCTTTCGACAAAGTTGGCGTCCCCGAAGGCTTTTCAACCTTAAAGATCATGGTCGCTGGCCTCAAAGGCGGGCATAGCGGCGACGACATCAATAAAAACAGGGGCAACGCAAATAAGATCCTCAACAGGTTCCTATGGGAAAACTTTGATGAGTTCAATATTCAAATACATAAGTTCGATGGTGGAAATTTAAGAAACGCTATTGCTCGCGAAGCCTATGCCATTATCATGGTTCCAGATGGAAGAACAGACTCGCTGAAACATAAACTAATTGATTTTGAGAATGATATAAAGAGAGAACTTCATATAAGCGAACCAAATCTTTCCTTGAGCATTTCGGAAACAGAAGAAGTTGATTTTGTGATTGACAAGGAATCTGCAAGGGAATTCTTAAATGCAGTATATGCATGCCCTCATGGAGTAATAGCCATGTCGCAGGACATAGATGATTTTGTGGAAACATCGACAAACCTTGCCTCAATAAAATTCTTGGAAGAGGAAATCTTGATTACCACCTCCCAAAGATCGTCAATTGAATCTGCAAAAGATGATATTTGCAATATGGTGGAATCGGTTTTTAAGCTGGCCGGGGGCAAAGTGGGGCAAAGCGACGGTTACCCTGGATGGAAACCAAATCCTGATTCAAAAATAGTGGCTCAAACTGCCAAGGCTTATGAGCGCTTGTTTGGCAACAAGCCTGAAGTCCTGGCAATTCATGCAGGCCTTGAATGCGGTCTGATCGGACATAAATACCCGGAAATGGACATGACGTCTTTTGGCCCCACTATCCGCGGGGCGCATTCCCCCGACGAGAAAATCGAAATTGAGTCAGTACGGAAATTCTGGTTGCTCACACTTGATATCCTTAAAAATATTTAGGGCCTGTAAATAGGGTCTGCTGAAAAACGTCTAACAACGTGAGATATATATTGTTAGACGATTTTTGTTAATTACGAATGCGAACTTTTTCCAAGGATCTATTAAAAAAGCTTGCATTTTTTCTAAAAATCTTATTTGCTAGCCCGTAGCACATCATCTACTTCATTGCTGCGGCTCGCAGTATTATTATACAGCTTCGCCTTGCGGCTTCGTATATTATGTACTGCGGACTTTTTCAGCAGACCCTAAATACAGCTGATATCTATCGCAACAGCACAAAAAAACGGGTTTCGAATTATGGGAGCCCGTTTTTTTATGTTTATCTTTTTTTAAAAGCCCACGCCAAACCCAACCCTGACAATGGGGTTGTTGTATGGCGAATGCTCATCTTCGAATACATCGTAAAGTATAGTAACTGTTGCAAAACCCGTCCCTCCGACACTCTGATACAATCCTCCGCCAACATATAAACTATTAACAAAATAACGGGTGTCGTCAAACCATTTAGTACTTAAGACGCTATACTCTATATGTGCCATAAGGAACTTCAAGAAACGATATCTGCTAAAAATGCCCATACCATAAATATTGTTGTTGTGCTTTGCACCATAAGGATCCGTATATCCCTGATAAATATACGTTATTCGCGTCCCGACATCCAGTGCAGGGGTAAGATGACGACCTATGATAGGAGAAATCTCAACATAGGAGTTATATGCTGAAAACCCACCTCCGATCATTCCGCCCACAAACCACCTGTCAGGTTGCGGGGCACGTTTCTTAACAACGCTAGCGCTATCCCTTTTTCCACTTGTGTTTTGATACTGAGCACTTAAGCTAATTGAAATAGCAAGAAAAATCAACAGGGAAATAAATATACCATGTTTCATCATTGAATCTTTTGTTTTTCAAAAATACAATAAAAACATCGTATCCCCGTATTGCTTATGATTATTATATTTGCCCCTCATTTTCAGTTATGCATAAAAGAGTTTTATATTTTGTTTTTGCCATATTAATCGGTTTGGGATTTTCATGCCGTAAGAAGGATATAATCAGTACCGACAGCTCGTTAAAACTTGAATTCTCGAACGACTCTATCATTTTCGATACGGTTTTCACAAGCCTGGGCTCTGCCACGCACCGGCTGATGGTATATAACAAATCGAATAGCAAGATTAAAATATCGGATATCCAACTTGAAGGCGGTAGCTCATCGGCTTTTAGGGTAAATCTTGACGGTGAATCAGGAAGTGGGTTTACGGACATTGAAATTGAAGGCAACGACAGTTTGTTTTTGTTTGCCAAGGTTACCATAAACCCAAAGGATGCTTCTTCACCCTTTGTTGTGGAAGACATGCTCCGGTTTTTAACAAACGGCAACGAACAAGAGGTTAAGCTGGTTGCCTGGGGGCAGGACGCGAATTATATACTTGCCGATACTTATAACACAGGATTCCCGCCATATAAAATTGTTGCCGACAGCCTGGAAACCGTCCATTGGACAGCCGAAAAACCCTATATCGTTTACGGCTATGCCGTGATAAATTCGTACGGCAAACTAATCATTGACGAAGGCACTAAGGTTTATTTCCATGAGGCTTCGGGCTTATGGGCTTATGCCGATGGGCTTCTAAAAGTTTATGGCAGCCCCGACAAGAAAGTTTATTTCAGGGGCGACCGACTGGAACAGGAATATGCTGATATTCCGGGTCAATGGGACAGGATATGGCTAATGGAAGCCATGCCCGGCGAAGACCATGAAATTCAAAATGCAGTTATCGAAAACGCCTTTATCGGCATTCAGGCCGAATCGTTTTTGAGGGCAGCCGACAACCAGCTCCTCCTGCATAATGTCATTATCCGGAATATGAGCGGAATAGGCTTGTTCTCAAGGCTTTACAACATCACATCGACAAATACGCTTTTGGCAAACTGCGGAGGCTACTGCCTGGCGCTGACTTCGGGGGGCGATTATGATTTCAAGCATGCCACTCTTGTTAATTTCTGGAATTATTCCGTCAGGAACACACCGTCCCTGTTTTTGAACAACTATATCCTCGACACCCTTGACAACGTCATAGCCATTCCCTTTAACTTCAATATTGGAAACAGTATAATTTACGGCTATAACAACGAAGAGTTTCAAACAGATATGAGTGGTGATGCTGATTCATCATACTTTTTGGACCATTGTTTGTTGAAAACGAGGATGAATACCTCAGACAACACTATTTACAACGCAATTATCAGGAATGAAGACCCTTTGTTCGTAAATGCGAGCGAACATGACTTCCACCTCGACACCCTGTCGCCTGCTATAGGCATGGGCGACCCAAACATCGCCAATGGCCTACAGTTCGACCTTGACGGTATTTCAAGGCTGCCGCTTCCTGACCTGGGGGTTTATCAGTTTGTCCCTGGCATTGAGAAATAATGGTTTTATCTTACTTTAACAATTTGTAAAGGGATAGTAAAGAATACGGATGTTCCTTTGCCAGCTTCCGATTCGAGCCATATTTCGCCGCCCATGCCCTCAACGCTGGCCTTGGCGATGCTTAGCCCCAAACCGGTCCCGCCATAAAGTTTTTCGCCCCTTGGGTTCCCCTTCCTGAAAACATCGAATACATATTCAATTTCCTTTTTATTAATTCCAACACCAGTATCTTTAACAAAAAACTCGAGCATATCCCCCTTTTTGTCGCAGCCAAGCTTAACAGTGCCCCTTTCTGTAAACTTGGTCGCATTGTTCAAAAGCTGAAACATTGTCTTTCGCAGTCTCGAACCATCTACAACTATATGCAGTCCGCTGTCCCTTAGCCTATTATCCACCTCTAAGCGTACCGCCTTAACCGAAGTCTCAAAATTAAAGTATTCCCAAAGCTCGTCGAACAACCGGTTTAGGTTGAGTTCTGTCTGCCTTACTTCAAGAACACCGGACCTGAGAGTTGAAACATCCAGGATATTATCGATGATAAGAAGCAATGAGTTTCCGGATTTATTTATATAATTAATGAATTCAGCCCTGTCCTCTTCCGTATTCTCCTTATAGTTCAGCAATTGCGAAAATCCGATAATAGCATTCATGGGCGTCCTTATCTCATGCGAGATGCTCTCCAGGAAAGCAGACTTCAAACGGTCGCTCTCCTCCGCTTTTTGCTTTGCCAGCATAAGCTCCATCTCGGTCTGTTTTTTTTCTTTTAAATCGCGCCATACCGTATAAAAATGCTTTTCCCCGTTAATTTCAATTAAAGTCAGGGAAACGTCAACGTATAGCAATTCCCCATTTTTATTCTTATGCTCCCAATAAAACCGGTGATATCCGTTTTTTTCGGCAATCTTCATTATCTTATCTGCCTTTGCTTTCGAGCTTTGCCCGTCCGATTGAAATTCGGGCGATATTTCCGAGGGGTGCTTGTTTAGAAAATCCTTTTTCGATTTATAGCCAAGATATTTAAGTGCTGATTGGTTAAGATCGATGAAAAGCTCATCTTTAATAAGCAAAACGGGCTCGAAGGATTTTTGGAACAAGGTCAGATATACTGATTCCTTTGATTTTTTTTTGAGAAGAAACAGCCTGCGCAAGACAACGGACTGCACAACAATTATTAATAATAAAACAGCAATAACACTATAAAAAAGAAAAAGATTCATAAAGTCCATAATGCTTTTGTTTCGTCACAGATAGATAAAAGACAACAAAATATTAAAATTCACTAGTTGGCTTTAGTTATTTAAGACTTCATCGACAATTGTTGCGAGGGAGTCAAGATCAACAGGTTTCTCAAGAACTTTCTTGGCTCCGAACCTCCAGGCATAGTCAAGATAATCACTGGCCCTGCCCCTGCCGCCTGCCGAAATCGCGATAACCTTCGCTTTTGGGTCCAGTTCTATTATTTCTCGCAGCACTTCCAAGCCTTCCTTTCGCGGCATTATAATGTCAAGGAGTATCAAATCAGGTTTGTTCTCCTTAAAAGATGCCAGTCCCGGTTCTCCGTCATCCTCCAACAGAACCAGATGACCTTTGCTCTCGAGTTTTCGCTTAAAAAGATATCTGATTTGTTCGTCATCGTCAATAACAAGTATCTTTGCCATAATTCCCAATTGCTTTATTTTAGAATTTTTCCAAATTTAGGAAAAAAGTTTTATTCCACAAGAGGCAGGTAAATAAAAAATTCAGAACCCCGGCCTACCTCACTACTCACATCGATAAACCCACCATGGGCTTTTATGATGTCAAAAGAAGATGAAAGCCCCAAGCCTGTTCCCTTTCCGGGCAGTTTTGTGGTATAAAACGGCTCGAACAAATTATTTTTAACATCCTCGTCCATTCCAGAACCATTATCTTGGATTTTAACAACAAGGAAATCATTCGTTTCCAGCCAGTCGTAAATTTTTTTTAGTTCGTCATCAATTTTTGTTCTTTGCAAGCAAATCTTTATCAAACCTCCATCCGGCATGGCATCAACAGCATTGAGGGTTACGTTCAGCAAAACCAGCTCAACATGCACCAGGTCGCAATGTGCAATCCATGTAGATTGGTCATCATCAACAAAACGGATCTCAACATTCTCGCCCAGCGAATTGCTCACACTGCTTAAGAAGTTCAATATGATTTTCCTGACATCATGCCTTAACAGACTTATGTCGAAAGTTTTAGCCGAGTTAAGCAAGTTCTTCACTATTGTATCTGCCTTTTCGGCAGCTTTAACAATTTGCTGGATATCCTCATACCGCCCGTCGCCTTCTTCCAAGCCCTCTTGTGCGAAATGTGAAAATCCCGTAATACTTTGAAGGATATTTTTAAACTCATGGGCCAGCCTGCTTGCCATAAAGCCTACGGCCTCAAGTTTTTTGGCGTTGATTAACCTGTTTTCAAGTTCTTTACGATCACTGACATCCCTTCCGAAGACCAATATGCCGTTTCTGGAATCATCATCCTCAAACAAGGGTATCCTTATCATGTCGAAGATTTTATCCTTTTCCCCTGGCACGGGAATTGTCCTATTGATCCGCTTCGAACGGCCACTATCCCAAACATCTATATCGTGCTCGGCTTCATCAAGCAGGAATTCCTTATGAAAACTGCTTGATTCAGCAAGTTGCTCATTTGTTTTTCCAATACAGTCCTTTTCACTTAAACCAAGTAATCTTAAAGTGGTATTATTTGCCAATATCCATTTTCCGCTGCCATCCTTGAAATAAATAAGGTCAGGCGTGGAGTTAATAAGGGTTGTAAGCTGCCCCTCCCTTTTTTTCAGGTCTTGTTGTACCTTCTTAACTTCGCTAAGATCAATGGTAACGGCCAAACCGCGCACCAATACGCCATCTTCGAATTTGAGCGGAAACGCCTTATGGAAAACATTTATGTATTCACCTGATTTTTTTTTCATTTTTGTTTCGCCAACGAATCCCGGCTCACCGTTCTGCATCTTTTTAAGGTTCTTCTCAAAATCCTTGATGTCTTCTTCGGTATGAATTAAGGTAACAGCCTTGCCCACAAGCTCTTCCTCGGTATATCCCAGCATTCTCAGCGTCCCTTTACTTACGCTCAGTATGATCGAATCGCGCCCTACCATTGTTGTCGTGATGAATGAGACCTCGGTGGCAGCGTCGAATATCGCCCTCAACTGGGATTCGCGCTCCATAAGCTTAAGGTCGGAAAGATACTTTTCGGTAATATCTTGCACGAAACCTACAATAAAAGTTTTGTTCCCTTGGCCATCTTCAAGGACTTCCCCTATGGAGCGCACCCATTTTGTTTGCTTTGACCTATATGTAACAATTCTATGGTTAAAATCATATTTTATCATATTAGGCAAAATGGAATCCTTAAATTTCCCTACCACCCATTTTTTATCATCTGGGTGAACAATCTCAAACCATTCGTCATAGGAATCAAAATAACCTTCATCAACTTCGAATATCTTAAAAAGTCCTTGCGACCCCACCCACTTTTGGTTTTGCAAGTCAAATTTAAAACTGCCAATGCCAGCCATATCCTGAGTTCGGGCAAGCATCCTCTCACTTTCTATTATTACGTTCCTACGCTTTATGAGTTCCGTAATATCCTGAGTGTGAACTATAACACCACTAAAGTTGTTTTCTGAGTCATATAAGGCCTTAATATTCCTACGGACTTTTATTAAATCTCCGGATTTGTTTACCAAATGCACTTCATTGAGGAGCAACTCACCATCTTGAGCAAGTTTCGGAAACTTGGCCTTGAACAAGTCTTTAAATTCTTCAGTCAGCGAATCCGTGATGTGGGTTCCCGTAATTTCTTCGGTGGAACACCCCAAAAGGGATGCGTAAGCATAATTGCAATCGACCACAAAGCCATCTTTGTCCAACAAACAAACCCCGTCGGGGGCACTTGTAAACAATTGCTTAAATTTTGACTCGCTCAGCTTCAGCTCGTCCGAGGCAAGCTTCCATTCCGTAATATCCACGAGCGCACCTACTATTGCCTCTGTTTTGCCGTTTACGACTACCGGTGCTTCATGGACCTCCACCCATAACTTCCTTCCCTTCAGGGTCTTGAGCTCTAACTCATAAGGCGGTTGTGCCATACCTGTGGAAATTGCCTTTTGGGTTTTCTCAAAGCCCAGCTTGTTTATTGGGTTGTCGGAGACAAAATCTGTCCAATTGCGCAAAGCCTCCTTCTGGCTGCAATCAAAAAACTTGTCGGCTTGGGGGCTTACATAAGTCAGAACATGATCTGCCGTATGGGAATAAAACAAATTCGTGCTATGTTCAACAATATTCCGATATCTTATTTCACCTCTCTCAAGTTTCTCCCTGCTTTTAACAATTTCCCTTGTCCTTTCCTCGACGATAGCCTCCAGCCTGTCCTTAAAGGTGTTGAGGTCGTTAATGGCCGCATCCCTTTCCTTCTCCCTTTGGCGGATTTTATTGTAAGTAAAGGTAAATACGGTTATTCCGATAAGCCAGATAATAATGAAAGTGAACAAATATAGTTTTACTTTGCTATAAAACTGTTCATTGATCTCCGTAAGGGATATCAGTATGGACATGCCTCCCCTGATATCACCAATATGGTATTTGTCGTTTACGTGGCATCTCCTGCAATCAGTTTTTAGCACCATTGGTTTCATAAACCGATAAACCTGCACATCGTCCTTCACGGTAAATTCCTCAATCTCCGTCTCGCCTGATTTCAATAGCCGCAATGCCTTTTTTTCCCAATCATCTGGTTTATGGTATTTGGTTTTATAATCCTCGGAAACCAGCCTGACCTTGTTTATGGAGGTGCTGTCATTGAACCCTGACATGCTCCTTATCGCATAATCCGGACTAAACCTTGTATATTTAACACCTTTCCCCGAAATAATTATCGAATCCGCCACCGTGTCCATCATTAAAGCAGGCATAAGGCTGTCATCTACTAGGGCATATACACCTCCAAGACTGTTTATCCAGTTGCGGACCTGAATCTCTTTCTGATATTCAATATTAGCCTGGTGCTCGATTTTATCATTCTTCAGCCCCCGTGCCTGATAATAATAATATACGAACACAAGACTCATAAAAACAGTCCAGACAATTATTAGCGTAATATAAAATACCAAAAAAAACTTAAGCTCCTTCACTCGACTCAAAATGTTTGACCAACATATTCAACAATACATCCGGCATAATCGGTTTAGCTATATAGTCGTCGCATCCGGCGGCGATTGCTTTTGCCCTATCGGCTGAAAGCGCATAGGCTGTCTCGGCTATTATGGGGATTTTATCATTAAAGCTTTTTATTATTCTCGTAGCTTCATATCCATCTAGGAGAGGCATCTTAATATCCATCAGGACAAGGTCTATTTTTTTATTGCTTCTTACAGCCTCAACAGCCTCTTTTCCATCTATGGCCAATACGACATCAACTCCCTGGGGAATAAGTATTTCTTGTAAAAGCCTGAAGTTCAAGTCCTCATCTTCTGCAACCAAAATCGTTTTACCTTTTAATATTTCGTATTTTCCCTTGCTGAGCCATTGCTCTTCACGTTTAATAAAGGCAGGCTTGAACGGAATGATAAAATAAAAGCTACTTCCCTTCCCAGATCTAGACGACAACCATATTTTCCCGCCCATCTTAACAACAAATGCGCTTACGATACTTAATCCAATGCCGGTGCCGCCATAAACCTTGCCTATATGTTCAACTTGCCTGAACCTGTTAAATATCAGCTTTTGGTCTTTTTTATCAATTCCGATTCCCGTATCGTGAACATAGAACTTATATATCCCGTCATCAATTACATAACCCATTTTTATAGTT
Source organism: Chlorobiota bacterium (assembly GCA_013151215.1). Taxonomy (GTDB): domain Bacteria; phylum Bacteroidota; class Bacteroidia; order Bacteroidales; family F082; genus BM524. The sequence continues at coordinate 14,195 of JAADIS010000130.1, read as the reverse complement.
CCGCCCTCCGGCGTGAATTTTATGGCATTGTTTACCAGGTTGGAAACAATCTGGATAAATTTACCCTTGTCGCCCCTAACACCGGATTTATCGTCGGCCAAACCGAGGGAGTATTTAAATTCGATTTTTTTCTGGGTGGTTTTATAGATAAATGATTCGTAAATATATCTTATAGCGGTATTTACTTTAAATTCAGAAATATTTATATCAATTATTCCCGCTTCGATCCTGGACACATTGATTATATCGTCGATGATAGTCAAAAGCTGGTTTCCGGAATTATTGATCACCCTTATGTAGGACATCATCTCATCGAACGACAGATCCTTGTTATTGAGCAATTGCGCAAAACCAAGTATCGCGTTCATAGGTGTGCGTATTTCATGGCTCATATTTGCCAGAAAAGCAGACTTCAGCCTGTCGCTCTCCTTAGCTTTGCCCAGCGCAAGGTTTAGGTCGTTATCAGCCTTTATCTTATCGGTAATATCGTAGATTATCGAGAAGCTCACATCCCTGGCCTGCCAGTTAATCGTAGTGGTATTTACTTCCACATCTTTTATCTCGCCGCTCTTTAATATATGTTTGAAGATAAATTTATGTTTCTTGTTCTCCAGGTTCGATTGCAATATCTTCTTTACTTCATCGCGGGAAAGAATATTGAAATCGAACATGCACAGGTTCATGAACTCAGTTTTCGTATATCCGTAAAAATCACAAGCCGCCTTGTTTACGTCAACGATATTTCCGTTTAGCGGATCGAAAACGACCATGATGGTCTCGCTGTCATGAATAAGGCTTTTATATCTTTTCTCACTTAGCTCAAGGTGCTTTTCCGCCAACACCTGTAAGGTAATGTCCTGCTTTATGCCGATATAGTTTATTATTGCCCCATTAATATCCTTTACGGGGGCGATCACTGCCGATTCCCAATATTCTTCCCCGTTTTTTTTCTTGTTCAGGAATTTGCCCTTCCAGTTTCGGCCTGAGGAGATTGTTTTCCATAAAGCCTCATACTCCCTTTTGGTGGTATTGCCCGATTTAAGCACCCTGGGGTTTTTGCCGACTACCTCTTCCAGGTCATATCCGGTCAACTTCTTGAAAAAAGGATTCACATATTCAATATCACCGTTGATATCAGTGATGACAACCGATGAATTGCTCTGCTCAACAGCAGCAACTACCTTTAAAACATCTTTTTGGCTTGCAAGCAGCTTATTGCTGAATATCGTCCTTATCAGGTCATGACCCAACTTTCCTGATTCCAAGCTTTCATTTTTTTTATCCCTGTCCAAGCGCAGCCTTATGTTCTCGGAAAGTATCAAATCAGTAAAGGGCTCATCGAGAAAGTTATAGAATCCGAGTTTTAGTGCTTTAATAATATCATCGTTAGTGGTATAGGGATGTTTTATCAAAAGCATGCTGCAGTCGGGCATTTCCCCGCCTGAGAACCCTTGACTTTTAAGCAAATCATTATTTGTGAGTATGGAATCAATATCCGCCAGTACAATTTTCGGGTCTTTATCGTTAAAAGCAAGAAGGAATTCATCAAGCTTCTCAAACATTATTACTTTGGCATTGTTGATTTTCGCTATTGCATCGAGCATTGATGACGTTTCTTTTTTTAAACCGAACGCAAATATTAAATCCTCCAAAAGCCTAAGTTTTAATTTTTTATGAATTACTATGCTTTATCCATCTTGTTATCAATGAATTTGGAAAATTACAAATTTTATCTGAATTAACAAAATATTGTTGAAAGAGATATGAATTCATTTCCATTTAGATACAAAAATTACTAATATTGCACTATTATTACAGTACAAAACCAAAATCAAAAAGAATGGGATCAGAATTCGATTTTACAAATAAGGTAATCCTGATAGTAGAGGATATTGACACTAGCAGTAGATTTTACAAAGCCGCATTGAAAGCAACTAACGCCAAGCTTATTCTTGTTGAGAACGGACAAACCGCAGTTGATGTTTTCGATTCGTCGCGCAATATTGATTTAGTTTTCCTTGATCTTAACCTCCCGGATTTTGACGGCTTCGAGGTTTTGAAGCACATTAGAAAAACCAATAAAGATATCCCGATTGTCGTTCAGACTGCTTATATGCTCTCAGGCGAGGAAGAAACAAGCTATGAGCTTGGCGCAAATGATTTTATCACCAAGCCGATAACGATAGATGTTTTGCAGAAAACAATAGCTTCCAATATATCTTAAGGGATTTTTTATTCCCGGCAGCCTCCGTGCTTTCCTTCGATTCCTATTCTATAACTCTTCTGACAGAGTCGATTACAGTGCCGTCAACCCATTTGATCACGGCTATTATTTCATCACCCAAATCAGGTTTTTCAGGTATTCCGCATATCGCCTCGGCCTCGGCCTTAAGTTCTTGAATGGTTTTTATCGGCAATCCCGAGTCCTTGGTCTTCTCTATCAGATCGGCCCTCAACGGATTTATTGCTATACCTCTTTCGGTAACAATTACGTCGATCATCTCACCGGGGGCACAAAGAGTTGTTACCTCGTCCCTTATAACGGGAATCCTATCCCTGAACAAGGGAATCGGCATTATGGTTGTTTTCCCGAATAAAGTATTTTGCCATCCGCCGATGCCATGCAGCAAGAAACCGTCGGAATGGGAAACCACATTGGCGTTGAAGTTAACATCAACCTCAGTTGCCCCAAGGACGACTATATCAATCAAGGATGCGAAATTACCTTTCCCATGGTAGTTATAGGATGTAAAAGGCGAGGTATCGACATGATTAGCGTTTTCACGCATACTCCTGACACCTTCCAAATCAAATGTTTGACCATCGAGGATATAGCCCACAATACCTTCTTCGAGCATCTCTACCGGATATTTATTGCTCCCGGCACGGATAAAACCGGCCTTCCAATTGTTTTTTCTAAGGATGTCGCCAAAGTAATTCCCTATTGAAAGCGCTGTCCCCCCGGCACCGGCCTGATAGGAAAAGCCATCATAGATCAAGCCTGCTTTCTCGCAAAACTCGGCGGTAATCTCCGCGATCAGCAGCCTGTCGGGGCTTTTTGTTATTTGTGTCGTGCCCGAAATAATTTTTTCGGGCAATCCCACCTTATCAACTTTAACCACATAATCGATATAATTTCCATGTATCTGCCAGGGAATAGCAGGGAATGGAACAAGGTTATCGGTTACGACAATCACCTTATCAGCATATTGTGAGTCGCCCAGGGCAAACCCCAGCAAACCGCAGGCCGCGTTGCCGTTTACACCGTTCGCATTTCCGAAAGCATCGGCTGTCGGGGCTGCAATTACGGCGATATCAATTTTTACCTCACCGTCCTGAATAGCCTGATAACGACCTCCGTGCGAGCGCAGGACACCAACACCTTTCATTTTCCCCAAAGAAGCGAACCTGCCAAGAGGGCCGTTCATACTTCCCTCTATCCTGTTTATGGTGCCATCTTCAAGATACTGTATCAGATGTTCCTGACAAGGGAACGAAGCCGACGGGAACCATCGCAAATCCTTAATTCCCAATTCTTTGGCGATATCAAATACTTGGTTGGCCATTAAATCCCCGTTACGGAAATGATGATGTGTCGAAATCGTCATCCCATCTTTCAGGCCGCTTTTCATGAGGGCTTCCTTCAATCCGGGCACAAGCTTGTTGCCATCTTCCGGATAATCGGCACAACTGGCAATTCTCGGCCCGTATTTTCTTCCGCTGGGCTTGTATTTTCCTACTCCCATGAAGGGCGTATGTTCTTCGCCGTTAATAATCGTCGGGACAACCCTTCCGGCTGCGTTGGTAACGAGTTTGTCGTATTTTGTCATTGCTATTTATTTTCAGTAATTTATACTTGCGATTCGGCCTGCCTTTCCCAATCTTTATCCAGCACTCCTATGTTTACTGCGACAGTAATTGTATTTACCGCCCTTTTTACCACCGGTGCATCAATCATTTTTGTTCCCAAGGAAACAACGCCAAGCCCCTTGGCCTTGGCTTCCTTAAACGCCAGGAAAATCCGCTTTGCCTTTTCGATTTCCGTTGCTGAGGGAGCAAAGCTTTCATGTATCACTTTAATCTGACGGGGGTGGATACAACCCATGCCGTCGAAGCCCAGGCCTTTGGACCTCCTTGCGTTTTCTGCCAGTGCTTCCATATCCGACACATCGGAGAAAACAGAATCGATGGGCTGGACCCCGGCTGCCCTTGCGGCGTTTACGACCATGCTCCTTGCAAAAAACGATTCGTTGCCTTCAGGGGTGCGATGAGTCCCAAGGTCGGCGGTATAATCCTCGAGCCCTATGGCTATCGAACTTATATTTTTGGAGGCTGCCGCGATTTTATAGGCATTTATCACACCTTTTGCACTTTCAATAATCGGCATCAGCCATATATCATTCGAAGGATTGTTTTTGGTTTTAAGCTTTTGGATAGCTGCGTCAACGGCTAAAACATCTTCGTCCGATTCGCATTTCGGAATTAAAATCAGGTTCACGTTTTGTGGAACGATATATTCAAGATCCTCAATGCCCATATCCCCTTGGTTTATCCTGACCATGCGCTCGGCTCCATAAAAATCAAGGTTCCTCAATGCGTTGCGGACGACAAACCGGGCTTCATGCTTTTTTTCCGGCGCAACGGCATCTTCAAGGTCCAGGATCAAGCCGTTGGGTTTATGCAGGCCGGCATTCAACATCAGCTTGGGGCTGTTTCCAGGGAGATAAAGACGGGAAAACCTAAATGTGGAGCGTTTAGTGCTTCCGACATTCGTTTCAAGCCGCGGCAAAAGAAATTCCTTATTCGTGCTAACGAGCATTTTTACGGCAGCCTCGATACGAGCCGCCAGCACAAAATCCACAGCCCCGGAGTCCTCGATCAGCAAATAAGCGTCCCGGACTTCAAAAAAGGACATTATTTCACGGGCCAGCCCGGAAATAGCCTTGCCATACAAGCTATTCACCTTGCTTTTAAGTTCCAGTTGGACACCGCCCGAAGCTTTTAGCTCCAGTTCAACATAACAATCCGACTTTGTGCCTTTCCCGCGATTGCCAACCATTGCTTTTTTCACAGACATATTATAATAAATTTTATATTCCTGATATTATAAAAAGGCAAAGTTACTAAGCAGACTTACAACTTTTACATTGAAAGCCTCTAAATTTACGGTTTTTGATAAAATAATCAAAACCCGAGGAAACAAACACGACAAAAAAATTAAAATCACTATCTTTGCCTTGCCGGATGCGGTTTGAGGGTTCCTCTCTACTTGCACAGATTAATTTTCCCGCAACCGGTTTTTTTATGCTTGAAAAAAAACATATTTATCCTACTATACTGACTACGATACAGTTGGGCAGCCTGGTGTATATCTTGGTAACGGGACCGGTAATTGCCGACAGCATTAGCGGTTTCCTCATGGAAGCAGCCGGCATATTCCTCGGCTTACTTTCGATCTACGTAATGAAGCCCGGCAACTTCAACATAAGGCCCTTGATAAAAAGCGGAGGCATCCTTATAACCTCCGGCCCTTATAGATTGATCAGGCATCCTATGTACACCGCCCAGGTCGTTGCCATAATACCACTTGTTGCCGAATCGTTCAGTTATTGGCGTTTAGGAGTCCTCATTATTTTAGTCGTCGATTTATTGATAAAAATAGAGTTTGAGGAAAAGCTGCTTTTGCAGCACTTTTCCCAATATGAAAACTATAAGGCCTCCAGCAAAAAACTAATTCCGTTTATTTATTAAAATAAGGGCTTTTAGAAATTTGTGCCATTTTTGAGCAAACAATCAAATTTAAACATGTCATCATTTCACCCAAAGGATAAAATGTCAGTGATTTTATAATTGGTATATGGTTTGAGCTGGGATTGAAAAACATTAGATATGGCAATCTTAGAGATAAATACGCATGAACAATTACTCTCGAAAATAGAGAACAAGGGCAATAGTTATTTGCTTTTATACAAAAAAGGCTCCGAAATAAGCGATTGCAGCTATAATAGCCTGCAAAATGCGATGAAAGCAAAAACCGGTTTCGAGATTATGGTAGCCGACGTAAACAAAGTAAAGGACATACATCAAAACTATGGCATTACCACAGCGCCCTCGCTTTTGATATTCAAGGACGGCAAATTCAATAAAGCCGAAAAAGGATGCAATAACGAGTCGTTTTACACATCGCTTATAGAAAGCAGTTTGTTCAAGGCACAAAGCAATATGGGGGGAAAGCCGCAAAAACAGGTAAAAGTTTATAGTACCCCAACTTGCACCTGGTGCAAAACGATAAAACGCCATTTCGACCAGCACGGGATAAAATATACCGACATTGATGTTTCAAGAGATCAAAAGGCCGCCGAGGAAATGGTAAGGAGAAGCGGTCAGCAAGGAGTGCCACAAACAGAAATAGGTGGCGAAATTATTGTTGGGTTCGACAAAAAACGCATAAATTCGCTGCTTGGGATAAAATAAATGTTAATAATAAATATATAATTGATCATGAAAGAGTTACAACCATTAAACGAAAATGTTTTACTGGACATAACAGAAGACAATTCAGTACAGAAGACTACTTCCGGAATAATTATCCCGGATACGGCCAAAGAAAAACCACAATTTGCCAAGATAGCTGCGATAGGGAACATTGAAAATCCTGCCGTTTCTGTTGGCGATATCGTATTTTACAAGAAGTTTTCCGGAAACGAATTTGATTTTGAGGGCAAGAAATTCCTGGTTGTCCCTTATGCGGACCTACTGGCCAAAGTGGTAGAAACAGAGTCTATTTAAATTTTTTAATTGATATATGTCAACGCAAAGCCTGCTTCGAAATCGAGGCGGGCTTTTTTGTGTTAAAAATCATTTAAATAACAAGCAATGCGGCATATAAAATAGCCCCCCTAATTAAATAAACAGTAAATTTGCTGACTAATTTTTGAAAGCAGCACATTTATTTAACACAATGCTGCTTTTCGACCAAAACAGTAAGGATGAAGTTTAAAGTTGGCGACAGGGTTAATTATTTAAATGAAAATGGCGGGGGGAAAGTTGTTAAAGTGATCGACAGCAAACTTGTTTCCATAGAAACAAGTGATGGTTTCGAGGTTCCCGTATTGGCATCGGAACTCATTATTGATCGCAGGTTCGAGGACAGCAAAGCCACCGAAGACCTATTTGCGACCAGGAACATACCAAACCCTTTGGCCGAAAAGTACAAAGAGGAAAAAGAGCCCGAGCCTTCCAACGTCAGCGAAATAAACCCATGGGGAACCATTAGGGAAGAAAAAGGAGTCTATCTTGCTTTCGAACCCCACGAGCAACAATGGGTATTGACAGGGGACATCGATGTTATCTTGATCAACAACACATCGCTCGATATTTTGTACAGCTTGTTTCTCGAAGTGGACAAATCAATGGAAGGAATTGATTTCGGCTCGGTGCCGCCCGACTCCAAGATAGTTATGGAAACCATTGGCCGCGACGAGCTCGACAATTGGTGCAAGGGCTTCATACAGGTTTTATTCCACAAGGATTTGCCAGACAGGATATATTATCCTTTACATGCATCCATCGACCTAAAGGTCAATCGGTTCTTTAAAGAAGGAAGTTACCGGTCGAACACTCTTCTGCAAGGCAAGGCCCTGCTTGTGAACATCGCTCCCGAATCCACATTGGAAGTCGTGTCGGGAACTGACAGCGAAAAAAAATACGGCTTCAAGTCAAAGGCGTCCGTGGCAGAGACCATTAAAGCCAAACCATTGATAGAAAAGCACAAAAGCAGCGTAGGTGAGGCTATAGTTGACTTACATATTGCTGAGCTAGTTGATAATATCACAGGATTGTCAAGTCGCGATATGCTGCAAATCCAGAAAGATTATTTTAAAAAAACATTAAATAGTGCCATTGAATCAGAATATCACAAAGTAACTTATATACACGGCGTCGGAAACGGAGTGTTAAAAAACGAGATCATGAAAGAACTCGACAATTATGAAAACACTGAAAACACAATGGCCTCGATAATCAAGTTCGGAGTTGGCGCCCTTGATGTTAAAATAGAATATAAAGAATAACAAAACCCTTTTATAAATATTAATAGATAATAATCAAAATCATAATACATGAAAACTTTAACTAAATTATTCTTCTCGATGCAGGCGATGGGATACTTCATCCTTATATTTGCCGGCTCCTTGGCAGTAGCGACATTCGTGGAGAACGACTTCGGCACTTCGGGGGCCAAAGCCTTGGTTTATAATGCTACATGGTTCAATATATTGCTCATACTCCTTGCGGCAAACCTTGTCAACAACATTATCCGGTTTAAGATGTGGAACAAAAAGAAAATAACGCTTTTTGTTTTCCACATATCTTTTATAGTTGTACTGATAGGTGCCGGGATTACACGATTCATAAGCTACGAAGGCAGCATGCACATCAGGGAAGGAGCCACGTCATCAACATTTTTATCGGACAACACCTATGTTGACGTTAAGATCGTAAGCGGCAATACAGAAACCGCAAGATCGCAGAAAGTTCTGATGTCGGCCTTTAGCGAAGGCGACTTCAATATGAGCATGGATGTTGACGGCGAGAAATATAAATTCAAATCGGTGGAGTTCATCCCGAATGCCAGGGAAAAGATTGTAAAATCAAGCGGGGAAGGCGATCCATATCTAGTACTCGTAACATCATACGGCAATAGCGGGCGCACAAGCAACACTATTAAATACGGTGAGCATAAGCGCGTTGGGCCTTATATCATCAACTTTGGCGATGAATTCGTCGCCGGCGCAGTCAACATAAAGCTTAACAATGGTTTTATGCAGGTAAATGCAGGCGACACCATCACGAGCATGGCAATGTCCGGTGGTGCAGAGGGAAATCTGATGCCCGGCGAATGGAGTAATTTTTCCCAGGGCTTCCTTTACAAGATGCAGGGCTTAAGCATGGTAGTCAAAAACTATTATCCCAATGCCGAGATACGCCTGCTGCATTACAGCGGAAAAGATATAAATTTCAAGGATGCCATTATAGTCGAAGCCAGCTCGGGCGGTAAGACCCTTAAAATTCCCGTTAAGGGAGGAAAAGGCTATCAAGGAACTGCGGCGGCTTTTATGCTCAACGGGAAAAACATTTATATAACTTATGGCTCCAAAGAAATCGAGCTGCCATTTGCGCTCAAATGCCTTGATTTTCAATTGGATCGTTATCCGGGCTCCATGAGCCCTTCATCCTATGCCAGTGAAGTTGTCCTCATCGACGACGAAATGGGCATTAAAGAACAAAAAAGGATTTTTATGAACAACGTACTGAACCACAGGGGCTATAGATTCTATCAGTCATCTTATGACCAGGATGAGCTTGGAACTATACTTTCGGTCAGTCACGACTATTGGGGGACAACAATAACCTATATTGGTTATTTATTGATGGCCTTGGGAATGGTGTTGTCATTGTTAAACAAAAACTCCCGATTCGCCTTTATGGGAAGAGTGATAGCAAAAAACACACTTAAGAGAAAAGGAATGACGGCGATCGTCGCAATTGCTTTTACTTTGTTCGGTTCGCAGGCCATTGCCCAGCACACTCATGAGTTCAACGAGAAAAACCTGCCCCGTGTTGAAAAGCAACAGGCTGAAAAGTTCGGCAAGCTCCTGATACAGGTACAGGGCAGGCTGGCTCCCTTCAACACGATCAGCAGCGAGTATCTTCGTAAGATAAGCGGGGGCAAGAGCCGCCTTTTCGGGATGAATTCCGATGAAGTCATCCTTAGTATGATGGCCAATCCCGTGGAGTGGCAACAAGCACCCATCATTAAAGTAAAGCACGATAAGGTAAAAGAACTTCTTGGTATAACAGGCAAAAAAGCAACATATCTCGACTTTATCAATTTAAGCCAGGGGACATATAAGCTTAGCAAGGAGGTGAATGCCGCCTATGCCAAAAAACCCGGGGAAAGGGGAACTTTCGAGAAAGACCTGATCGCCGCCGACGAGAGGCTGAACGTTGCTTATATGGTATTTACACAATCGTTCCTGAAGATTCTTCCCGACCCCCGCGATTCACATTCGCCCTGGTTTGCGCCAAACGACAAAATCAAGGGCTTACCTTCGGCCGACTCCAACTTCATAGCAAGTGTAATACCTTCCTATTTAAACAGCTTAGCCGACGGCAACAAGATCTTGGCCAATCAGTTGGTAAAGGGCATGGGAGATTACCAAGAGAAATACGGAGCCGACATCATCCCATCGAAAACTAAGGTGGCTTTGGAGATCAGCTATAATAAAATGGACATTTTCAACCGCCTGGGAAGCCTTTACGGATTGCTAGGTTTTATAATGATAATATTTTCGTTCGTCGCATTGTTCAAGCCCTCAAAATGGGTTGCCGCTGTCCTTAAAGTATTCTTGGTACTTATTGCAATAGGGTTCCTGGCACAAACCGCCGGACTGGCTATGCGTTGGTATATCTCGGACCATGCCCCCTGGAGCGACGGCTACGAATCGATGATTTATATCGCGTGGGTAACTATGCTCGCCGGATTGATGTTTGCCAGAAAATCGGACATGACGCTCTCGGCGACAACAATACTGGCCTCTATTATTCTGATGGTTGCACACCTTAGCTGGATGAATCCTGAAATCACCAACCTGGTTCCGGTCCTAAAATCGTATTGGCTGACTATCCACGTTTCGGTTATCACTGCTAGTTATGGTTTTATTGCCCTGTCGATGCTCTTAGGATTTATCAATCTCATTATCATGATTTTCCGCAATAAAACAAACCTCGCGCATCTGAACGATAATATTGGCGAGCTGACAGCCATTAGCGAACGGGCCATGACTGCCGGGCTGTATATGCTAACCGTTGGTACTTTCCTGGGTGGCGTTTGGGCCAACGAAAGCTGGGGCCGATACTGGGGCTGGGACCCAAAGGAGACTTGGGCCTTGATAAGCGTGCTAGTTTATTCATTTATTGTGCACATGCGCATGATGCCGGGATTAAGAGGCCGTTTCAGTTTCAACTTCGCCTCCGTAGTCGGGTTTTTCTCGATCTTAATGACATATTTCGGGGTAAACTACTATCTTTCGGGATTGCATTCGTATGCCAAAGGCGATTCGGTGCCAGTACCGACCTTCGTTTATTATAGTGTTGCCGCTATCTTTATATTGGCGATAGCAGCTTATATCAACGAGAAAAAGTTTTCCGACAAGAGATAATAATCAGTAAATAACAAAAAAAGCAATGGCTCTCGGTCTCGAATTGCTTGAAACTGATGATGGCAAAGTAGAAATAGGAGAAATAATCCCGGGGAGTCCCGCCTGAGTCCCAGGCGGGACAAACTAAGGCTATACCATCAAAAGCATGGGGTATGCTACCCTCGAATCATTGTTCCAAAATATTGGTTTGTTCATTTGGAATCAAGTAGTATTTTAAAGATGTTCTTTAGTTTTTTCCTCTCTATGCCCTGATGGTTGCTGTTGTGGTATCTGTTAATCCATTTCTTGGTTCCAATGTATGAATCTAAACTGTTTTCCGCGGGCTTGAAAATATATGTTGGAATTTTATATATCTCCCGAATCCACTATTTGTTAAATAGTTAACATACTGAACTATAAGTATATACTATATCCAATTAGTTCTTGCCGCTTATTTGCTCGTTATAAACTTCAAATTAAGCATTTCCTATTTGCCATTTTTACATTTACGCAAGCTTTTCCCTGATTGTTTCCTAGAAGAGCAACGAAAAACCCTTATCCCTGCTTCGATATTTTTCAATTTCATTTTCATAAAACTTTATTTGTTGCTTACAAATAAAATCACGAAAAATTGAAATATCATCATTTTTTTCTGTATTGTTTAATGCTTCAAGGTATTCTGCCCTGTCTTCCGTGAAAATTTTTATCAATGGTTCATTTAAATATATTTGAACATAGTTCATCATTAATCTTGATGTACGACCATTCCCATCGCCAAAGGGGTGAATATTTACTAAGTTATAATGAATATCAGCAGACAATTTCAAAATATCATCATTTTTTACCGTATCTATCTTACTGTTGACTTGCTCAATAAGATTCGACAAAAGAGGCTCTACTTTATTGAAATCAGGAAAATACTTTTTATCAACATATACCTGGGCTAATCTTATATCGCCGGCAGCCGTATTAAAAGTACCGGACATTGTATTTACAATTCCACCTGTATTTTTCATGACAAGTCCTGCAACTTCCTTTATTAATGGAATTGATATCCTCCGTTTTTTCCTGGCTTCCTGCTGAACAAACTTAAAGGCTGCATAGTGGTCTTTTACCATCAAATGATCTGTCAACGGTTTACCTTTTGCTGTTATATCTTTTTCCAACAGAACTTTAGTGTCATTCTCTGAAAGAGAGCAGCCCTCAATTTTTGTTGAGTTATAGATGATTGAGATCATAGAGAACTTCTCATAATCTATCACTTCATTTAGTTTTAGCTCAAGGTAGTTTTGATGCAATATTTTTAGTTTTTCCCACATAGCGCAAATATAAATTTTTTTAATTCAAAAATCATCCGACAATGTTTTGCGGATTTTCTTTAATTCGCATAAAGCTTGTCAAGCGACAAGATTTCCAAGCCTCTATCTTTCGCCCAAAACCAAATTAATAGTTTCTTCTTCACCATTGCGCAAAACCGTCAGGACCACCTGGTCGCCGGGTTGATAATTTTTAAGCAAAATGGAATAAGTCCTGAGGTCTTTGGCATCGACGCCATCGAGCTTGCTAATTATATCACCGGCCATTAATCCGGCTTTTTCACCTGCCGAGCCCGGAATTACGCTTCCTACTTTTACTCCTTCGCCTTTAAAGGCAAAATCGGGAACAGTACCGGTACTAACCCTCCTTCCCTGGCTTTTCTTAACAGCTGCTGGTCTTACTGATGCATTTTTCCCGGTAAAAAGCATGGGGTCTTCCCTGTCGGCGAGATAAAGTATCACTTCCTTGGCAACAGTTGCAACCTTAAGCAGTCCTTTTCCGTCAATCGCATCATATCTGTCGCCGGGACGGTGATAGTTCATTGTTGCACCGGCAAACAGCTGAACTGCTGGTATTCCTTTCTCAATAAAGGCTAACTGATCGCTGGCGTCCAAATCATTTTCAACTACCTCCGACAATACGCCTGTTGTATAATCCGTTCCCATGAATATAAATTTCCATTCTTTGGCTGTATTTGCATTCAAGACCATGAGTTTTTTGTCGAATAAGCTACCATCGGTGTCGAGGTTTACATCGGCAAAAAACTTCCAGCCAAATTCCTTTTCGGCATTTTGAACAAAATAACGGGAGCCTATCAGACCCGCTTCCTCGCCACTAGCGGCAAGAAAAACAATCGTCCTGGCAGGCTTGGCAGTTTTTGCCAGGCTTCGGGCAAGTTCCAGCATTATTGCCACACCACTTGCGTTATCGTCGGCACCAGGATGTATTTTGCCCTCGTCGCCGGCGTGGTGGTCGGGCCAACCAAGACCGAGATGGTCGTAATGGGCAGAAAGGACAACAACCTCATCCTTTAGCTCGGGATCGATACCGGGGATTATACCAATAATGTTTTTTAGCTTCAATTCTCCTTTTCCATCAAAATTACGGGTAAGCTCCTGAAAATAATCATCGTTAACAGGCTGCAGGCCAGCACTTTTAAATTCACTGCTTATATAATCGGCGGCCAGCTCCAGTTCCGGGCTGCCCAGCCCCCTACCCTTCAGCTTGTCGGAAGCCAGATATTTTATGCTTGCCATCATGCGGTTTTCAGAGAATACGGGCTTTAGACTTGCAAGGGCTTCCCTGGGCTCTATCATGGAAACTTTTGATCCGCTATCGCTTAAAACTTTTACGAGAGGTGAGTTCACGACCGGCCATTGTCCTTTGGCAATATTTGTGGGCTCATCGGCCGAAAAGGCCAGGTAACTGTATTTTCCGTAATGCGGCAGCTTGCGAATAAGACCGTCAACAGCATACTTGTTTCCGATTGAAATAAAAATATCCTGTTTGTCAAGATTAGCGCGACGGGCCAATGTGAAAACAAAACTATTATCGTTCTTTGGGATATTCTTGTTTTCAAACATCACCGAATCAGGTTTCAAGGCCGAGTTAAACCGTGCTATCCCACTATTGAACATAGGGGCAAACTTATTATCAAATCCCAAAACCCAAACGGTC
>JAADIS010000123.1 GCA_013151215.1 Chlorobiota bacterium | reverse complement strand
TTTCGCGAGCCCAAAAGGAGATGTAGTTTTCAGGATCGTAATTATAAGTGGTAACAAGATCGAAACAGAAGGTTTGATCAATCTCACCTGTTGCAGTTGCTGATGCAACTCCATCGCAAGTTGCTGCGGTAGGCTCATCTTTCTTACATGTTGTGCTCATCAAAGTGGTTAAACCTAAAGTAATAACCAATAGCAATAATAATTTTTTCTTCTTCATATTCATCGATTTTTATGAAGCAAAGATATTTTGGGCAGGGAACAATTATAGAGTGAAAGTGATATTCGTTAGCAACAAATTATTATTTGCATGCTTATAATTAAAATTGTCGTATTTATTAGTCTTTATTATTTGCGTAGGCCTTTATAGTAAGGCTGAAGTTGTATTCTTCAACAGGGATCTGATATTGCTTGTGTGGTCTTGCTCCCCAAGAATTGTCGCCTCCAACGCCCATCTGCTTCATGTCGATATTTACGAAAGTGCTTTTAGTTGATTTACATAGTTGTTTTCTATAATTTGTCTTGTATCTCAATTATGGAAATATTTTACTATTTTTATGCACACATAATGCACATTATTAAGTTATGTTGGATTTCTTTTTTAAAATAATTGATCAATTAAATGAATACCACCCATTTGTTAAGTGGCTTGTTGTTGCGATAATAGCACTTATATTTATTTTAATACTAAGTATAATTTTTTTACCAAAGAAAAAAGGAAATGTTGATTTATCATATATTAAGGTTTTTAGTGTGAATGTTGATAGTAATATGTATCAGATAGGAGTAATTTTAGAACTCACCAACTTTACGAAGAAGCCTTTAGATATTACTAGTGTTAATTATGTTGGTAATAAGATTGAGTTAATAAGTAGAGGTTCTTACATTATTCCTCAAAGAAATGGGGGATTTGTACCTATGCTTTTCTTAAGTAAAAAAGTTGGTCGTGAATTAGTTGGGGAAACTCCAATGTTGCCTAATGAAACTAGAACATTTAAATTTTTGCTTCCAATTAAGCAAGATATCATTGTAAAACATGGACCATTATTTGAGATAATATTTTGGGGTGACTGGGAGGTTGTTGATTCAAAAAACCAAAAGTGGAATATTAGCCCAAAAGCGATAGGAAACTCTCGAGAAATTATAGAAAAGAAGAATTGGAAGAATATGCCAGAACCTACTATTGAGTTGAAGAAAAACCCTAATGTTAAATTTTACAGCAATGAAACTGAGAATTACATTTTGTTTAATAGGGATAGGACTGCCCAGATAAATTTGTATGGTTATTGTAAAACGAATTACCAAAGATCAGAATCAGGAACTTTAGTTGTAATAAGAGGCCCAAAAAACCCTTTATTGCCAGATAATTGGATAATATTAGCAACAAATTATAAGCAATTATGGAAAGATCCTGAAAAATTATCGCTCTATAATTCAGTTTATCCTCAAGAGAACAATCAACCCAGACCGTTTGCTAAATTTGCAGGGGTATTACTAGGAGCGGCACCTGAAGGATCAACAACAACGAGATGTGCTGATAAGTTACTTATTGATGTTAAAAAGACCCTTGATAATCAATTTCTTGAATAATTTAAGTAGAGTCATCAACTCTCCAATATAACCCCCAATATATCCGGGCTCTTCTCCTTAAACATGCCCATTCGTTTTACCACCTCATTATCGGGGTCTGTCCATTTTTGGTGAAGTTGCTCTATTACCTGCTCTTTTTCGCTGTGGCTTAACTGCTCAAACTCCCAAAACTTCTCCCCCTGAGGGGAGATGCCGGAGGCAGAGGGGTGTTTTTGCATTACTTCCTTAATATCCCACTCCACAAATTCCAATACATCTATGCCTCGCTCTTTCATGTGGGAGGGGAAGTAGAGATTGAAGACGATGGCATCATTTATTCTTTCAAATAAAGTCTTAAACGAAGATTTTAAATGTGACAAAAAATGTATTAAATTATAAAATTTATCGAGTAAAGATATATTGCTTTGGAAATAGTTTGGAATTGGAAACTGAACAATCTCATATCCCATGACATGATTATTTGTAGATGTTTTTCTAAACAACCAATCTAAAAATTTGGAGTTCAAAATAATTGACAAAGAATCAATGTGATTATTATTTTTTACGGTTAATTTATTAGCAGTGTGACCAAATAAATATTTTACATTTTTAGGAGTTTTACAAAAATGCAGTCTGTATTTATCTGTTGTTCCTGTTATTTCTTGACAAACTAAAAACTGATGTTGTAAGTTAAATTCAACTTTTTCTAATTTATAGTCAGGATATACATATTCTTCAACGTCTTCTATAAGGTAGAATCGTTGAACATTTTTTCCCCTAAATAATTTAACACCAGTATCGTTATTAGTGAAATAATCTTTTGAACTTGTTAGATTAATATCTCCTTGATTAATATATTTTAAATAAAAACCTAATGGTTTAGAATTATTCTTAATTTCATTGATAGGTGTAAAATCACCTTTCTTTACTAAGGGTATATAAAATGTTTCTGGATATAAATCGAATAATGAATTTTGAATAATTCTTTCATGTTTTAGTTTTTTCAAAGTCGTCACATCATTATTAGATGAAATAACAAAAGCATGATTTGGTTTCGGCCAGCGGTTAATAAACCTATATATACAAGTACCTTGTAGTACATTTTCAAATACTTGGCCTTCTTTTGTAGGGGCTGTTTTTGGGAATTCTATTATTTCTTCAACAAGGCATGTCTTTAATAATAGTTCTCTTGTATATGTAGAAGATAAATCACATAAAAGGCTGCTTTGAACAATTAAACAAGCGACGCCATAATCCTTTTTTGTAAGATTCTTGGATGCTTCAACAAAGATCTTATAAAGATTCTGTTTCCCCTTATCTTTTCCTTCTGAGTAAGGGTATTGTTGTACTGAATATATTCCTTTCGGAACCTGCTTATAAGGCGGATTCCCAATCACCACATCAAAACCATCTCTAATATCGAACATCCATTCGGAATCGAAAAAAGGTGAAGAAGTATTTTGGTCGTAGGGGTCCCAGCTTGCCAGTTGGCGGGCGGTTTTGTTTTCCATGCCGCCTTCTTCCAGTAGTTCGGCTATTCTTTCGCGCAATTTTTTATCTTCTTCCCGCAGCTCGCGTTTTCGCCTGGGCGATTTGGAACTGAATATTTTATGACGTACTTTTTTTAGTTGGCTTTCCAGTATTTTTACTTCGGTCTTGTCAAACAAATTAAGTTGAGCATCGGGTTTGTCAATTCCAACCAGGGTATTGGCAGCCACAAATTTGGTTTCGAGATTAGGCAAGGGGCGTATGCCGAAGTTGGGTTTGCTTTTATCTATTCTTTGGTCAACAATAAGCGAGATAAAAAAGCGGAGCTTGGAAATCTGCGTGGCTATGGATTGTATGTCAACGCCATAAATACAATTCTCAATTAGAAACAGCTTGCGCCCGTAATCGAGTTCATTGTTTTCAAATGCATCTTCAATATCTTTAATCTGTGCTTGTAGTTCTTTTATGCTTTGCTCGCGGAATTTAGCATCATCAATCTTTTCAAGGCTTTCAATGGCATTGTTTACTTTATCAATTTGCCTTTGTTTCCACTCGGCGTTATGCGGGTCAACTTTGTGCAGTACGTGTACCATTTTTTGCAAGGCACCCATAGGGAAAGCACCGGAACCGGCAGCAGGGTCAAGAATTTTTATTTTGTCAAAAGCCTTGATAATTTGTTTTTGTATTTCGGAGTTGTTTTCAAACGGATTTGTTTCGTCGTAAGAAAAAAGCCGGTTTAAGTCTTCCTCTAACCGCTCCCCACCTTGCAAAGGAGGGGTGTCCGAAGGACGGGGTGGTTCTTGTTCCATTCTTTCACGCCATCCAAATTCAGCCTTAACGGCATCTAACAACCCTTCCAAATCATTCCAGACAATTTTATTTTCAAACCGTAACACTTTTATGCCCACATGTTTCAAAAACAAATCTCTTTCGCGATCATATTCTTCCTGAGCAGACTCAAAATGGCCTTGCCCATCGAGTTCAATAGCTAATTTCTCGGCGGGACAATAAAAATCAAGGATATAATTAGCCACACTATGTTGCCTTCTAAATTTTCTTCCCACTAACTGTTTCCCTTTTAATACTTTCCAAAGTGCTGCTTCTGCGGGGGTAAGATTATTGCGCAGTTCTTTTCTGAAAGTTTTAAGGTATGGTAGATTATTTAATTTATCTCCTTGAAAGGAGTTTTTTGAACCACCTCCCCCTTCGGGCGCTCCTCCTTTCAAGGAGGAGAGTTGGGTGCTGAGATAGGCTATAAGGCTTTCATCCACCATATAATTCACAATCTCGCGGGGAGTATAAAATGAGCCGGTTTGTTTTCGTGCTGTTGTTTTGGTTTCTGGGTTATAACTTGCCAGCAGGTTTTCAAATACTTTACCCAATAATTCAGGGTCGAGTGCCACGTCTTCTTCTATTGGGGTATTCTCGGTAATGGTGAATTTATATGATTTAAGTATTTCAAGCAGACCTCTTGTTTTGGCATTTTTATAAATTTTTGACTTACTTCCAAAATCATCGCTCAAATCCACATCTTCATCCACATCAAAGAACAGATAATCGGGTACAGTCAAAAAATTGTCGGTTCTATCTGAAAATCCATCTGCATAAATAATAATATCGCCACCTTGTTTACCTTTCTTTTCAGGGTGCGGTTTGTCGAGACATTCAAAAAGTCCACCGTTCATAAATGGCACCACATCTTCCATCAACTGTACAAAATAGTCAGGGTCTTTAAAATAAGATTTGTAACGCATCAAATTGGTTACATTCTGATGTTGCTTGTCGTTTCGGAACTGGCGTTTTCCCATTTCCTGATTAAGTGTAGCAAAAAACAGATTTTGTAAAATGGCACGGTAGTACTTGCTGTTATGCTTTCCGGTTGCGAAATTGCCATGTGGTTTTTGTGGTGTAAAATCAACCAGAAACTTGTTTGCGATGGTTTGTTCGTCAAATAGATCTTCAGGTATCAGTTTCTTTTCTTTAATAAACCAGATAAACAAAATACGGGTAAGTAAGCGAATTACGTTTTTTGCCTTATGTTCCTTTACAGCCTCATCAAACTTAGCATCGGTTTCGTAATCAAAGCGATTGGGCTGATTAGGAAAACTTACTTCTTGAATAGCCCAGAAATACCAGTTTTGTAATTCTTTATAGAATTTCTTATTTAATATGCTAACACTAAAAACTTCCTGCCAGTAGTTGTAAAGTTTTGCAAAGGAATCAATTTTGTTATCAATCCTTAGCCCCTTTTCCTTACCGTCTCCTAAAAGTATTCTCTCATGGCCTGCATGAGTATTTTCAAAATTAATATCCCGCAACAAGGAAACTTTCCCTACTTTTTCCCCTTCTCGCCATTCCTGTTTGTATTTTAAACGCTCGGTATTGGCAAAAGCAATAAATTCTTCATCGGTATTACTATACTTAAACACCAAAACCACAGGGGTATAATAAAATTCACGGTTAAAGGCACGGGATATTTCTGCCAGTTGTGAACGGGTTGGCAGCAAATTATTTTCTCTTTTATGCAAGGTGATCCCAAAAATCAAAATACCATCATAATCTGATTTTATTTTATCTACTGAAAGGCTTTCGTTTCCTTCAAAGGCAGCATCGTCTACCATACCAACAAAATACACATCATCAACTAAGGCAAAAGTGCTGTTATCTTTATAGGTATCTTTTAGGATTTCTTTTGCAGTAGTGGGTTCATTGGCCACATAGTTGATCGGAACTTTAAGTTCTTTGATCAATGTTTTTACAGCATCAAGAAAAACTTTTCCTTTGAATAAAGTTAGTTCCATAATTAATTGTTATTTAAATCCGTCCATAAGTTTTCGTTTTGCCAATTCTCGGGGAACCCCATTTTACATAGTGGGATATCCGGATATTTTGTAATTAATGTTTTCAATTTGATTTTAAAATGGTTATTTGGAATAATTGTATTCAACAAAAATAACATACTGCTAAGAGCCAGATACATTTTACCCCGAGGAAAACCAGTATTGTTGAGCCAAATACCATGGGTAACTTTGGGAAGTTTCATACTTGCAGGCAGTTCCCTGTTCCACAGGCGGCTGTGGTGGGCACAAATATTCCTGATAACAGAAAGCGAGTGCATCCAACTTTCAAGCACAAAAGGATGACCAAGGTTGAAATTCCGGGCAATGATTTTTTTCTCATCACTGATTTTAAGGTTTTCATAAATTTTTGATAATAGTCCCATGCTAAAAATTTCTAAAGTCATCCATGCCGGAGGCCTCTTGGGGGTAGAATAGGTTGTATTGTAGTGCTTAATAAAAACCTCGTTTGACCTTTTTAATTCTTTATCAATCTGTTGTAAGTCACGATTAAACAAAAAAGTCTTTCGATATAATTTCTTGTTTTCGTACCAGTTGGCCCCATGTTCAATAGAGTATTGATAAACAATTTGTGTTCTTAGTGCAATTTCAATTCGCTCAATGGCATCAAAAACCAATAAGCGCAATTTGCGGTCGAACAAATATGTGTTTAATACAATATCAAAAGTAGTACCGGGATAAAATGGTTGATTTGGTTTGGAATTATCCTGATATGAATAAGTGTAGGCACGGAGACGATACAGGCTTATAAAAGAAAGGTAACGTGAAGCCCTGTTTTCGTCTTCAATAATAAGCCCTCTGTCTTTTAGTATCTGGATTTGTTGGGCTATTGTTAAGGGAGGTTTTTTGTATTTCATAGCCCTATAAAAAAAGAAAACCTGCCCGGGTGCGCTGTCCCGATAACTATCGGGGTCGGAAGCGTGGCAAGTCTTATTGTTTGCAAAGATAGTATCATATTTGAGATTGTCAACATTATTTTCATAAATATTTTTTAGTTTATTAGAAACCAGGTAATTAGATCAAAGTTATCAAGTTGGTATTTTTCAGCGGTCTTTATATTTTGTTTTACTCGTTCAATTGCACTTTTATCCCCTTTCCGCAGTTTCGAAAGCAAGTCTGTTGCTTCTTTTCCCATTTTTTCTTTCACAGTTCCATCTTCCTGTTTTTCTTCCTCAACGGCTTGCGACTTTATCCATTTGTTAATTATTTCTACAAGTCCTTGAATTGCTTTTTCTTCTCCTCTGTCAATTTCTTCAGGAACAAATCTTGTATTCTCTTTGTGGAAGGTTAAAGAATCGAGAACCTCCTTTTGATTTAATAAAACAGGATTACCTTCTTTGTTGATGTAAATAAGATTGTAATACTGATAATTGTAATTTATTGTTTTAGGAGGTTTTGCCGGATAACCCAGAAGTGCAATGATACCTTCTTCGTTGCAAATTTCTTTTTCAGCAATAAAACCGGTATAAACCCCATTGGGCATTTTTTCGTATTTCTTTTGGTGTTCACTTAACTCAACTAATAAATCTTGTCGGTATTTTTCCAACGAAAGGTCATCGAAACCTAAACCTTGTTCGCTTATTTCAATATCATCCCATGAAGTTTGCATTTGTTCCATCATTCGTGCCTTCATCTTGTTTTCAAGATTTTCGTCATCAGCCATCTCTTTGAAAGTGTCGGAAAATTCCAATTGAACTTCCGAACCTGCCAACTTCATTGCTGCCATTCTGTGTTCAATTCTACCTTGTAGATTTAGATATGAATTAATGTTATTGGAAGGCCAAAAATTAATTCCGAATATCTCTTTGTTTGGAGAACCCAGACGGTCGATACGTCCCATTCTTTGAATAATTCGAACAGGATTCCAATGAATATCATAATTCACTACCATATCAGCATCTTGCAAGTTCTGACCTTCACTTAAAGCATCTGTTGCAATTAAAATGTCAATAGGGTTTTGAATTTTCTTATAAGTTTTTTCGTCAAAAGTTGCAATCCAGGTTATCCATTCTTCGTATTGTTCTTTTTCTGAAAGAGATTCAGAACTTGGTTCAAACTTCCATTCTTTCTCTTTGAATAGTTTAGTGTAAGGAGAAAACCGTTCAAGTATGGGCTCAAAGTTTTTGTGTTCAGTATCTGAATCATCAGTTTTTGAGCCTGTACCACTAACTACTGCAATTTTGTCGAAGCCTCTTGATTTAAGCTGTTCGAATAAATACTCAGCTGTATCTCTGTAAACTGTGAAAATCACCAATTTTCGGTTATTATCGTTTGTGCTACTTTTGCGTTTTGTAAGAATCTTTTCAATTAAAACCTGTAATTTATCATCAGAACTTTTATGATTATTTGGCTTGATTGTTTCTTTCTCTAAATCAATTGCAAAACGATTCATATTTCCGAGTAGATTATCCAAAGCATCGATATCTTTTTTTAAATCTCTTTTATACCACTTAAGATTTCCTGCATTGTCAATATCCGATAATTTGATTTTACGTTTTTTCCCAAGAGTGAATTCTTCGATTTCATCTTTTAAATCATCTCCTTCAAAAACATCAAGTTCGTTATTCAATTCCCCATTTTCCTTGTTTTCTTCGTATGCTTTAATTCTATTAAGTGCATTTTGATGATGGTCTAATATTTTTCCGACAGTGGATTGAAATGAAAACCATGATGATTCCAGTCTTTTTACCATTAAAATGTACATCATTTTAACAAGAAACTTATCTCGCTGAACTTCATCTTCTATTACTGATACTTCACCTTTAAGTTTAGCTTGTTGCCTTTTCCTTTTTTCTTCAAAAGATTCTGCGTAAAATGCAGGTTGATAACCTGACAGCATGGGAGGGAAATGCTCAAAAAGTTCCTCAAAGTTTTCAAAATTCCCCATCTCTCTGGGAGTAACAAAAATATTATCAGGTTTTGCTTTCTTTGGGAAAACAAGCCCGTCCTGTTGTCCTTCAATCATTGAACGTGTCCGTGCTACTGTAAGCGAATCGGTTAAGGCAAAAAAGTTAGCCGGTAACTTTTTGATAAATTCGCCAATTTTAGGATTTGATTCTTCACGCCAATCATTAAATGCTTTTTGAGCAGAACGAAATGTATAGTCAATATTCCTGACGCCAAGTGATTCTTCAAAACCATGAACATCACCCTGAACCATTAATTTGAATTGATTTCTAATATCATTTAACGAATTATTTATTGGAGTAGCCGATAGCATCAATACTTTTACATCTTCATTTTGCTTCAATATTTCATCAACTAAAAACTTATATCTCTTGGATTTATCATTTCTAAGATTGTGACTTTCATCAATAACAATAAGTTTAGGTTTGTCATTAAGAAACAATGTATCTGAAAGTTCTAGACGATATTTTTCTTTATCCATACGGTCATATTCCAAATCCGTATGAAACCTTATAAAATACTCCAATTTATCCCGTTCAAATTTCGAGTCCTGATTCTTTCGGTATCTGCTCCAGTTATGTTGTAGTTTTTTAGGACAAAGCAAAATAATTTCCCTGCCTTGAAGTTGGAAGAACTTGATAACTGCCAATGCACTCCAGGTTTTTCCTAAACCAACTGCATCTGCTAAAATTGCCCCATTATATTTTTGAAGCATTTTTATTAAACTGAGAACGCCTTTTTGTTGAAAGTCATAAAGTGTATTGAAAACAACTGAGTTTTCAAGTCTTCCAACTTGTTTTGCAAATCCAGGGTCGTTTTGCTCGTACAATATCTGACTACCAAATAGTTCAAAAAGTACTTTGTAATACAATTCTTTGGGGGTATATTTTATAAATATTCTTGCAATCTCCTCTATCAGGTATTGCTTAAATGGTTTTGTGTATTCCTTGCCGGTTTCATCAATCAGCGTTTTATTTTTATGCGCTTGAGGTTTCTTCCACAAATCATTAAACCATGATGCAAGTTCTTTGTATTGGCTGTTATTTCCTGTTTCCGCAATATTAAGTTCAATGTTATTGGTATGTTTTAATCCGATACCGGCTTCCGTTAAATTTGAACTTCCTGAAATAAAATAGATGTCTCGGTCGTCATTATTATTTGGTTTGAAAAGGTAGGCCTTAGCATGACAAAAATTTGGTTCTAAAGTTTTTGCTTCAACTTTATCAAGTTTCAAAAACTTAACCGCTTCCTGTGCAACTTTATTCAATTTTAGTGCAGCTTCAATAGTAATATTCTCATTCAATAAATCAAGTGTTCGGTCGTTAACGGCATCAATATTAACAATATCGCCTAAAACAAACCGAAAATGCTTTATTCTCTCCTTAACCTGTAATGAAAGGAAAGCAAGTGCACCAATTGTGAAGTATCCTGTAACTATATCAAATTTCCCTTCCTCGGTATATTTAGAAATCCATTCATGGACTTTTAGATTTTCATTCTCGTTATCTAATATCATTTGCTAACTTCTTCTGTATATAAATATGCTAGGTCTAAATCAACAAATTTAGGATAAATATATCATACTTCAATATATAAAATAATTGTTCTTCTTATTTTTGGGAGTAAAAAGCAGAAGTTCGACTGTTCTAAAAAAATAAAATTAGGTGATAATTGACGATTTACCAAAAAACACTATAAAGGACTACGACGATCGTTAATATGGCGTATGCGCTTACATTGAAAACCTTGTCGGTAACGAAAGTTTCTTTTAGCAAAGGAATAGCCTTAGGGTTGTCGTCGCCTTCTCCCAAGCTTAATGAAACACCTAGGATGATAACCATAGTGATCAGCATTGTATAAAGCATCTGATCGAGGAAAGGCATTTCTATCGGCATGAACTTAAATCCCAACGCTATTGGTATTGAAGATATAACACCTGTAATAGCAGCTTTTGTGGATGCTTTCTTCCAGAAAAGCCCCATTAAGAAAACAGCTAGTATCCCGGGGCTTACAAGTCCTGTATATTCCTGTATATACTGGAACATCTGAGGTAAGCTTCCCAGTTGGGGAGCCAACAAGGCCGCAACTGCCAAGGCTGCCAAAACGCTTATGCGCCCGGTTTTTACAAGATCTTTGTTTGATGCGCTCTTGTTTATATATGGCTTGTAAATATCCATTGTAAAAATTGTTGAAGCGGAGTTGAGCATGGATGCGAGCGAAGAAACAATTGCCGCGGAAAGCGCAGCTACCACAAGGCCTTTTATGCCGGGAGGAATGAAAGTGCCTATAAGCCAAGGATAGGCCCTATCGACATCTAGCCCGCCGCCGGTTTTTGTGAAAGCATCTTTTACCCCACCTATGATGCTCGTGCCTTCCGGCTGTGTGTACATCACAAATGCAACAATTCCGGGAATTACCACTATTAACGGGATGATGAGCTTAAGGAAGCCCGCAAAGGCAAGGCCTCGTTGAGCTTCCTTCAACGACTTGGCAGCCAGGGCTCTTTGAATAATATACTGGTTAAAACCCCAATAATAAAGATTGGCAACCCATAAGCCCCCGACGAGCATGGCAATACCGGGCAAGTTCATAAATTCGGGGTTGTCGCGTTTTATTATCATATGGAACTTATCGCCGGCTGTATGGTAAATATGTGAAAACCCCTTGATTATACCGCCTTCAGGTGTTACATGGTCGATAGCTATAAAACTGGTTATCAGGCCTCCGATAACTAATAGTGTAACCTGTATCACATCTGTCCAGGCTACGGCCGAAAGACCACCCCATACCGAATATGCAGCAGCAAACAATGCGAGCCCTGCTATAAAATAGATAATGGTACTGCCGTCTCCAGTTCCGATAATCGTGTCGAGGGCCTTTGCCCCCAAGAATAATACCGACGTAAGGTTTACAAATATGAAAAGGGAGATCCAGAAAACGGCTAGTATGGTTTTGAGCTTAGTATTGAATCGCTTTTCGATGAATTCCGGAATAGTGAAGAGGCCTTGCCTTATAAAAATCGGGAGTAAATATTTGGCAACTATCAACAATGTTACTGCCGCCATCCATTCATAGGAGGCTATCGCAAGGCCTACTGCAAAGCCTGATCCCGACATCCCGATGAATTGTTCCGCCGAAATGTTCGCCGCGATTAAAGATGCCCCAATAGCCCACCACGGAAGTGTTTTGCCGGCCAGGAAGTAATCCTCGGCGGTCTTGTCAACGCCTTTTTTCGTTCGCGACGCATATAAGCCCACTGCGATTATTATTAGGGCATAAAGACCGAAAATACCATAATCGATATATGTAAATCCTTGGTTCATAATATATTAATTGATGATCTTTGTTTCTTCCGGTATGTTGCCAGCAATAATCCGGGCAGTATCGCCCAGCGGGCTTTTATATTTCAAAACTATTAATTCCTTAAATGAGCTGACGGATTCTTTTTTTATCAGGTTTATCCTGCCCGCCGAGGAACCGACTATGGGATTGCTTCCGGATCTTTTCTCAAAAACTCCTTTTATCGTGGACTTATTCATTGTTGGTTAATATTTCAACCGTTCCCTTAACGGCGTCCATTTTGATCTTTTGCCCTGTTTTAAGGAGGCTGGTAGCATCTTTAAGACTGACTATTGCCGGTAATCCGTATTCTCGTGCTACCACTGCCCCGTGCGAGAGGGGGCTTCCTATTTCCGTGATCAAGCCCGAGATCAAGCCGTAATAAGGCGTCCATCCGACATCTGTAAACCTTGCCACCATTATCTCGCCCTTTTTGAGTTTATTTGCATCGCTGATTTCATTTACGATTCGCACTTCCGAAATTATATTGCCACGGCTCACGGGAATACCGTGGAGTTTGCCGTTTACCGACACCTCCGGGGCTTTTTCGTCATCAACAGGAAAAGGAATTCCATAAACCAAATCGTCGAATTGCAGCTTCTTCATTTCCGGATAAAGTTTATACCTGTCCCTGGCCAGCCTCATCCAGTGCTTTTTGTCCTCGTTAACAATCAACTGGCCAATTTCCTCATGGGTCAGGAAGAATATATGGTCTTTGTCAAAAAGAAGGTTCTTCTTTATCAGGAGTTCGGCCAGATGACGATACGACAGCTTAAATTCGTTTTGTACCTTGATGGACCATGCCTTTGTTTGCTCGCGGCGCGCAACGGCTTTCCTTGCTTTGGGCAATATAAAGCTCAAGATTAGTTTTTTAAAACCTTTTAACTTGCCGGCCTCCGGATTATCTGTTTTGTTCTTGCTGTTAAACGGGGGCGGAAAATTATGCTGGCTTTTAACTTTTAACAGCTCAATAATTTGGGAGGGGTCCGCCGCCCATTCTTTTTCAAACATCTCGGCTTCGCGAACGCAGCGGTGGCCATGCCGCTCGATAAATTCCGCCCAAAGTTTTCTTAGTTTTTCAGGTCCTGTTTTCTCGATGTATTCCAAGGCTGCGGGTATCTTTGCTTCTACAAATTCCGACTTGTACAAGGAGTCCTCAGGCAATACCCGGGCTATTTCGTCCAGGGATTTTATCACCTCGGCACTTTCAACATCCGGAATGTCAGAGAACAATGAGCTTGCCATCCTCTGATGTCGGCTTTGCGGCATCTTGCCATCGGCAAAGATTGCCAGTATAGCAGAATATAATGCGCCTGATTGTGATGAAGTTACGTAATGCAAACCGTAAGCTTTGCTTAAAACCGCTAATTTATCGTTGATAAGGTCATAGCAATCAACAATATCGTCGGGGCACAAAAGCTTAAATCTTTTGTTCAGCCTCCTAAGTTTTTTCCATGATTTTTTTGCACTATTGATATATTTTATCATCAACAATGAATTATAGCTTGCCCTGAGCTTTTTTACTGTTTTTTCAACTTTTATGTTTTCCACTTCGCGGCCTACGATCGAAAGGTCGATGTTTTCTTTTTTTGAGATCCCGACTCGCCTGGCACTTTCGTAAAGGCGGTGGATATCGAAAAACAGATGGTTGTAAAAGGAATGGATAAATAACATTTTGTCGTAAATACCGTCCTGTGCCCCCGTTTTATAATAAAACACCTGCAAACCCCTGTCGATTGCCTTTGCGAAAGTTGACAAAGTCAGCGGCGTAACAGGGCCCGGCATCATTTCACCTATATTTCCGCGCGTATAAATGGGCCTCCTATAGTAAGGCTTGTTATCCAGCTCGTTGAGGTTTACCTTGGCCAAACTTGTGATCGGCCGTAACTGCAGCCACCAAATCCTTCCTGATTTATCGATGGCCCATTCCAGGTCGGCAGGCTTTCCGAAATGTTTCTCGATAATTTTCGCCTCCTTTATTAACTGCTGGAATTGTTTCTTCGGAATCAGCCTGCTTTCGACGGCTTTGCAATTATGTTTTAAAAACGTAAGCTGCTCGCCATCTTCCATGCCTCCCATTAACTTGTCGCCAAGGCCCGATGTTATGTTGATTGATATTTTATCCCTTCTGTTCTCAACGGGGTCGGCAGTAAAGATAACTCCTGAGATATCCGCATTTACCATCTCCTGCAATAAAACAAACAACTTGCTTTTCGTTTTTGAGCTTAATTGTTTCTTATATGATGCTGCCTGTTTTCTATAACCGTTATTGTTAAGGCATTTTCGTATGGCCGACAAAGTTTCTTTTTTTGTGCGCAGGTTCAATATCGACTCATATTGCCCGGCAAACGACAAATCGGGGCCGTCCTCATCTATTGCCGACGAACGTACAGCCAGCTCCAGGTCGTGCGGGAGGCTGTCGAGGAACCTTATCAGTGCTGCTTCGTCGTATTTCCTGACCAGAAAAGTCAATGGGATGTTCATGGAATAGGATTTCAACAATGAGATGCCGTACGCTTTCCCGCCCCCGGTATATTTGCTCAAGTTATCAATAGGTAGAATCGACATCTATTTCATAGTTTTTAAGGTTAACACCCATTTCTGCAATGCCTACGCCCTTTACGCCATCATACATAAAGTTGGACCTGGCCTGTCGCAAATAGTAATTATTGTCCATCTGAAAAGGGAAAAAGTCCTTCATTTCCAATGTCATCAGTTTTTTTTTGCCCCCCTTTTCTTCCATCACATCAAACGACAGCTCCTTTGGCATAAGGCTGTCCATTTGTATTTCATCGAAATATGGTATTTTATAAATAGTCTTATAATTTGTTTTGTCGAAAATAAATGCCGCTTGCAGGTTCTTCACAAAACCATAGCTGATGAGGCTGAAATTAAAGAACCGCCCATCGTCCAACAGCCCCAAGATCCAAAAATGCCTGTCCCAGTCTTCCCAATTCCTCACTCCCCAGCTATGGTCGCGGATTCCGACAAAACTCAAATTGCGGGCAATGCCTTTCCACTGAAAAGTCCCGCTGATTATTCCTGCCTGCTCATAGTGGACCTGATCCAGTTCCCTAAGTTTCTTAAAGAAGCCCTTGGTCCATTTTTCTTTTGCTATCTGTTTTCCGACCTGCTTTGCCGAAGTGCCCGTTTTGTCGAAAACAACAATGGGTGAGCTGGCATCCCAGTTTAAGTCTAGCCTCAAACCATGGTTGTTTATTGTTCCATTATAGAGCAGCCTCCACTTCTTGGCAGGCTCAATACAGATATATTCCAGATCGCCTTGTTTGAAGCCCCGGCCTTCCTTTAAGCTTAAATTCTCGAAGCCATAGACCCCTTCCCCGGGTATGTTTATCATCAGCCAGTTTTCATTAGGCTTGTCAACCCTGAACGACATCCTTGTTACAAATGAGTATCCTTCCTTTGAGATTCCTGCGAAATAGGAACTGTCATTAAAGGCTTTAATGTCTTTTTCGCAATGTTTGCTCTCTAAGCCTGTAAACGAAAACTCCCTCTTCTTGCCTCTGCTAACGAGTTTTATTGCTATTTGATCCTTGATAAACTGCTTCACTCAGTACTCTATTTTTGACCTGCAATATAGAAATATATTTAAACCATTATCAACTGTTTGATTATTGTGCTTGCTCCTTTTATAAGATATCGGTTTTAATTCGTATTAATAAATTAGTTTTGTATTTGTTTTTGACGATAAAATATTCTTCTTTACTAATCAACGTATAATGCAATCAATGGGGCTGATGATATATAAAACCTTAATTATGAAAAAGATAACAGTTTTATTGCTGCTTTTGACAGTTTTAGGGCCTTTAAGTGATATTCGCGCTGAAGGCAATAAATTTAATATCGCCTTGAGAAGCAGCTTGTCGATGCCCTTAGGGAAGTATGGCAGCAACAACATTGACGGAGGCAGCTTTACTCAGCTTGGCTTATCTTTTGGGGCAGATGGGAAGTGGTTTTTTAGCAAGAAAATCGGTGTTGGCATTGATTTTAACCAAAGTTATCACCCGGTGAACGCATCTCAGCTTGCAAAGGCTATGGTTGCCGCCGATCCTTTTTTGAGCAATGTCAACGTTCGTACTGAGTCATACTCGATAACAACTGTTACCCTTGGGGCCTATTCGTCCTTTTCCTTGAACAAGGATTTAAGGGTTGAGCCCAAATTATTGGCAGGCATCATGTTCGGGGAAACGCCTTTTCAATTATTCGAGCCGGTTTACTTTTTAACCGGCCCCGATTACTATAAAATTACATCTTCCAAGGACGCCGGTTTTGCCTTTAAAGGCGGTTTGTCGTTAAAATATTGTTTTAACGATTTTGTGGCGATCGATTTAAATGCAGACCTTACATATTCAAGATTGAAATTCGGGTTTAACGATTATTCAGGGGTTTATTATAAGGAAAAAGATATCATATTCTTGAACCTGGGAATAGGGCTCGTAATAAACATCCGGTAATCAGCCATTTTCAAAGATATCCATTAAAGAATCCTTGTTTAAGATATTAAAGGTGTTGTTCTCGCACTCGATAATACCGGAGTCCTTGAAATTTTTCAATATTCTAATTGCACTTTCTTTGGTCATTGCCGACATATCGGCTATGTCCTGTCGTGAAAGATTAGTCTCAAAATTGTTCGATTTATATATATTGTCGCTTAAATAACAAAGCGTGGCCGCCATACGGCCGTTCATTTGCTTATGCTGTATCGTTTTAAGCTTATCGTAAAAACTTATATGTGCTTTATTGAGATAGGCTATAAACTCAAGGGCAAATATCGAGTTGTCAAGGATAAAACTTTCAAATTTGTTTATATCGATAAATGTAAGCTCGGTATCCTCAAGAGCCATAAGCGAGAAATGATGCCGGTAATCTGTATGAAACCCCGGCCCCCCGGCAATTTCACCGCTTTTCAGCAAACGCAGGATAATAGAATGCCTCAAGCCGCTCTCGAGATAAACCTTCAGCAGACCTTTGTCGATCACGATAATATGGGTCATGGGAGCGCCTTGCTTAAAAATAGTTTCACCCTGACTAAAACTTACATTGAATTTGTTTTGCTCAAGATCGCTTATCTGATCAGAGTTTAAATACCTTAACACATTAGTAAACATGATGCATGATTTTGGTTGAAATTGATAAATATTTATTGTGGCAATTTAATATAAATCATCGAACAAATATATGGATATTGCTTTAGATAATGCTAAAAACACAGTAGAGGTATGATAAATGTCAATGAAACAACAACGCTGTTTTTTTTTGTCGGTGAGTTATATCATAGTGGAACAATAAGTTGGGGGCAAGTTGTTGTTAACTTTGTGGAAATGTATTTCGTAATTTTAAACAAAAAATAAATTAAAACGATGTTTATCATGAAAAGAAAATTTTTTAGTTATTTCTTATTATCGATTGTGTTCGTAATGGGAATGATGGTCTCTTGTACAAAAGAAGGCCCTGCCGGTAAAGATGGCGCACCGGGCAAAGACGGTGAGGACGGAATTAACGGGCAAGATGGTACGGCCACTTGTGTGCAATGCCACGACAACTCACAGGTAAAATTCGCCAAGACGTTGCAATGGGAAGCTTCAGTACACGCTACGGGCGGAAATTTCGAACGAAATGACGCAGATTGCGCTGCATGCCATACAAGCCAAGGTTTCTTGCAAAGAATGGCAAACGGGACAATGGAAGCTGACGGAACTGTTGAAAACCCCAACCCACAGAACTGTTATACTTGCCATAACATTCACAGCACCTATACTCCTGACGACTGGGGCTTTACTTACAACGCTCCTGTTAAGTTGTGGATAAACGATGAAACTGTTGACTTTGGCAAAGGTAACTTATGTATTAACTGTCACCAAGCCCGTATCCCCGATCCTTTTCCGGTTGTCGGAGGTTCTGATGTTGAAATCGGCTCACCTTATTGGGGAGCACACCATGGACCGCAGGGCTTGATACTTGGCGGTACCGGCGCATTTGAAATTGGCGACGGTTATTCCAATGGATTACACACGACTTTGGTAACCGACGGTTGCGTAACATGCCACATGGCAACTGCTTATGGCACACAAGCCGGTGGGCATACAATGAACATTACCTATATGTATCACGGCCACGAAGTTATCAATACCGCAGGATGCATTTCCTGTCATACCGATGCTTCAGCCTTGAACGATAAAATCGAGGCCACCCAAACAGAATTTGATGAATTGCTGGCTACTTTGGGCGACCTGCTGATAGCGCAAGGTATCATGGACGAGAATTTCCGTGCAATACCCGGTACTATGACGGCTACCCAAGCCGGTGTGCTGATGAACTTCAATATGGTAAGGGAAGATGGAAGCCACGGGGTTCATAATGGGAATTATGTTCGCGCGATACTTAACAACAGTATTGCCGCAATGCAATAATTTAAAATATTTTTATTAAAAGCCCTCTTCGGAGGGCTTTTTTTTCGCCCTAAAATTTGTTTCTTGCCTTTGCATCTGATAATAGATCAAACTTGTCATTACTTTTGTGATAGTTTATAAAAAACCATTTACACACCGATGCTACCATCATAATAATATTGTCAAATGAAGAAAGTTGTTTTTGCCCTTGTCGCCTTTTTTGTGTTATTGTCATTTATTGTTTTAATAAACAGGAACAGTTGCCCTGCCGAAGAGCAGCTAGCTTCACTTCCAAACGATTGGTTCTTCAGCCAAAGGGCGTTTCCTTTTAAGGCCATAAACCATGAACAGTATATTAAATCCTTGGAATATGCAAAAGCCATGTTCTCGGAAAGAGCCGGAAACAGTCCCGAATGGCAGTTTGCCGGGCCTGAGAACATAGAAGGAAGGATAACAGATATTGAAATGTCGCCTGACGACCCTGAAACAGTATATATAGGTTCCGCAAATGGCGGCGTTTTTAAAAGCACGGACGCAGGTTTTAGCTGGGAGCCCATATTCGACGACCAAAGCAGCCTTTCCATAGGGGATATCGCTATCTCACATTCAAATCCGGAAGTAATTTATGTCGGGACCGGCGAAGCAAATGCAGGAGGCGGTTCATTGGCTTATGATGGCACGGGTATCTTCAAATCGACCGACTCGGGGGAGAGCTGGCAGTTTGTCGGACTGGAAAACAGCGGTTCCATAGGCAGGATGCTTGTTCATCCCGATAATCCTGACATACTTTATGTTGCCGCCATGGGAAGATTATTTTCCGACGGCAGCCAGGGCGGTATTTACAAAACTATTGACGGCGGCAGCAGCTGGGAGCAAAAACTTTTTATCTCCGACTCAACGGGAGCCATTGATGTCGTTATCGACCCATCCCATCCAGAAACATTATATGCTGCTATGTGGGAAAGGGTAAGGCGTCCAGGAAGGAGAAGTTATGGCGGGCCTAGCTCGGGTATCTATAAATCTGTTGATGGAGGCGAAAACTGGGTGGAGCTTACTAACGGACTTCCTTCCTTGCCGGATGAAAAAGGCAGGATAGGAATCGATATCGCCATTTCCGACCCCCAGGTTTTATATGCTGTTTATGCCGACAGCATAGGATATTTTAAAGGCATGTATAAAACTATGGACGAAGGTGCTACATGGCTGGATATCAGCAACGGCATCGACCCTGATTCCTTTGCGTCTTATGGATGGTGGTTCGGCAGGGTTAAAGTTGACCCCACAGATGCGAACATAGCTTATTTAATCGGTTTCTACTTGTATAAAACCGAGAACGGGGGTAGCAGCTGGAACGTGATTTCCGGCTGGAATGTCCATGTTGACCAGCACGCAGTGGCCATAAACCCCGAAAACAACGAAAAAGTTTATCTCGGTAACGACGGAGGCTTCTATTCTTCGCAAAATGGTGGAAATACATGGTACTGGAGCGAATCATTGCCCATCACCCAGTTTTATTCATGCGATTTGGACGAACAGCTTCCCGAAAGAATTTATGGCGGCGCCCAGGATAACGGAACCAACCGCACTATGACAGGCAACACCAACGACTGGGAATCTATTTATGGCGGCGACGGCCTGCGCGTATTGGTTGACCCTACCAATAATAATTATATTTATGCCCAATATCAATATGGTGGCCTCGGCAGGTCCACTGACGGTGGCGAATCATTTATCGATGCCAAAAACGGTATAAACGGACAAAATCGCTTTAACTGGAACAGCCCAATAGTTTTTGATCCGCAAAACCCTGATATACTGTATTTTGGGAGCAACAAATTATATAAATCAACTGACAGGGCCCAATCTTGGTCGGCTATCAGCCCCGACCTTACCGATGGGCAGGGAAGCGGAAATATAGTTTATAATACCCTGACAAGCATATCCGTTTCGCCCATCGATGACAAATATATTTATACAGGGAGCGATGACGGGAATGTTTGGTTTACCGATGACGGAGGATTTATCTGGTCGAATATCTCCGGCGGCTTGCCGAAAAGGTGGATCTCGAGCGTTGCAGCCGACCCATTCGATAAGGATGTTGTTTATGTTAGCCTGAGCGGATACCGCTGGGATGATTATATACCTCATTTGCTTCGTTCTTCCAATAATGGCTCTACATGGGTCGATATTTCCAATAATTTGCCGGAAGCACCAGTAAATGAAATAGTTGTGGATCCTACAAAAGAGGGTTATCTGTATTGCGCCACAGATATGGGAGTTTTTTACTCAAAGGACGGGGGCGGCTCTTGGGAGCCGGCAGGCTCGGCATTGCCTATTATCGTCGTCAACGACCTGCGCCTTTTCGATGGCGGGCGGAAACTTGTTGCCGCCACTTACGGCAGGGGGATTTATACTTTGGACCTATCGGTTCTAACCTCTGAAAAGGAAAACATGCAGCAGGAAAACAGTATCAGTTGTTTTCCAAACCCTTTTTCTAACTATCTGAACATCAAAATATCGGGACAAGGCTTAGGCAACGATTATGTTATTGAGGTCTTGGACGCATCGGGGCATAAGGTGAAAACAATTAAAGGCAGGCCCAATAATACAATTATTTGGGATGCGGCCAATGGCCGCGGCGAAAAACAGGATCCCGGGGTTTATTTTATACGCATGGCCGGCAAGGTCTCCGCGACCAAGGTTGTGCTGGCTAATTAAGCTTCTGCCAACTCAATGTAATCCAATATCTTAAAAAGCAAATCCTTGCTTTCGGCAAATAGATTCTCGTTTGAGCACATTTGCTCCGGACTTTGTACATATTTGCCATCGGTCAAATCTTCACCGGCAAACTCAATCAGGTTTTTGAGGCCGCTTGGTGAGACCTCCAGATGGAATTGAAAGGCAAAAACCCTGTTATTGTACACAAAACCCTGATTGCTGGTCGTTTCCGAGGAGAACAAGCGCTCGCATCTTTTAGGCAAGTCGTAGGTTTGGCCGTGCCAATGCAATGCCCTTATTTTATTCGGCAATATCCCCAATAATTTATTTCCCGACCCTTTGTTCTTTTCAATGTCGAACCAGCCGATCTCCTTTTCGGTATTGTCATAAATTCTTGAGCCAAGGGCATCGGCAATCAACTGTGAGCCAAGGCATATACCAAGAACTTTTTTCTTCTTCGATATTAATCTTGCTAAATATTTTTTTTCCTCG
This sequence comes from Chlorobiota bacterium, assembly GCA_013151215.1. Classification (GTDB taxonomy): domain Bacteria; phylum Bacteroidota; class Bacteroidia; order Bacteroidales; family F082; genus BM524. The sequence continues at coordinate 17,210 of JAADIS010000123.1, read as the reverse complement.
ATCAGCCAGCTATGTTTGTCTTCATCGCTGACCGACATGGGGCCTCCCATAATTATCAGCATATCAATATCTTCCGGAAAGGGAATCGTAAATGCCTCATGGAACTTTGTGAAACTCAGCTCATGTCCTTTAGCCAATGCCCAATCCGCGATATAAGCGGGAGGTTCGAAAGAAACATGCTGAAGAATATGTATCTTCATATTTTTATTGTTGATTCGTAAATAAATATCGGCGCAAATAATATAATGATAATCGTTAGTACAAAATTAGCTATAACTTTGCAATATGAAGAGAAAATTATTCGGCCTTACTAAAGCTCAAATCGGGGAAATAGTGCAGGATGCCGGCTTGCCGCGGTTTACGACAGGCCAGATATGCAATTGGCTTTATGAAAAGCATATCGCCAACATTGATGATATGACCAACCTGTCGAAAAATACCAGGGAACTCTTGAAAGAGGAATACGAAGTAGGCCTGCAAAGACCAATGAAAGAAACTTCATCCGCTGACGGGACGAAAAAGTATCTTTTCAAAGTGGGTGAACATAGGTTTATAGAAACTGCCTATATCCCTGAGGAAAACCGCAAAACCTTATGTGTTTCTTCTCAGGTAGGATGTAAGATGGCCTGTGGTTTTTGTATGACCGGCAAGCAAGGTTTTCAGAAGCACCTCAGTGCCAATCAGATACTTAATCAGTTACGAAGCATCCCTGAATTTGAATCTATAAGCAATATTGTCTTCATGGGCATGGGTGAGCCCCTCGACAACATTGAGAACCTGATGAACGCCCTGGGGGTTTTAACTTCTGACTGGGGATATGGCTGGAGCCCCAAGCGCATTAACGTATCAACCATCGGGCTGATTCCTGCCATGAGGCATTTTATCGAAAACTCCAATTGCCATCTGGCCATAAGCCTTCACAATCCTTTCGACGAGGAACGCTCGGCTATAATGCCGGTAAATAAGAAACATCATCTGAAGGATATTATCAGTGAGCTGAGAAGTCACGATTTCGGCCGTCAGCGAAGGGTTTCGTTCGAGTATATCGTTTTTCACGGAATGAACGATACTCCCCGCCATGTCAAGGAATTGGCAAGATTGCTAAATGGGCTGCGTTGTAGGATAAACTTGATAAGATGGCATAGTATCCCGGGGGCTGATTTTGTCGGAACTAACGAAGAACGGCTGCTTGAATTCCAAAAAGAATTGAAAGACAAGGGAATACAGACTACCATAAGAGTATCCAGAGGTCAGGATATCGATGCTGCCTGCGGTTTGCTCTCGACTAAGGAGTTGGTTAACGAAAAAAAATCTACATAAAAATCTTATTTGATGAAAATGAAAAAATCATTTGCCAGTGATAACTGGTCGGGCACCTGCCCTGAAATAATGACGGCTTTGGCCGATGCCAATAAGGGGCATGCCGAAGCTTATGGTGAGTTGGATGATGTTTTTACCGCCAGGGCAAAACAAAAGTTTATTGAAAACTTCGGTGAGGATATCGATGTTTTCTTTGTTTATAACGGTACTGCAGCCAATGTGCTAGGGGTTTCCCACCTGATTAATTCTTATCATGCAATTGTTGCTGCCCGTTCAGCCCATTTAAACGAGGACGAATGCGGGGCACCTGAAAAATTTATTGGTTGCAAGTTGCTGGAACTGGAAAGCACTGATGGGAAAATCCAGGTTCGTCAAATAAAGCCTTTGCTTAAATCAATCGGTTTCCAACATCATGCCCAGCCAAAAGTGATTTCCATCTCCCAGGTTACCGAAATGGGGACTGTTTATTCCATTGATGAGATTAAGGAACTGGCGGATTTTGCGCATTCAAACAGCATGTTCCTGCATGTTGACGGTGCAAGGATTGCCAACGCCGCAGTTTCTCTGAATGCCGATTTCAAGAGCATGATAACAGATACGGGAGTTGATGTGCTTTCGTTCGGGGGCACCAAGAACGGGCTTATGTTCGGGGAGGCGGTTGTGTTCTTGAACAAAGGGCTCGCCGTGGATTTTGAGTATAGGCGCAAGCAAGGAATGCAGCTGCATTCGAAAATGAGGTTTATCGCAGCCCAGTTCGAGAGATATTTGACTGATGATCTTTGGCGCGAAAATGCCAGCCGGGCAAACCTGCTTGCAAAACATCTTGAGGAAGAAATGAACAAGATTCCGCAACTTGAAGTATCACAAGACGTTAATGCCAATGGCGTTTTTGTTTATCTTCCTGAAGCGATAATCGAAAAAGTTAGGGAAAAGTACTTTTTCCATGTCTGGAACGAATCCCCCCAAGGAAAAGACGGCATGAAGGAAGTTAGGCTTATGTGCTCTTGGGATACTACCAAAGACGATGTCGCAGGCTTAGGGAATGAAATAAAGGAAGCCCTGGGAAACTGCTGACATAGTTAGCGATCAAAAAAAACCTTGGTTATTCCTGCCCCTCCCTGATCAAGCGGGGCGTCGCCAAAACTTAAGATCTCATCAACCGACCGGAGGTATTCACGGATGACAGGGCGTAAGATCCCATTTCCCTTGCCATGAAGTATGCTGACCTCCTTGATGCTCAGGATCATGGCATCGTCAACATATCGTTGCAGTTCCGACATGGCCTCATCAACCCTCATCCCCCTCAGGTCGAGCGAAAGCCTGAAGTTGGCCGCCTTTTGATTAATGTCTTTAGCAATGCCCGAAAACGAACTTTTAAGCAGTTTTGTTTTCGTCTTCGGCTTTTTTGCCCTTACGAGCTTCCTTAAACTGGTTTTTAGCTTTATGTCGTTCACGTTAACAAAAGCTTCATCGCCCGATATCGAATGCAGCTCGCCGAGCATATCCGTGCCCTTGACGCGCACATGGTCGCCAGGGGCCAGCCCGGATGTTCCTTCCGTTATCTTATCGTTGGCCGCTTCGGTGTCTTTATCTTGTGTCTTGCCTCTTTTCTCTTTTATCTTTTCATTCTTCTCTTTTATCTTTTCTCTTTCATTTTTAATCTCCCTCAAGGCATCTTTGGATTTTTCCAGCTGCTCCCTTATCTCCTTGGTCTTCGCCTTATCGGCCTGTGCTTCCTTGATTTCCCTTATGGTACGCTCAACGACTTTGTTGGAGCTTTCGATTATCCTAAGGGCTTCTTCCTTTGCGTCGGCGATAAATTGTTTTTTCGATTTCTCCAGTTCGGTCAGCAGATTGGTGTATTTTTCAACGGTTCGGGAGAGTTGGTCATCGGTGGTTTCTACTTTTTGCTTTTGCTTTTGAAGCATCATCTTGTCTGTTTCCAACTGTTGCAATTGTTGGTCGAAACGCACATGTTTGCCCCCGCTTTTCTTTTTCGCACGATTTAAGACATAGGACGGGAAGCCGATTTTTTTTGCTATCTCGAATGCGAACGAACTGCCGGGTTTGCCCATTTGCAAACGATACAATGGTTTCATCTCCTTAGAGTCGAAAAGCATGGCGCCGTTGAACAGGCCCGGGATTTTGTCGGCAGCAATTTTGAGGTTCGAGTAATGAGTCGTAATTAAGCCGAAGGATTCTTTTTTGTTCAAGGATTCCAATGTGGCTTCTGCTATGGACCCGCCCAGTTGAGGTTCGGTACCGGTACCGAACTCATCTATCATAAACAAGGTTTCGGCATTTGCGTGCCTGAGGAAATACTTCATGTTGAGCAAATGCGAACTATATGTACTCAGGTCGTTTTCAAGCGATTGCTCGTCGCCAATGTCGATAAACAGATTTTTGAAAACACGCATTTCGCTATTGGGAGATACTGGTATCGGCAGTCCGCACTGGAACATATATTGTAAAAGCCCTGTGGTTTTAAGGCAAACGGATTTACCCCCGGCATTTGGCCCGGAAATCAATAGAATCCTATTTTCATTATCCAGTTTGAGGTCGAGCGGAACAACTTCCTTATTGTTTTTTGAATGAGTGAGCCACAAAAGTGGATGTACAGCATTTTTTATATCGAAGCCATCGCCATTTGAAAACTTAGGGATGTCGGCTTTTATTTTAATGGAAAAAAGTGCCTTTGCCCGTATGAAATCAATGATTCCCAAATATCGGTAAGCCGAGATGAGCTCGTTGATAAATGGTCGGACATCATTAGTAAAATCGATGAGTATCTTAATTATTTCCCGTCTTTCCTCGTTTTCCAGTTCTCTTATCTGATTGCTGAGTTCAAAGGATACTGCGGGTTCAACAAACACCGTTTGTCCTGTTGAGGATTCGTCGTGAATAAAGCCACCTATGGCTCTTTTGTCGGAAGCCCTTAATGGAATAACTGTTCTGCCATTTCTTATGGTCATATCAGTATTGTCAGGGACCCAACCTGATTTTTTGGCCTGGGCGAAGGCTTTTTTCGTTTCTCTTAAAACCTGTCGTGCCTTGCTGTTTAATTTATGCCTTATTTCGCTTAATTCTTGTGAGGCATTGTCTCTTATTTCACCCTTGTCGTCGATAATTTTTTCGCATCCCGAGATTATTTCCTTGGGAACATAAATGTTTTCACTCAGTTTTTTTAATTCTATAAAATTTTGTTCTTCCGATTTGTTGAAAAAACCGAGTATGTTTTTTATCGCTAAAAGCGATGATTTTAAATCGAATAATGATTCTTGTTCTATATAAGTTCCAGGTAGTTTTACTCTTATTAGTTCCTTCCTTAGGTCGAAAAAATTACTTGAAGGAAAGGATTCCCCAAAGATAAGGATGTTTGTAAATTCCTGAGATTGAGTTAGTAGAGTATTTATTATATTGGCTTTGGCCGAAAACCGTATATTGCTCACAAACGTTTTGCCCATGTCGCTGATACAATTCTCGGCAATGAGGTTTCTTATGATGTCGAAGCCTAGTTTTTGTTCAAAATTTGATGGATAAATCATTATGCAAAAATAGTGGAAATCAGTTTTGTTAAGTGAATTGGGTGAAAAAAAATGAAGGCTTCTTGCTTTTTTAAATTTCATCGCTCCACCACCAACTTAGCAGAGACCACTTTCCCCTTATCCGATTTAAACCTAACAAGATAAATCCCTTTTGTTAAACCGGAAACATCTACCTGATAGTTTGTTGTGCCTGATGGGACATTCTCCTGTATTGAACTCTGCCCCTGCATGTTTATTAGTTGGAGTATTCCCCCGCTTTCCAAATAAGGGGATTTAACAACAAAACTTTTTGATGTTGGGTTGGGGAACACCTCCAGAATATCCTTTGGCTTAGTTTCCGGATATATTTCATTATTACCCAAAATTAAACCGCAGCCCTCAATGGCTATTGTATCACTTTTTACCGGATACGGACAAAGACTATCGTAAGTAAATGTTTGGGTATAAATTGTATCACCATCCAACTCCTGATTAAGTTTAAAAAGAAATACTTCAAAGTGGTCATTATCATCAACATCTTCAATAAAATATAGTATTTTACCATCGGAAGTAACATTGGTTTCTCCCAAGCGGTCTGTTTCAATTAAAATTTTTTGTTCAATAATATTACCAATTGTATCAATTAATACTAAGCTGTTGTCAGCACTATTTCCATTACCCCAAAAACCTGCACTTATTATAGATGAATCATTAAAAAAATTAAGTCTTGGTAAAAAACCAATATCCATGGGGGAAGAAAGGTCAAAAGTATTTATAATATTACCTTCCAGATCCATTTTCAAAATAGCAGCAGATTGTTTTCCGTAATAATTATCATTCCAATATTTGTGTTGTATTCCTGAGTAGTAGAAATTACTGTCAGGAGATAAAACTGTTTGAAAGCCTTCTCCGTCAATGTTGTAAGGGTTTGCTCCAGAGATAACATACCATTCCATTTCTCCTTCAGGATCTGTCTTAATGTAATAAGGTGAGAGATAGGCAGTAAGAGAATCCTCGGGATTGGAATAATAACAAAAGCCTGTCATTAAGAAACCTGAATCGGCTGTGCATATAACATCATTCATAATTTCATTACTCATACTAATTGAATCAGGAAGATTATAGCATTTTTTCCATAGGAATTCACCTTCTTTCGTAAACTTTGCAAGACAAGCCCTGTCCTGACTATAATCAATACCTGAATATGCTATAATAAAGGCTACGCCTCCATCAGGCGAAACCGCAAGGTCGAATCCAAAATCATGGTGACCTTCGGTTGGAAATAAATAACACCATTCCTTTTCTCCACAGGCGTTTAATTTTAAAATCATCGGATCATCATAAGCCCCAACTTCACCGTAACTACCACTGAAGTATATGTCTCCATCATTGTTCATCCCAAGTCCTCCGGGAAGAATAACATTATAACCATCACCCAGAGTTTTTTCCCATAAAACCTCACCATTTATGTCGGTTTTAAGCAAATAATTATATCTGGGGTAATTTGGCTTATGTCGTCCTGACAATAAAAAGCCCCCATCATAACTTATTTTCAAATCCTGACATGTAGGATCAAGATGTGGAAGATAGGTTTTCATCCACCTTTGCTGACTTATTAAGGAGTTATTCAGATATACAAAAACAATTAATACCAGTATTTTTCTCATAATGCTTATTTTAAAATAAGTATTTTCTTCGATGCGACTATGCTACCATTTATTTCCAAATTTAATATATATGTTCCTGCCGACAATGAATTCGTTGTGATTATTATTTGGTTTTGTGGTTTTGACAATATTACTTGTTTGATTTGCTTGCCATAAATTGTAGTTAAGTTTATCGTCCCAGATGAAAAACTATTATCAATATTGGTTTCCACCGTAAAATAATCCTTTGCAGGATTTGGGAAAATATTCAATTTATGATTTAATTGATCCCCGGTTTCATAAACTTCATTTTCAAATTTATTCGATTTGGTCATTATTGGAAAATAATGAGGTTCTTCATAATAAATCTCCCCCTTGGTTATAAGCATGTTTTTTGCATACAATCCTGCTATTGATTTAGGCTGTTCCGATATCGTTATTAGGTCATTAACATATAGTGAATCAACCAGAGCCGTATCATGAGCCATAGTCCATTTAAGTTCTGCCAATTCAATAAAATTATCGTAATTTTCATACTCAATCTCATTGAGATTAAATTGATCTTCAATTTGAGATATTGTACTAAATGTATTAAGAGAATCATTTAAAGTTTCATATAATCTGGCAAGCTTATATCTGGCTTCTTGATGAAGAGCGCATTGCAATAGCGATATTAAACTATCATTATTATTAAGTGTATCCTGTAGATAATAATTGTATAATTCGTTAAATACTTTATCCCTATTTGTTTTATGCTTGCTTAATTCACTTACAATTATGTCTTTTTCCCCCATAATATTTGAACCCAGCAATACTTCATCAACTAAATATTCAGGCATAGTATTCTCCTTATTATAAAGCGTATTCATTACCTCAACTGATTTTGCCGACTGAGGATTAGCTACAAGTACATCACGTAACATGGCATTGGGAAGCACATCTTCCTTATTTATTGCTGATTTTAAAACTGTATCTGACAAATACGGTGATTCATCTATAAGCTGCTGTCTTAATTCGAGTGACTCATTAGAAACAGAAGTGTTTACGTCCAGTATTAAAGAAGTGGTATTACCCCCGTCAATTACCAACTCAAGAGTGTCATATTTATTAGTAACAATACTAGATTCATTAATATAGGTTATTTTCGAACCTGATAATGAACTCCTATATTCACTTAAATTTGATGGGCAACTAAGTTCCTTGCTTCCGTACTCAGTATTTGGATCACCTATTAGTGAGAGATAATTATTGGGTGATGATACAGGGTCAGGTTTAACCTTAAAAGTGTTATTACTACTAACCACACCCTGATAAGTATAATTTACCGGGCTACAATTTGCATCATCAATAGAAAAATTATAAATAGTATAATCATTATATTCCTCAGAAAATATATTACCTGCATTATATGTGGGATCACCCAATTCGCCGGGTAATGGGTTTGGTGCCAACTCACCTTGATTTAATGCTATACCTTGTTTTCCTCCCGTAGGATTAGTAACACTTGTTACATAAATATCACTTCTGACATTAGCAAAATCATTACATTTAATACAAAGGCCAATATCTGAATCATCATCTCTGTTAGTACCGGCAGAGGTAATTCCTGTAGTTAAAGTTTCAAAATAATTATTGTAAACTTCATTTGCGTCCTCGCCGGTATTGTTTACGGTTATTCCGTTGCGGATGGTCATATCAGTGTTTTCAGGCACCCAGCCTGATTTTTTGCCTGATCAAAGGCCTTCTTTGTCTCCTTCAGCACCTGCCGGCTTTTGACAATGAGCTTGTTTCGTATTTCGAGCAATTGCCGGGAGGCAGTGTCGCGAATCCCGCCTTTGTCGTCGATAATTTTGTCGCAAGCAGATAATATCCCATCGGGAATAAAAACCCTCCCGCAAAGTTTTATTAATTCAGGATAATCCTCCGCCTCGGATTTCTTGAAGAACAATATGATATCACTAATAGCGGTTAATGATGATTTAAGATCGAACAAAGAGTCCTTTTCGATATATGTACCTTCAAGTTTTAATCTCGTTAGCTCGTGGCGCAGATCGAAATAGTTGTTTGCAGGAAAGGATTTCCCAAAATCTATTATCTGTATAAACTCCTGTGTTTGAGATAATAATGTTTTGATGTTTTCGGTATTCGAGGAGAACCTGATGTTATCTGCCAAAGTAATGCCCATAGGGCTCACGCAATTCTCCTTGATAAGGTCGCGGATGCTGTCAAAACCGAGTTTCTGCTCAAAATTCCGAGGGTAAATCATGGTGCTAAAGTACGGAAATTCAATTAAAAGTGGCTGATTCCATTTTTGATGTGCTGTGTTATTTTATTGAGCTTGTTTTGATATTTGTTTGTGCTACTTGTGGGATATCTGTTACACAGAGGAGTACGGAGAAGATACGGAGTTTCACAAAGAAAAAGTTTTGGGTTGTGCTGTTGCGGGATATCTGTTACACAGAGGAGCACGGAGAAGACACGGAGTCTCACAAAGAAAAAGTTTTGGTTAAGACTGGCAGGATTAAAGTTTCAAAATGAAGTTTCAAAATGAAAAACTTGCTTTGCTATTTGATTGCGTTTGTGCCAAATATCTGCATATTTAAAACTATTGCTATATTTGTTAATAAAAAACATTGTTTAATTAAGTTATTAGGTATGAAAAAATTTTATGCAACCTTTGTAATCGCATTTTTATTAATTTTTAGCGCAAGTGCTCAAGATTCTCTTATGGCAAATTACCCATTGGTGACTGATGCAGTCGATGCCACTGGGAATTTGGATGATATAAGCCTGACCAATGCACCTTTTCAGAACGGGGGCGTTTATTCCAACGGTATTTATTATGGAGTTGACCTTTCGGGTTCCGTTATTCAAACACCCTCGGTAGCAAATTTCGATTTCGGTAATTTTTCGGTCATGCTCGATTTTTATATCGAAGAACTACCTGATTTCAGGACGCCTATAATAATCTGCGGTTTGTCGTGGAGATGGATGGGAGCATATATCGAGGGCGATAAATTGGTTTTAATGGCCAACGACGGTTCCGTTTACGAGCTAAGTTCTACCGTAGTTAGTCTCGACCAATGGCATAATCTTATTATTAATTATAATTCAAGTGAGCAAAAAGCAAGGATATACCTCGACGACAATCTTGTTTTAACAAAGGATATCGATGCTCTAAATCATAATAATGATGCATCATTTGTAAATGAACACGCGGGTTCCGGCGAAACATTCAAAGGATACTGGAAGGATCTGAAGGTTTTCAACGCTTCTCACATTGCCTCAGTAAACGATATTGATGCCGGGCAAATAAAAATAATCAATACCCCAGGCAGACTGATTGTAAATATTGGCGATGATGATGTTTATAAGTTAAATGTTTATGGCTTGGGCGGAAATATTGTTGCCAACTATTCATTGGGCTCCGGATCCAACACCCTTGATAATTCAAAACTAAGCACAGGGGTTTATTTGCTGGAGTTTGTTAGTTCAAAAAATCAAAGGTTAGTCAAGAAGTTGATGATAAAATAAGTCGAGAATAAAAAAAAGCCCCCTCAGTAATTTGAGGGGGCTTTTTTTGAGAGTGTTTCAGAACTTATATTAATGTTCCGAAAAATCCATTTCAGCAAGACGTTTGTAATAATTATAACGCCATTGTGCGTTTTTAACGGCTTGTTGCTGAAGGTCTTTTGCCCTTTCGGGGAATGACTTCTTGAGGGTGAGGAAACGGACCTCCATATCAAGGAAATTTTGATATTTGTCCCAGTCAGGCTCCTTCGAATCAAGTTGGAAAGGATTCTTGCCTTCTTTTTCCAAAAGCGGGTTATAACGGTACAGTGACCAGTATCCCGACTGAACGGCATATTTCTCTTCGGCTTGCGACTCGGCCATTGTATTTCTCAAGCCGTGTGCAATACATGGGGAATAAGCAATAATCAAGGATGGGCCAGGATATGCCTCGGCTTCTTTCAATGCTTTGAAGTATTGGGCCATATTTCCTCCCATCGCCACCTGCGCAACATAAACATAACCATAAGTCATGGCAATTGCACCAAGGTCTTTTTTGCGGACTTCTTTTCCCGAAGTCGCAAATTTGGCAACGGCAGCAGTAGGGCTGGCTTTAGATGCCTGGCCACCTGTGTTTGAGTAAACCTCAGTATCAAGAACCAGGATATTTACATCTTCGCCTGAGGCTAAAACATGGTCAACACCACCAAAGCCAATATCGTATGCCCAACCGTCGCCACCGAATATCCAAACTGATTTCTTGACGAAATACTGTTCCAGCCCGAGCAATTGCCTGGCAAGATCGTCGGTTTTTCCTTTCAGGGCCTGGCTGACTTTAGCGGAAGCCGCAATTGATTCGTTACCAAGCTCTTTGGTGTCGATCCAGTTTTGGAAGGCTTCTCTTCTTTCGTCGTCTATGCCATTTGCTAGAGCCTCGTTCATCAGCCTTTCAATACGGTTGCGCATCTGGCGGACACCTGTTGACATCCCCAGGCCATATTCGGCATTGTCTTCGAATAAGGAGTTTGCCCATGCGGGGCCTTTGCCTTCCTCGTTGGTCGTATAAGGTGTTGATGGGGCGCTGCCGCCGTAGATCGAGGAACAACCTGTTGCGTTGGCTATCATCATGCGCTCGCCATAAAGAGTGGTGGCAGTTTGAATATACGGGGTTTCGCCGCAACCAGCACATGCCCCCGAAAACTCGAACAAGCTGGGCGCGAACTGTGCTTCCTTGAATGAGCCGAATTTGTTTACGACATCCTTTTTGTAGGATATTTCTTTTACCAGGTGATCCCAGTTTGCAGCTTCCGCCCTTTGTCCGTCAAGAGGTTTCATGATGAGCGATTTCTCTTTCGAAGGACAAACATCGGCACAGCTGCCACAGCCGGTACAGTCGAGTACACTAACCTGGATACGGAATTTATATCCTTTTTGTTTTCCCTTGGCATCAATTAATTCAATGCCCCCGGGAAGTGCTTTTTCTTCATTTTCGTCAACAAGGAAAGGACGGATAACGGCATGGGGGCAGACATAAGCACATTGGTTGCACTGGATACAATTATCGGCTTGCCACTCAGGAACCTCAACTGCTATACCCCGTTTCTCGAAAGCAGCGGTTCCCTGCGGGAAAGTTCCATCTTCACGGCCAAGGAATGCGCTAACGGGCAAATCATCACCCTTCAATGCTTCTATCGGACGAACAACGTTCTTGATAAAATCAGGAAGCTTGATGTTGTCCTCGGTTTTTTCTTCCCCAACAGCAATGCCGGCCCACTCGGCAGGGACTTCAATTTCAGTAACATTTGCCCCTTTGTCGATGGCGGCATAGTTCATATTGACTATTTCCTCGCCTTTCTTACCATAAGTTTTCATGATGAAATGTTTCATCAGTTCCTCGGCATCGGCATAAGGGATCACTTCGGCAACTTTGAAGAAAGCGGACTGCATAATGGTATTGGTTCTGTTGCCAAGTCCAATTTCAGCGGCCTCTTTGGTCGCGTTTATGGTATAAAACCTTATTTTGTTCTCAGCCATGAACTTCTTCATACTGTCGGGCAAACGGCGTTTGGTTTCCTCTTCGTCCCAAATACTGTTCAAGAGGAAGGTTCCTCCTTTTTTCATGCCTTTGAGCATATCGTATTTTGTAAGATATGCCGGAACGTGGCAGGCAACGAAATCAGGGGTTCCCACCAAATATGTGGAACGTATTGGTTTGTCGCCGAAACGAAGGTGGGAAACGGTTATGCCGCCTGATTTCTTTGAATCGTAAGCAAAATATGCCTGGGCATATTTGTCGGTGGATTCACCGATGATTTTAATGGAGTTTTTATTTGCCCCGACAGTGCCGTCGGCGCCCAGGCCATAAAACTTGGCTTCGTAAGTTCCCTCTTCCGAAATACATACTTCGGGAAGCAGCGGCAATGACTTGAAAGTAACATCGTCAACAATCCCTATGGTGAAACCGTGTTTAGGCTCGCTTAGCTTAAGGTTCTCGAATACCGAGATTATTTGTGCCGGGGTTGTGTCTTTCGAGCTTAATCCGTAACGGCCACCAACAATGCACGGCCGGTTCTCTTTGCCATAGAATATCTCTTTTACATCAAGATAAAGTGGTTCGCCATTTGCTCCCGGCTCTTTGGTGCGGTCCAAAACAGCAATGTTCTTGACAGACTCAGGCATGACCCTCATTAAATACTTCTCGGAGAAGGGACGATAAAGGTGAACTGATACAAGCCCTGTTTTTTCGCCCTTGGCATTAAGATAATCAATGGTTTCGCGAATGGTTTCCGTTACGGAACCCATTGCGATTATCACGTTTTCAGCATCTTCAGCGCCATAATAAGTAAATGGGTGATATTCGCGGCCATGAACTTTCTTCATTTCCTGCATATAATCCTCAACCATATCAGGGATAGGGTCGTAGAAGCGGTTGGAAGCCTCGCGGGCCTGAAAATAAATATCGGGGTTTTGAGCCGTTCCCCTGGTAACGGGATGCTCCGGGTTTAGCGCATTGTCGCGGAATTTCTGAACGTCCTCCCAAGGGAAAAGATGTCCTAGGTCCTCATGCTCCTGGTATTCGACTTTCTGGATTTCGTGCGAGGTGCGGAAACCGTCGAACATGTGAAGGAAAGGAATTCTCGACTTCAAGCTGACAAAGTGCGCTATGGGGGCGATATCCATAATTTCCTGGACGCTGCCCGTTGCAAGAATCGCAAAACCTGTATGGCGCGTGCTCATCACGTCGCTGTGATCGCCAAAAATGGATAATGCCTGTGCGGCCAAGCTACGTGCGCTAACATGGAAAACCGCCGGCAAAAGCTCACCGGAAATTTTATACATATTGGGTATCATCAGCAAAAGGCCCTGCGATGCCGTGAAAGTTGTAGTAAGTGCCCCTGATTGCAGCGATCCGTGCAAAGCACCTGCCGCACCGCCTTCCGATTGCATTTCGACTACCTTAATAGTTTCCCCGAAAATATTTTTTCTACCAAATGATGACCATTCGTCAACATATTCGGCCATGGTTGATGAGGGAGTGATGGGATAAATAGCCGCTACTTCGCTAAACATATATGCTACGTGTGCGGCGGCGTAGTTTCCGTCACATGTTATAAACTTTTTATTACTGTTCATAATCAAGTTATTTTGAATTGATTAGTACTGTTTTCCCGACCTAAAACCAGGATTTGCAAAAGTACTTTTTTTATTATAGGATCTTATGCCTGATGTGTTAAAAATATTGTATAAATAACAATTTAAAACGATTATAAATTTACTTATATCAGGAAATCTAAGATTTTATCTTAATTTTACAGCCAAAATAAAAACTAAAGTAATTTTATCATGAATCTTACTACAAAATATTTAGGGCTGGAATTGAAAAACCCTATAATAATAGGCGCCAGCAATCTTGTCAGCGATATATCGATGCTTAAGAAGCTTGAGTCTGCCGGGGCTTCGGCAATAGTTTATAAATCCCTTTTCGAAGAGCAGATTCAGTTGGAGAACCTTGAGATGCACCAGTTGCATACCGGTTATGAAGAACGCTATGGCGAAAGCACGAGCATGTTCCATTCCGAGCTTTACGAATCCGGCCCCGAGGAGTTCTTGATGCATTTTAAAGAAGCAAAAGCAGCATTGGACATCCCTTTAATCGCAAGCTTAAATGCCGTTACCGATGAAACATGGTATGAATATGCCAAAAAACTCGAAGAGGCCGGGGCCGATGCGCTGGAGCTTAATTTCTACAATAACCCCAGGGAGTTCGAGATGGAGGGAAAGGCTATCATCGCCGAAGAACTTGATGTTATTGAGGGCGTTAAAAAGGTTGTTGGCATACCCGTGAGCGTCAAGCTTAGCCCGTTTTATACCAATCCCTTGTTTACCTTCAACGAGATGGACAAAAAAGGCGTTGACGGCTTTGTGTTGTTCAACAAGCTTTTTCAGCCCGAAATAAATATAGAAACAGAGGAAATGGCTTTCAACTATAATCTATCGACAGAGTTCGACAGCAGGTTACCTTTGAGATATACTGGTCTTTTATATGATAATATCAAAGCGGATATTTGCGCGAACAGGGGGATTTTTTCAGGTGGCGACGTAATCAAGATGTTGCTTGCAGGTGCCGACGTGGTTCAGGTAGTAAGCGCCGTTTACAAGAGCGGGCCTCAGCAAATCACCAAAATGCTCGAGGATATGGAAATCTGGATGGCGAACCGCGAATACGACAGCCTGGAAGAGTTCAGGGGCAATATGTCGAAGAAGAACATCAAGGATCCTTTTGCTTATCGACGTGCGCAATATGTCGATATTTTAATGAAGTCGGGAGATATCTTCAAAAAGTATCCAACGTGATTTTAAACTAGATATAATAGGACGGCCCTTATTGCCTCGTGCAATAAGGGCCCTTTTTTTTTGACCAGTTAATATCATAGTGTGATTCCTGTCTGTTCGATATATTTGCCCCCCCTTTCCGGACTGTTTTCCCAAATCAGTTTTGTGCCCAACTGTTCTTTGATCCACAGTGACGAAGGCAATTTTATCGAGATTTCGGCCAAGGCGTATTTCCTAAGGGCAAAATCGTAATAAGTGGGTATGCTGACAGCCGCGTTAAGGTTACGTATCAACTGAAAGGGGATAAAAGTTTCATCGATCAGGTCTTTTTCTTTCTCAGCTTTTATAAGCGATTGTATTGCTCCCCATCTTATAATTGTCCTGACATCCACATTCATTTTGGCTGTAAGGTCTGCTTGCGAGACATCATTTTACAAGCGGTAATCGATAAGCAATTCACCCGGGAATGTGTATTTTTTCATTTACAAAAGCTTTTAGTAAAGCATAAAAATAAAAAAAAACGGCAACATGACATTCAATGTCACCCTGTATTCCACGGGACCTGGATATTTTTGCTGCTGAAAATGGAACCGAATAAGTTGATAGTTTGCAAATCATAAAAATTCAAGGGAAACCACTTCCTTTTCTACTAAAAATTAATTAGTTTTGTAAGCAAAATATCCAAAAAGAGTGGGGAATGCCAAACCTAATATCGTTTATCATATTGATTATTTGCATGTTATAGAGTGTGTGATTGCTAAGGAAGTGTATGTGTACATTGGGGGTGTTTTTGTTAAGTAGTAATGTGCGACCTGAAAGAATGAACTTTTAAAATAAAAAACTATGTTAAAAGAAAGACTTAAACTTTACAAAGAAATTGAAAAGGAAAGAAACTCAAAACTATTAGTATTCATTACAGGAGATAGACCCAATCTTGAAACGCAAATTTCTTCTGAAATGCAAGATTATTTTGTTGACCATTTAGACAAATTTGATTTGCCTGAAAAAATCACATTATTTCTTTATACTCGAGGAGGAGATACAATGGCTGCTTGGAGTTTGATAAATCTTATAAAACAATTTTGCAAATCATATGAAGTTATTATTGTTTCAAAAGCAAGGAGTGCAGGGACATTAATTAGTCTAGGAGCAAATAATATTATCATGACAAAACAAGCCACGCTAGGACCAATTGACCCGAGTTTAAATAGTCCGCTAAATCCCCAAAATCCTGCAATTCCCCAAAATCCGCAAGCAAGAGTACCTGTAAGCGTTGAATCTATCAAAGGTTTTTTTGAGTATGCTAAACAAGAACTAAAAATATCCAATGAAAATGATTTGACACGGATTTTCAATGTACTAGCAGATAAGATTCACCCAATTGTTATTGGAAATGTATTTCGTTCACGTTCACAAATTCAAATGTTGGCAGAAAAATTATTAAATCATAATTTTGAAGATAAAAAGAAAATAAAAGAAATAGTATCATTTTTATGTTCTGATTCGGGGAGTCATGATTATCCAATTTATCGTAGAGAAGCAAGAGATGAATTAGGATTAAAGGTTGAAACTCCATCAATGGATTTTTATCATAAAATCAAAAAAGTCTTTGATGATATTCATTCAGAATTAGAATTATCGAAAAGATATGACCCAAATGTTATTCTTGGCAATCAAAACTCAACAAAATACTCATTTAGAAGAGCATTAATTGAGAGTATTCAAGGTGGTACAGATGTTTTTGTTAGTGAAGGAGAAATTACTAAAAAACAAATACCGATTAATCAGCCTGGATTACCACGTTTACAGAGAACTGCAGTTGAAGATCAAAGAATTTTTGAAGGTTGGAAGCATGAAAATTAAAAAATGTATTACATTTGTAAAATAAAATATTATGGAAAATATTAATAATGCCATATTAGTAAATTATAATACGCAGAATACTTCTGCTAGTGATATTACTTATGAAACTCCTACCGAGTTGACTGATAATCTATCATTTGCTATAAAGAATAATGTAATAATTGATTATTCGTTAGCGGAGATTGAAAAATCTGATGTCAATAAAGATTCACAAGAAATAATTATTGAAGAATAGGCAGCACACAACACGCAATATTATAAATTGGGCAGAAAGTGCTAAATATGAACATTATAACTACGAACAATCATCGTAGTAAAATGAAATTTGATGTTTCAAAATACCCAACTTATCATATTGCCAACCGCCATTTGCAAATCTTAAAAATTCAAGGGAAACCACTTCCTTTTCTGCTGAAAATTAATTAGCTTTGTAAGCAAAATATCCAAAAAGAGTGGGGAATGCCAAGGCTAAGATCGTATATCATATTGATTATTTGCATGTTACAGGGTGTGT
>JAADIS010000008.1 GCA_013151215.1 Chlorobiota bacterium | reverse complement strand
ACCATTTGGGAACAACAACCAGGAATATAAGGTTGAAAGAAATATTTATGGCAACGCTCGCAATTCTGATAAAAGAAAATCTTTTGGCTTTGTCCTCGTAGCGCAGCCATGCAAAAGGGATGGCCGTGAAGGCATCGATGGCAACAATCAGTGCAATCATCAATATGTATTCACTATGTCCCGAATATCTGATGGCCTTGGAAATCTGATCCGAGAACAGCACTACCAAGCCCAGAAAAACAATGGCTACGGAAATAATTGCCGAAAGGGACGTATTATAAACATCGGCTGCGTTTTTTTCTTTGTTGGCATAACGGAAAAATGCTGTTTCCATACCGAAAGTGAGCAAAACCAGCAAAATTGCAACATAGGCATAAAGTTCGGTTATCTGCCCGTACTCCGCTTTGTTGAAAACCAATATGGTATAAAAAGGGACCAAAAGATAATTCAACAACCTGGGAACCATGGTCCCCAATCCGTAAATGGCCGTGTCGCCGGCAAGTTTTTTTAATGGATTCGCCAATTCTTGATTTTTTTAAAAGCCCAAAAATAACCAATTAAAATTATCAGGCAGCATTTGTGTTTCTTAAACCGGACCGGTTGTGGGCTTTGAGCGTCATGGGATTTGCACTTTTGTGTCAACGGCATAAAAGCTTTTGCACTACAAATTAACAGAGATTGTTTTTTCGGGCAATAATTGTTGTGGGGGAATAGTTTTTTTAGGGTAAGGGTTGAAGGTGGCTGAAAGTGCCGACACCTCGGCATTCAATGGCGCCTACCTCGATATCATAGATGCTCTCGAGCAGTTTGGAAGTGCCAAATAGGATTATTAGTATTTTTCTTGTTGGAAAGATATCCTAATGATTTTTAGGGCAAACCCCAGACCCAGTTGTCATTTCGACCGCAGGGAGAAATCCCCTGATGAAACCCACCATTCCCAGGGGATCTCTCAGTCGTTCCTCCTTCGAGATGACAGGGCGGGTGTGGGATGTCTCGTCACTCCACTTCCCTCGACATGACAACCGCTTGGATAACGACATAAGTATTAATAACTTTGTAAAATGGCTCGACCCCACAACTACTTCGTTTATATAATGACGAACAAACACAAAAATGTAGTTTACACAGGTGTTACCAATAACATTGAAAGACGTGTTTACGAACACGAAACTGGTATAAGGGGTTCACAAAAAAGTACAACTGCCATTATCTAGTTTATTACGAGCATTTCACCCACATTGAACACGCTATCGACAGAGAAAAAGAAATAAAAAAATGGAGAAGGGAAAAGAAAGATAATCTGATTACTTCCTTTAACCCCGAATGGCGGTTTTTGAATGAGGAAATCAAAGGTATTTAATCATACTGTCATTTGCCCCCGTTGTCATTTCGACCGCAGGGAGAAATCCCCTGATGAAACCCACCGTTCCCAGGGGATCTCTCAGTCGTTCCTCCTTCGAGATGACAGGGGTGGTGCAGGGGTAAATCCCCTGAGCAACCCCCAAAGCCAGTTGCTAAGACGGGTTCATACTGTATATCGCCTTTCTGCCTAACTGGCTGGCAATTAATTGTAGGTGTGTATGTTATACCTATTAATGAAATATGTTTGTAAACAAAAAAACAAAACGAATAAATGAGGTACGCAGCATAGCACCAATAGTTTCCATCAGAAAGATTACTTTTGTGCACAAGGTACGTGAGATTATGTTGATATTTCCGGCCATGAAATTTCTGATATGATACATCTAATAAAATACATACTTATAATTTCTTTCCTCTTAAAAGTTTTGTTTTTGCCGGCCCAAGCACCGGTTTTTGTAAAACCCGTCCAAGGAGTTTACGGTCAGGATTTTATTATCGTAAATTATGTCGATTGGGATATCGGCGACTCGTTTTTCGATCATAAATGCGGCACTAAGACCTACGATGGCCATCAGGGCACTGATTTCGTCATCAGCGGGTTTCCGCAAATGGACGATGGGGTTGATATCTTGGCGGTTGACTCCGGTGTGGTTGTTTTTGTGCATGATGGCGAATTTGACCGCAATACGGATGGCAACCCCGATCTGGGACTTGGCAATTATGTTGCTATTAAGCATCCCGACAAGCATTTTTCTTATTATGGTCATCAGAAAAAGTATTCGATAGTTGTGAGCGTGGGCGATACGGTGGTGCAGGGGCAAGTTATAGGGCAGGTAGGCAGTTCCGGCAACTCCACCGACCCACACCTGCATTTTGAACTCTGGTACGATTCGTTGTTCCTGGTTGATCCATTTGCCGGCTCTTGCGGCAACAACTATTCTTTTTGGATAGACTCATTGCCTTACGATACAAGTTTCAATGTTTGGGACTCGGGATTATGTGATTATGTCCCGCCCATCGACTCCCTGCGCGAAAGGCCTGTGCCAAGGACGAGTTTCAATAAGCAGGATTCAGTAATCACTTTCTGGAACCTCCAGTACGGTATTAAAGCCGGAGATTCGACACGTATCGAATGGCTTACGCCCAATGGTAATTTATGGTTCGAATACAGTCTCACTTATCAAAAAGATTGGTGGTATTATTATTATTACTCTTATATTTTCACACCTCCTGACATCCTTCTTGGAGAGTGGACATATAATTACTATTATAATGACAGCTTAGTGCTGAGCGGGCATTTCTTGCTCGAGCTTCCTTTAGCGGAAACTGAAATTGAGCAGGGAACGGAACTATTGGTCCGCTATCCCGGAAACGGAATAATCGCCCTTGAAATCCCGGAAACCTTAGCTGCTGCTTACGTAGAAGTTTACGATTTATCAGGCAAACGCTTGTTAAAAAGGACTTTTAATAAAAATAACAAAAAGAAACGTATTTTGTTGGATGTTTATTCTGAAAATCTCCAACATGGGCTTTACTTGATTGTCCTGAAGAGTTCTAAAGGCGTTCTGGTACATAAAATCATATTATAACGAGGTCTTATGAGCCTATTGATCAAATGAGAAAAGGAGCTAATTAAGCGTGATTTAATAAATACTTCAAGTAATCTTGTTAATTTAGTGCCTTAAAACGGAAGAGTCTTCCCCCAACTTTATAATATGAAATTAATAGAGCTCATAAAATCGTTTTTAAATAAGACTCCTGATGGCTTGTCGCTGGTTTTAAGTGGCGGAGGGGCAAGGGGAGCAATACATCTGGGCGTTTTGCAGGCATTGGACGAACATGAAATAAAAATCGAAGCCGTTTCGGGAACGAGCATCGGTGCTATCGTAGGCGCTCTTTATTGTGCCGGTATGCCGCCTTTGGAGATAAAAAAACTTATGGAAACCAAAAAGTTCGCGAGTGTTTTTCAGTTGTCGTGGAACAGAAAAGGCTTGTTGACGATGACAAAGCTTAAAAAAACCCTTGCGGAATTTATACCCGTTAACGATTTTCAGTCGTTGAGGATACCTTTTTATTGTTGTGTCAGCAACCTGGAGAGCGGTAAATTCGAGATAATAGACAATGGCGAATTATCGAATGCTGTATTGGCATCCGCATCTATACCGATACTTTTTGCCCCGATTGAAATAAACGGACAACATTATGTTGACGGTGGTTTGTTGAACAATATGCCGGTGGAGCCTTTCGTGGGCAAGAAAAACGTATTGGGAATCCATGTTAACAACTACAAATATCATGGGTCCGAAAACATAAGAAGCATAGCCGAAAGGGTGTTTACGTTGGTAAGCAGGCAAACTGCGAAAAGCAAGATGGAAAAATGCACTTACGTTATCGAGCCCTTGCTCGAAAAACCCTTCCGTGTTCTTGATTTTAGAAATACCGCCGAACTTTTCGAAATCGGATATGCTGAAGGGATAAAGTTTGTGGCGGAGCTTATGAACGATAGCCGTAGCCGCGTGGATTGAAATCAGATAACATTGTCTATCATTTCTTCCTTGTCCGGAATCTTAATGTCGAGCTTTTCGAGCTTCAACCAGGAAGCCAGGGCGGGGGCAATGGATTTTACCGTATCGTAAAACAATGATTTTTTGCGGGCATCCGTGCTGAACACGCTGTCTTCGAGCCTGAAATAGGAGAATGCAAATATCAGGACGCTGATAAAGAGCGCCCCTTTTATTATTCCGAAAACAGCACCTGCCATCTTGTTTAAAAAACCCAAAAAAAGTATATCAACGATTTTTTCCAGGGCTTTGCCAACTGCTATTACCCCAAAAACAACAACTATAAAAGTAAGCACGAATGAAAGTGCCCCCATATATTTTTGCTCAATATTGAAGGTTTTGTTCAAGAAGCCTCCTGCGATGTCAGAAAAATAAATCGCGAAATAAAGCCCTAATATCAAGGCTCCCAAGGTCGCCGCTTCAATTATAAGCCCTTTTTTGTATCCTGAATAAGCAAAGAACATTATGGGGACGAGAAAAATAAGATCGATCAAATTAATTGTCATTATAATTATTTTAAGCGACGGGTAAGTTCAGTCGAAAAGACAAAATCGTTCAGCTCGGCGTTGTCGGTTTTCATGATCTCCTCCTTGCTGCCTTCCCACCACAGATTTCCTTTGTAAAGATATGATATTTTTTGTCCTATTTGCAAAACAGAATTCATGTCGTGCGTATTTACCACAGTTGTCATATTGAATTTCTCGGTAAGGTTTGAGATCAATTCGTCGATAAGCTCGGCGGTTTTGGGGTCCAGGCCCGAGTTTGGCTCGTCGCAAAACAAATAATTGGGCCTGAGCGATATCGCCCTTGCAATAGCAACGCGCTTGATCATTCCGCCGCTGAGCTCAGACGGGAGTTTTTTATGTGCGTTGGGCAGGTTTACGTTCACAAGAACGTCGTTAACCCTCTCGCGCTTTTCCTCCAGGCTCATTTTAGTGAACATATTTAATGGAAACATCACATTCTCCTCAACATTAAAGGAATCGAACAAGGCACCACCCTGGAACAAAACACCCATTTCCTTGCGGATGAGCTTTTTCTTTTTCTCGTTTAGGTTAGTGAAATTCCTTTCGTCGAATTTTATCTGTCCCTCGTCAACGTCGAACAGCCCTATGCAACATTTCATCAAAACCGTTTTTCCCGAACCGCTCTGCCCAATGATCAGGTTGGTTTTGCCCTTCAGGAAATCCATGCTTATGTTTTTCAGCACCTGCTGGCCACCAAACGATTTTGATATATTCTTTACTTCTATCATACCAGCAAAAGTTGGGTTAATATTAAATCGAAAATGATAATCAAAATGCTGCTATAAACCACGGCCTGGGTGCTGTTTCTGCCAACCTCAACCGACCCGCCGCTCACGGTATAACCCTTAAAGCCTGAAACAGAGGAGATTATAAAGGCAAAAACAAGGGTTTTAATTAGCGCATAAACTAGGGTAAAGGGTTCGTACCAGGCTTGTATTCCTTCTATATAGGCTGAAGAGGGCACTATACCGGTAACTATGCATGCTAACCAGCCACCCCCGATGCCTAGAAACATCGAAAAAACAATAAGTATCGGGTTATAGATTATCGATGCGGTGATTTTTGGCAAGATGAGGTAATTTGCAGGGTTTATCCCCATAACCTTAAGAGCATCAATTTGTTCGGTAACGCGCATAGTCCCTATCTCGGAGGCTATGCTCGACCCTACCTTCCCGGCAAGTATTAAGCTTATGATGGTTGGCGAGAATTCCAATATCATCATCTGCCTGGTCGAAAAACCAATAAGTTTTTGCGAAAGCAAGGGACTATCCATGTTATATGCTGTTTGCATGGCGATAATAGCACCTGTAAATATCGATATAATGGCAACTATTCCTATTGAGTTGGTCCCCAAGTCCTGAAAATCCATCATTAGCTGACGCCTGAAAACCTTGCCTTTGTCAGGCTTCTTGAAAGCCTGGAACATCAGCATGGCATATTCCCCCATTTCAGTAATAATTTTCATATCCGATTTTTTAATGCCGCATGCATCGCAATAGTTCGTTAATGTTTTATAACATACACAATATCAGATGCTTGCAAAAACATATAATAAATTATCATCATACAGATAATCAGCACTTGGCGGATTAGCGGTTTTGCGAGAAACAAAAACTGCACGAACTATTGCATCAGCTAAGTTAAACAAAAAGAATTTTTAGTTTTGCCTTTGCAACAAAGCTTTTGCTTTTTAGTTGATTTTATAACGTTTTTTAAGATTTATGAAGAAACTATCCTTGATAATACCGGCTATTTTGCTCATCGCATTTTCATTGATGTGCTCATGCTCCAGCAGCAGAAGCTCGTTTAAGCCAAAGCATAAAAAAAAGAAAGACTGCGACTGCTCGGGTTATACTTACTTGGTGGCGCCCTTAAACCCTTATGGTCTTCTGCCCGATGAGAACACCAAGATTGTATAAGGCCCCCAAGCCGATTAAACCAAACTTTATCGAGGCACAATAAAAGGCAATAATCAACCAATAACCTCCATCTGCGTTGTTCAAGAATTTCATGAGGGAATAATTCTCTACTGCATCGAGCAAACCGGCTAAAATAAACAGCAAAATAATCGCATAAGCGATATTCCTCCATATAGCACTATAGAATTTCCCGGCCATAAGCGAGGTCCACAGGGCCAGGAATGCCACATAGAACAATATGAACAGATAATCGAAGCCGAGACTGAAAAAGGCCTGGCCGAGTTTGTCGTTTTCAGTCCAGTAACCCACTATCGCATTTGCAGTATCGCTATCGTGGGAAAGTTCGAAGCCGACTATCCCATATTCACTCTTTCCTTTCTGCAATTCCCCGTCGATGCTTCGCAATACGGCAAACGACAGCAACATGCCCACTAGCGAAAAGTATAAAAGCCTGGTCTTTATCATTTTTTATCACGAAAATACAAATTATATAGATTAGAGGGCTGATGTTCGAAAAAATTCTCTGCGGCACACCGCTCCCTATCGCGAACGGAAACAAGGCATTCGGCTTGCAGCAGGAATTTTGAGGGGAAAGCTTGCGCTTGCCCAGGAACAAATAAGTGCATCATTAAAAATTGACGATAATTATATAATTTTGCGCCGATGGAACATAAAGAAATACTAAAAGGATATTTACCTGAAAAAAGTGTCGATACAATCTATGCATGGATAGTTGAAAATAAGGTTCATTTAAAAATTACGCCCAAGCGCAAGACCAAGCTTGGTGATTACAAGCCACCTTTAAGGTATAACAATCACAGGATCAGCATAAACCACGATCTCAACAAATACTTGTTCTTGATAACTGTTGTGCACGAATTTGCCCATTTGTTAGTCTGGGAAAAGCACAAAGGCAATGTTAAGGCTCATGGAAAAGAATGGAAATCGACATATAGGGAGTTGATGCTTAATTTTACGGGGAGAGGGGTTTTCCCACACGATATTGAGGAGCCCCTTATACAAAGCATTGCAAACAGCAAGGCGTCAAGCACTTCCGAGATTGCTTTAAGCCGTTGCCTAAAAAAATATGATGAACATGCTCATTTGCCGACTCTCGAAGAATTAAATGAGAACGCTGTTTTTGCAATAGAGGGTGGACGCAGGTTTATTAAAGGCCCCAAAAGGCGCACCCGCTATAAATGCCAATGCCTTTCCAATAAAAAGTATTATATGGTGCATGCGCTAACCCCTGTTTATAGCGAATAAGGCTATTTCAATCTTATGAGAACACACATAAAAAATAAGCTAGGATTCCTTATATTTGCCCCACATAAAAAATTTTCAAAAAATGCAGATTCCAAAAGTATATAAGCCTAAAAATCATGTACGTATAGTTACTGCGGCATCTCTTTTCGATGGTCATGACGCCGCCATCAACGTAATGCGGAGAATTATCCAGGCCGGTGGCGCCGAGGTTATCCACCTTGGACATAACCGCTCGGTCCATGATATTGTAAACACGGCCATACAGGAGGATGCACAGGCCATAGCGCTGACATCCTATCAGGGCGGCCATATAGAGTTTTTGAAATATATGTACGATATGCTGAAAGAAAAAGGCTGCGGGCATATTAAAATTTTTGCCGGGGGAGGCGGCGTTATCCTTCCTGAAGAGATAAAAGAACTTCATAATTATGGAATTGCCAGAATCTATTCCCCCGACGACGGAATGAAAATGGGGCTTCAGGGAATGATTAACGATTTAATGGAAAAATCGGATTTCCCAACAGGTATAAAAACCGACATAAGCATTGAGGACATCGAGAACAAGGATTATGTAAAAATATCAAGACTGATTTCGGCGGCCGAAAACAATCCCGAATCAGTGATTGAACTGATTGAGGAGGTAAAAAAGAAAGCGGAAATCAAAAATGCACCTGTACTCGGAATCACCGGGACAGGGGGGGCTGGGAAATCATCTTTGGTAGATGAGATAGTACGTCGTTTCTTAAACGATTTCGACGACAAGACCCTGGCAATTATTTCTGTTGACCCGTCAAAAAGAAAATCCGGCGGGGCATTGCTGGGCGACAGGATCAGGATGAACGCCATCGACAACCCCAGGGTGTTCATGCGCTCGCTGGCAACAAGGCAATCTAATCTGTCAATCTCCAAACATGTTAAGGACGCTGAACAAATTGCACAAGCCGCCGGCTTCGACCTGATAATCCTCGAAACCTCCGGGATAGGTCAGTCGGACACATCCATCGTTGACCATAGCGATGTTTCACTTTACGTTATGACCCCGGAATATGGGGCTGCCACCCAGCTGGAAAAAATCGATATGCTTGATTTTGCTGATTTGATAGCATTGAACAAATTTGATAAGCGCGGCGCCATGGATGCTTTGCGCGATGTGAAAAAGCAATATCAGCGCAACAATCTGCTTTTTGACATGGATGTTGACGACATGCCCGTTTTTGGAACCGTGGCTTCCCAATTCAACGATCCGGGAGTCAATAAATATTATTTGAAACTACTTGAGATCATCAAAGAAAAAACCGGGGCGGAATTTAAATCCAAAAATGCCGTGAATTTTGATGAACATGAGAAAATATATATAATTCCCTCTAACAGGGTTAGGTATCTGTCGGAGATTTCCGAAACCGTACGCTCCTATAATCAATGGGCTGAAGACCAAAGCCTGGTTGCCGAAAAACTGCATCATTTGGCTGGCAGCATGGAGATGCTGAAAGAAAGCGGAATGGATGATCAAACGGATCAGTTGAAATCCCTTTACGACGAATTAATTAGAAAACTTGACCCCGACAATTTATATGAGCTCGAGAAATGGGAGGAGAAAAAGAAAAACTATTCCGAGGAGTTTTATAAATTCAAGGTCAGGGATAAGGAAATCAAAATAGCAACGCATACTGAATCGTTGTCGCATAGCAAGATACCAAAAGTCTGCCTTCCGCAGTACAAAAGCAAGGGCGACATATTAAAATGGATATTGAAGGAAAACGTCCCTGGGGAATTTCCTTTTGCCGCCGGTGTTTTTCCTTTTAAAAGGGAAGGCGAGGACCCGACCCGAATGTTCGCCGGCGAAGGAGGCCCGGAGCGTACAAACCGACGTTTCCACTATGTTTCGAAAGGTATGCCTGCCAAAAGGCTTTCTACGGCCTTCGATTCGGTAACCCTTTATGGTGAAGATCCCGACCGCCGTCCCGATATTTACGGCAAAATAGGTAATTCAGGCGTTTCCATTTCCTGCCTGGACGATGCCAAAAAACTTTATTCCGGCTTTAATCTCTCCGACCCAAAAACCTCTGTATCAATGACCATAAACGGCCCTGCTCCCACTTTGGTTGGTTATTTCCTTAATGCCGCCATCGACCAGCAATGCGAGATTTATATCAAAGAAAACAAACTTGAAAAAGAAATAGAAGCCATTATCCAAGGTATTTATAAAGAAAAAGGAACGCAAAGGCCTGAATATCAGGGAGCCTTGCCCGAAGGCAATGATGGCTTGGGCTTGTTCTTGCTTGGGGTTACAGGTGATATGGTCCTCCCCAAGGATGTTTATGAAAAAATCAAGGTCGAAACCCTTTGTTCTGTCCGTGGAACCGTCCAGGCGGACATCTTAAAAGAAGACCAGGCACAAAACACTTGTATCTTTTCCACGGACTTTTCCTTGAAACTTATGGGCGACGTGCAGGAATACTTCATTAACAACGACATAAGAAATTTCTATAGCGTTTCAATCTCAGGTTACCATATTGCCGAGGCCGGTGCCAACCCGATAAGCCAGCTTGCATTTACCTTGTCGAACGGATTTACCTATGTTGAGTATTATAAATCAAGGGGGATGGACATCAATAAATTTGCTCCGAACCTTTCGTTTTTCTTCAGCAATGGCGAAGACCCTGAATATGCAGTGATAGGAAGAGTGGCCAGGCTGATTTGGGCAAAAGCCATGAAGCTGAAATATGGTGCCGACGAGCGTTCGCAGAAACTCAAATATCATATCCAAACTTCGGGAAGGTCCTTGCATGCCCAGGAAATAGATTTTAACGATATACGCACAACACTTCAGGCTTTGTATGCCATTTATGACAATTGTAACTCATTGCATACCAATGCATATGATGAGGCAATAACTACCCCGACAGAAGAGTCGGTAAGAAGGGCTATTGCTATTCAGCTGATAATCAATCACGAACTGGGACTGGCGAAAAACCAAAACCCACTTCAAGGTTCTTTTATTATTGAGGAACTTACCGATTTGGTTGAAGAAGCTATTTTGAGCGAATTCGACAGGATTACTGAAAGGGGAGGCGTTTTGGGAGCCATGGAAACCATGTACCAGCGCAGTAAGATCCAGGAAGAATCATTGTATTATGAAAACCTGAAGCACTCGGGCAAACTGCCCATAATAGGCGTTAACACATTTTTTGGGAAAGACGGCTCGAAAACGATAGTCCCCGGTGAGGTTATCCGTGCGACGGAAACAGAAAAAGAGTATCAAATTTACATGCTCGACCAACTTCATAAGACATGGAAACAAGAAAGTGCCGAGAGTTTGAAAAAACTTCAGGAAGCAGCCAAAAACAATGAAAATATCTTTGACACTTTGATAGAAACAGCCAAATACGCCTCGATAGGCCAAATTACCGCGGCTCTTTTTGATGTAGGAGGGCAATATCGGAGGAATATGTAATTGTTGACAGGGTTTTCCACCTTCGCCCGTTTCCCCCCGGGATTTCATTTTCCGTTGAGCCGATTACAAACTGCCACTAAGCTTTTGTGATAGAGAAGAAAAACCATAAATCGTTGAGAGAGGACGCGTTGTTTGGGAAAGGAATGTAGAATCCCGTGGTTGGGAGAATGATGAAAGTAGAAAGGAGAAAGGAGAAAGTAGAAAGTAGAAAGGAGAAAGTAGAAAGGAAAGAGGTCTTTATGGGATCAACAACAAAAATTCAAAAATCTCAAATCGTTAATCGGTGTTCGAAGGAATGTTGAATTATGAATTACGAATTACGAATTACGAATTGCGAGCGATGAGGTTTATATGGGACAAATAACCACACTTCCAAAATCTCAAATCGTTGATCGGTGTTCGGTGTTCAAAGGAATGTTGAATTATGAATTACGAATTACGAATTAC
>JAADIS010000061.1 GCA_013151215.1 Chlorobiota bacterium | reverse complement strand
CCGCACCTCGATTTTCCTTGTGTCGCATTGTTCTACAAATATTGCGGTGCTCTGCACCTGAACACTTTTGTGCTGGTTAGAAATAGGTCATAATTGGACCAAAAAAACATATTTCGCCAGTGCTTTTATGTATTTATGAAAACATCAATAAAAAGGTGCGTAGCACCGTCCTCTTTGTAGAAATGTGTTTCAAAGCGT
This sequence comes from Chlorobiota bacterium, assembly GCA_013151215.1. Taxonomy (GTDB): domain Bacteria; phylum Bacteroidota; class Bacteroidia; order Bacteroidales; family F082; genus BM524. The sequence goes on along the minus strand of JAADIS010000061.1, from coordinate 11,489 downwards.
GAGACCGAGGTGCGGCGCACCGTTCTCTAAAAACACCGCTCTTGTCCGGTAGTTTAATAGGACGGCGCCCCGCACCTCTAAGCCGGCTTTGTTTGTCTTGCTACAAATCTTGCGGCGCCCGCAGTTTGTTGGCTCTGTGTTTCTTTGTGCATTTCAATCAATAATGAACAATTACAGAAATTGTTTGTCGAATGCGATATTTCGTTGTCGTCAACGATAGAGAAAGGTGCAGGGCACCGCCCTCTTTATAGAATCGTGCCGCACAGCATGTGCCTGAGGTGCAGCGCACCGCTCTCTTAAACATTGTTCTTCTAGTAGTTCGGGAATTTAATAGAACGGTGGCCTGCACCTCGATACCGAGTTGGTGTATCTTGCTACAAACATTGCGGTGCCCCGCACCTTTTGTTTGTTCGGGTGATTTATACACCTAAAATTCAAAAATACGGATAAAAGATCACAAAAAAAGGGGTTAAATTTTATTTAACCCCTTCTGTAATTTAATAAAAAACCTTATTTACGGATGATAATTTTCTTATCTAAAATATAATTTTCTCCACTTACAAATATGGTATAAATGCCATTGGAAACATTATTTAAGCTTATCTGTTTTTTAATACTATTGTTAACAACTACATCATTTTCCTGAAAAACAACCTTCCCGCTGACATCCGTGATCTTAATATTGACCTTTTCCCTGGCAAGACTTTGAATGTTCATGTTTAAGGTGCCATTCGACGGGTTAGGAAAGATACTTACATCAACCTTTGCCATATTTTCGTTGATACCTGTGCAGTCGAGGAAGTCAAGTTGAATTATATCATCTGCCGGGCAACCGAATTCAGAAGTAACCACAACGCTGATATTTTGAACACCATAACCATTTCCTGTTGTGTCAACGGTAATGCTTTGTGTTTCCTCACCTGTTGACCAAAGGTAGGTAGAACCTTCGTTTCCGGCATCAAGGGTGATATTGCTGCTTCCGCAAAGCGTTGTGTCAACACCTAGGTCAACCACGGGCAGGGAAGCAAAGTTGATTTGGATATCGCCTCTTGTTGTGCATCCCGAGCTGTTGGTTACGTCAACCCAAAACTCGACAATGCCGCTACCTGTTGCAACAATTGTTTGTGTGTCTTCTCCTGTTGACCACATATAAGAAGCGCCCTCATTACCGGCATCAAGAACATATTCGCTTTCGTCGCACAATATCAAATCATCGCCAAGGCTGACCACCGGCAGTTCGCTAACAGTTATCTCAATCGTATCCACCATTGTTATGATACCGTCGTCAACAGCAATTATATAAGAGGTGTTTACCTCAGGTGTCGCCGTTACCGTTTGAAGGTCGGAAGTAAACCCTTCAGGTATGGATGTCCAGCTATAAATATAATTTCCGCTTCCCCCGTCAGGTGTTACCGTAAGCGTTGTTTCTTCGCCCAGGCAAACATTGGTAGGCTCTGCCGAGGCAACAATCTGCAGATCGGTAACATTCATGGTAACCGGTATGCTATAAAACGGATTCGCCAGATCGTTGGTCCTAAGTTTGACGATATCTGTATAAACTCCTTGTTCCAGATCTGTTGCATCGAAATTGAGCGCAACTATCATCGAGTCGCCGGGAGCAACAATTCCCTCGTCGGGAACCAGGCTCAGCCAATCTGCGATCAATAACGAATAGTCTTCCGTTTCCCCATATTTGGTATCGTCATTGGCATTCATGTTTTTGTCTGCCGAAAGGCGAATCCTCATAGTTGTAATGCCCTGTACATCACCTTTGTTAATATTGATGACCCCAAAGAAGGATGAGTTTCCGTCATTGGACTCCAGGATTACGGGGTTTTCGTTGAACTCACCGTTTCCATCGCTATCAAGCCAGGCATAGCAAACATCTTCTGCATAAGCATTGGACGTATAAACTTTCAGTTGATATGAATTATTGCTTTTTACAATTGCCGGGTTGTCGGTATAATGCGAATATGAATCATAAGCGGAGCGATTGACGACATTGGCGAATTCAACCCTGCTTATAAACTCGTCCCCGCCACCTGGGGCGGGAGCTAATCCCTGTGCGTTTACGTTTGGGAAGAAAGGCGACAATGAAAATTCCAGATCCAGCACCCCGTTGTTTTTAATTGTCATATCCTGAGTTTGCGTACCATTAAGATAAACATTGGCAACATATTCCCCCGGCACGACCTCTATTGCCGACGAACCGTATTGAACGACTTTGTCAGGCCCTGTGGATTCGTTGTCGCCACCATAATAAGCCGTTACTTTATAATCGTAATATCCGTAATTCAGCAATGTTTCCGTATATGTCATGTCAGTTGGTTCGGCAATTAAATTGTCGTCGCGGTAAACCCGGAAATTCTGAAACCCCGCTCCCTCGGTATAGTCCCAGTTCAATGTAACCACGCCTGTTTCCTGATCAATGGCAGTTTGTAAATTAAAAGGAGCGGTGATCTGGATGGTCTCAAATACCGAAACATAGGTCATTGCGTGGCCTGAGCGGTTGTCGGTCCATGTAGGATAAACTTTCCCGTCAACGGCATGAATGCCCAGATAATCGCCAAAATATCCCGAAGCCATTCCCGGTATCGGGGTAGGGGTGAAAGAAACATCGCTCACCTTAAAATCTTCCCAGCTGTCGCCGGCATCGCTTGAGGTGGCAACCCATGTTTCCGCCTGATTTGCGCTGACGTTGCGGTTATCATAAAAGATAACGCTTATCGTCCCGTTTGAGGCGTCCACACAAATCCATGGCAGGTAGTGTGTCTTGCCTTGACCGGCTTCGTCTTGATTTACTTTAATGGGAGCCGACCATGTGTCGCCGTCATCAGACGATTTTATAAAATAAACATCCGTATCGCTGCCTGTGTTTACGCCGGGAACGCCTATATTGGTCCAAACAACGTAAATGTTGCCGCTATATGCACCGTCGCTGGCATCAACAGCCATGCAGGGAAACGAATTGACCCTCATGTTTTGTGGCACCCCGCTGTTGCGGATACCTCTTATATTATCAATAATCCGGAATGAGGGATCCCAGGTTAAGCCACCGTCGAAAGAGCGGGCAAAGCCAATAGCATCTTCATCGGAAGGCCAGTTGTCATAGATTGTCCAGGCGGCATAAACCTCGCCGTTGGGGCCTGTTCTTACGTTTACCCCCTGGTTGTGGTTTCCTGCGTTTACGGCGCCGCTAAGCTTCATTTTCGCACCCCAGGTTTCGCCATTGTCAGTAGAGCGTTTCATAACTATCTGGTTATCGTTTCCGCCGCCGAAATCAGTCCAAACGTCATAAAGATAGTTTTCATAAGGGCTTCCTTCTTTTGCGTCAATCCAGAGGTGGTTTTTGTCGGCCATCGATCCGGGGTTGGGCGCCACCTGTACTTTTGTCCACGACTGCCCTTGGTCATCGGAATGCGAAACCGCCTGGCCGCCACTTGAGATCATACCTACGTACCAGCGGCCGTCGGTCCCGATACATGCTGCCGGGTCGCCATCGTTGTTCCCGCCTGCGCCGTTTTTCGATCCGGCCCATGTTTCGCCAAGGTCGAAAGTGTAAAGGTAATCAGCACCATATACCGGAGGCCCCGAAACCGATGTCGAGTTGTTGGAGTTAAGGGCGGTTTCCTTGGTGTTGGGATCTACAAAAATAGAGTTTTCGCTCTGCGTTGACGAGCCCACGTCTATCACTGGCACATCTGGTGAATCGTCGGTGATGACCGATGCGGCCTTGATGGCCGAACCGGTATAAACAGCGGCAGGGGCCTTGACATCAGGGTTTACCGTGGTAAGCCCTTCTTTCGCCTTGTCGATCCAGTATCTGTTGTTGTCGATACGCGTGTCGAGTTGAGCGCGCCTTTCCCGTTCGTTGGGTTTTGTGTCGCCAATCACCCAGTTGAAGCTAAATGCCAAAAGGGTAAACGAGAACAAAATCAATAGTAAATTTCTCCTTTTCATATTTCACTTTATTAAATAATAGTTTTCTTTTTTTCTTTGACAAAGGTAATATCATTTAGGTTGTTTTTTCAAGTCTTGAATTATATCAGGCAAGACTTGTGTTTTTTTTCGGGAAAAAGGACTTATAAAATATGATTTGTGCCGAACCGTTTCGGGGCAAGACAAGCCCTTGTTTCCTCGGTCAGCCACAAGCCCTCCGTTTCTACGCCACTTCCCCGCTTCTTATTTTGAATCCCTCTAAATTTCATTTTTGCTGTTAATTAATTAACTGCTTTCTTACTTTTACCAAATATTTACATATAAACATTAATAGATATGAAAAAGTTTATTTTAGTTTTAGCAGTTTTGTTTTCGCTCGACAATTCAAATGCCCAATCTTTATCACCTTATTATAAGGTAGGTGTTTCCGATAAAGCAATTCCTGAAATAGTAAAGATGGCGAAAACCACGATGGCGGACAACGGCCTTGAAATCCTGGGCGAATATGCCCCGGCAAGAAGCAGCGACCTTTATGTAATCTGTTTTACGAACGACGAGCTGAAAAACCTGAGTCTCCAATTTAAGGACAGGGGAGCCTTGGCAAGCATATTGAAAGTTGGCCTTGTTAAAAAGGATGGTATTACCACAATCAGCATAATAAATCCCGAATATATGTTCATGGCCTATTGGGGAGAACAGTTGAAAGGCCAGGAAGAGCAGCTAAAGAGACTGTCGAACAAGCTTGTGGCCATGTTTTCTTCCTTTGGTACTGCGGAGGCCTTCGGCGGGGAAATAGAAAAAGACAAATTGCCCGGATACCATTATATGATGATGATGCCTTATTTTACCGACCCCGACGAGCTTAACGAATTCGGCTCCTTTGAGGAGGGCCTGGCAACAATCCGGGAAAACCTTGATGCGGGAAAAGGAAATACGGTAAAGGTTTTTGAGCAGATCTTCGAGGGCAAGGAAATTGCCGTATTTGGTGTTGGCTTGCTCGACGGGGAAACCGGCGAGCCCCATTTTCTTCCTATTATAGGCGCTGACCATGTTGCGAACATGCCCTATGAGATTATCCTGCAGGGAAAAGAAGCCACTGCATTGCCGGGAAAGTATCGTTTAGCCCTTTATTGGCCGGGACTCACCATGGCGACTTTCATGAAGATAAACTCCACTCCCGGCGAAATCGAGGATGTTTTGGAGGCACTGACCAAATAATAACGAAGAAGTGGCTTTCTTTTCCCATATAAGCCTCATAATTCATAATTCATAATTCGACATTCTTTTTTGCTGTCAGGGGGATGATCCTAAAATTCCTTCAACAAGGCATTCGTTGCACATCCGGAGTTTTGAGGGGAATCAGGAGTTTGCCCTGGGAAAAAAATCTGTTTTCCTTGCTTATTTAGAAATTAAAATATTGGAGTTTTAAATCTCAATAAATCAAATCTCAAAGCCATTTTTATTCACATTTAATAAATTAAAACAAATTATTCGCCACAAACAAACAAAATATGTTATATTTGTTCTTTTGTAACAAACAATAATATAATCAAACTCGAATGGACAAAGGCAGATTAAAAGAAATAATGTTTGATCAAAAGGATGTTTTTAACAGTAAAAAGCATCTGATAAGCCGTGATGTTGATATAGGGAAGTATATAACAAGCAAGCAAGTAATCATTATTTCCGGAATAAGGCGATGTGGAAAATCATCCTTGTTGTTCCTGATAAAACAGAAGATGAAACTTGATGATTCGGAATATTGCTATTTTAATTTCGACGATGAACGGATAATTGCGGACATTTCCATGCTCGAAAAAATTTATGAAATACATATTGAAGTATATGGCAAGGAACCGATACTGTTTTTTGATGAAATTCAAAATATTAGCGCATGGGAAAAATTTGTTAACAGGATGTACGAACAGGGAACAAAGATATTTGTAACAGGTTCAAATGCAAAACTGCTTAGTTCCGAAATCTCCACCAGCCTGACAGGACGAAACAAAATCATTGAGTTATTTCCATTTTCTTTCAACGAATACCTCCGACTAAGTGGAAATAAGTTTGATCATAACCGGATAACGACAAAATCAAAATCACTGATAATAAAAGAGTTCAATTACTATTTTGAAAAAGGGGGATTTCCACTGGTTGTAATAGAAAATGACATTGAACTGATAAACTCCTATTTTCAGGATATACTTTATCGGGATATTATTTCACGTTATAGGTTAACACAGGTGAACGAAATAAGGCAAATCGGTTTATATTTCGCGGCTAATGTGGGCAAATTATTTTCGTATGCCACTTTGCAAAAAATCTCAGGGGTAAAAAGCCTGAGCTCAATAAAAAATTATCTTCATTATTATGCTCAGTCATACTTGTTTTTCTATCTTAAGAAATTTGATTTCTCGGTAAAGAAACAAATAATGAACCCAAAAAAGGTTTATACGATCGATACCGGCTTTGCCAGTAGGATAGGTTTTAACTTTTCGGAAAACAAAGGGCGTATATTGGAAAATATTGTTTTTCTCGAACTGCTTAGGCGAGCTAAGGACGTATTTTATCATTCTGCAAAAAACGAGTGTGATTTTGTTGTTAAACAAGGATTGGAAATTGTAGAAGCAATTCAGGTTAGTTACCTGATTAATGACAATAACGAGCAGAGGGAATATGCAGGCTTACAGGAAGCAATGCAAACTTACAAGCTGCAAAAAGGATTGTTGTTGACTTACGATACGGAAAAGACAGTGGCAGTAGGCACAAAAGAAATCAAGATAGTACCTGTTTGGAAATGGCTGCTGACGGAGAATAACAAACTGTCCGCCTCGTAGCGAAGCGTATGGGGTGAAAATTCGCTGCCCCGCAAGGGGGGGACAACCGCGGCAAGCTTGTTAATAGCAACTCTAATACTACTAAATCCCCTAAATTTATCCGCCTAAGGAGGATCCCATGATAAAACCACACGAGCCCCCATAAAAAAAAACAGTTTTCCTTGCTTCTTTAGAAATAATGAGTAGTTTTGTTGCTCGAATATTGTTAATGATTCTTGATGAACTGTGGATCGTTCAACCAAAGCCAACATTAGTTTCACTGTTCTGATCATTAGCATATCGAAACAATGGAATAATGATTTATAAGGAACTGGACATCTGGAAAAGTTCAATGTTGTTGGCTGAGCTGGTTTATAAACAAACCAAAGACTTCCCACGACATGGACAATTTGGCCTAGCCCCGCAAATAACAGGGGCTGTTGTGCCCGTGCCTGCAAACAACACTAAATGTTATGCCGGGAAAGGCATCAAAGGGCCTGTCCTTAATATATAATTAGGATTAGTAACGGAATTAGAGACATTATTAATATTATCGCAAGATACAGAAGACATCTCAACAGAAAATAAAAGCGGGATAATGGAATTTTGGTTGATAAAATATTTAAAAGTAAAATTTGTGAATCGTGATTAGTGAATAGAAAATCCTGTTCACCTCACCCTCACAACACAATATAATTATGCTCGAGGCATTGATAACATCTAAAACACGACTAAAGCTGCTGCTCAAGTTTTTTCTAAACAGCAGCAATATTAGTTATTTGCGAGGACTGGAGCCCGAGTTCGGGGAATCCACCAACGCGATAAGGGTGGAATTGAACCGCTTCGAGGACGCAAACCTCCTGGTTACCTCGTCCCAGGGGAATAAAAAACTTTATCAGGCAAACACCAAACACCCATTGTTCCCCGAGATACATAAACTGCTTCTTAAACATACGGGTATCGACAAGGTTATCGATAAGGTAATAGATAATATCGGCGATATCAAGGAGGTATATCTTGTTGGGGATTTGGCACTGGGTAAAAACTCGAATATCATCGACCTTTGGTTCGTGGGGGATGAGATCGACAGGAATTATATACTGAACCTGGTGGAGAAAGCCGAGAAACTTATCAGTAAGAAAATTAGATATATAATACTTAACAACAGAGAGCTTTCCAGGTTTAAGGCAACAAAGAACAATAACGAGCTATTGTTGCTTTGGAAAGTTTAATAAATAGTGATTGGCAAAAACTGAACGGAAAGAGCCCCGTTTACAATTAAAAATCACAATACATAAATTACTGTTACACAGTTCCCCAGCCATAGCGGGATGGGACTTAGCAGGCGGAGCTGTGGGTGGGCAGGAGTTTGGGATGGTTGAGAGGTTTGAAGGTTCAAAGGTTGTTCCAGATGGCTGAAAGTGCCGACACTTCGGCATTCCAGATAGTTCAAAGGTTCAAGGTGGTTCAAAAGTTCAAAGGTAGTTCAAGATGGTTTTATGTGGTTGCTTGTGTGTTGGTGGGGGATCATGTTCCGCTTAGGGATTGTTCTCAAATAAACACTGAGCGGCTTAGTTTGAAATTGTTAGTGCCGGGGCTAGAAACTTTTTATTATAATAGTGAACATCACTCGTTTTGAAAATCTTGAAGTATGGATGATGGCGAGGGAACTTTCGGTTCTTATTAAAGAAGTTACATCCGCTAGTTTATTTGAAAAAGATTTTAGGTTTAGAGACCAGATAAGAGCTGCTTCCGGATCCGTATGGATAATATAGCCGAAGGACACGAGCGAGGAGGAAACAAAGAATTCATACACTTTTTTGGACTGCGTCGCGGACAAAAAACAATAATCAATTTTGACAAACTTATCTGATATAAATAAACATATCCTCCACTAATTCCCGATGTGGATATTATTGAATACAAAACCATCAAAATGTAAGCTATCTGTTTCTTGGGAGCAAAACACATCTGTTACAGGATATGTTCAACAATAAAAACAGAGCTTTTTATAATGCTGCCGCTGTTATGGGATTAGATAAAATAGATGAGAATAAATCTATCGACTATCTCAAATCCAGATTTGAATCTTCCGGCATTACCATTGATAAAGGCACAACCAAATATCTTTTATCTACAGTTGCCAATATTCCATATTACATTCAATTCATAGCTTATGAAATATGGCAAGCGCTGACCCTTGCAGATCGAAACAAAGTTAGCGCCAATGATATTGATAGGGCTGTTGAAAATTTACTACTGTTAAAATCAGATTACTATTGGGAACTTACAAATAAACAAACTGTAAATCGAAAAAAAATATTATATGCCTTAAGTCAATCGGTAACAGAGTTGTTCTCAAAGCAAACAGCCGACAACTTTAACCTTGGCCCGGTATCCAGCACCCAAAAAGCCCTCGAGGTCTTCGTGGAAGACGGAATTATTGAACGCAAAAATGAGATATATGAATTCTCCGACCCGTTTTATAGTACGTTTATTGCAAATAACTTATGATTATGCCTTGTGGCGTTACGCTAGTTAGCGTAATCAAAATAATCCCTTGTTTCAACTTACAATAAGGGTAGCGAACAACCAATAGCAAACAGCCAAAAAGTGGCAGATTTGATAAAATACAACAAATTAATTATTAAAACCGGGCCCTGGCGTTTTGCAAGATTGCTTCACTCTTCACTTGTCAAAGTCTGAAATAAGTTGACCATTTTTAATAAGATTGCTCCGCTCCGCTCGCAAATCACATCTCCGCAACTAAGTTTAGGAGTAACACCTACTACGACAAAACAAAATCCGGTCTCCTTATTCTGCGAGCAGCCTTGAACTAAATACACGAATCTTGATAGAACACACTAGTAAAAAATGATAAAACAAACCCTTTTACAAACAATCTCCCGCAACCAAGAAACCGTTGGTATCATCGGGCTGGGATATGTAGGACTTCCCTTGGCTGTTAACTTCGCCGAAGCAGGTATAAAAACCATTGGCTTTGAAAAAAGCAAAGAAAAAGCCGACATGGTCAATAGTGGGGACAACTACATTGGCGACATACGCGATGCCGTACTTCGTGAAGTTGTTGTTGATAAGTTAAAACTGGAGGCCACCACCGACTTCAGCCGCATGAAGGAATGCGATGCCCTCCTCATATGCGTCCCGACCCCCCTCGACAAATTCCGCAAACCCGATATGTCATTTATAGAGTCTGCCTGTATAGAAATAGGTAAAAACATGAAGCCCGGCACATTTATAAGCCTCGAAAGCACCACCTACCCCACCACTACCGAAGATCTCATGCTCCCCCTTATCGAAGAATCTTCCAAACTTAATCCATTAGCCAACCGGCAACCAGCAACCAGCAACCATCAACCCAAAGGATTTATACACGGCAAACACTTCTGGCTTGCCTACTCACCCGAACGTGTCGATCCAGGCAATAAAAATTTCCATACCCGCAACACACCAAAGGTGATGGGTGCCATGACAGAAGACGGCATGGAAATAGGGGAAGCCATATATAAAAAGGCCATCGACAATATCCATAAGGTAAGTTCACCGCGCGTGGCAGAAATGGTGAAGATATTAGAAAATACTTATCGCCTTGTAAACATAAGCCTTATCAATGAGTTGGCCTTGCTTGCGGGCAAAATGCACATTAACATCTGGGAGGTAATAGATGCTGCCAAAACAAAACCCTTTGGCTTTCAGGCATTTTATCCCGGACCGGGAATTGGCGGCCATTGTATTCCCCTCGACCCATTCTATCTGGAGCATATCGCAAAGCAATACGATTTCGACCTCAGCATGATACATGCCGCAGGTCATATAAATATGCGGATGCCCCACTATATGTATATCAAAATATCCACTGCCCTCAACAGCCAGAAAAAAGCCGTTAACGGCTCCACCATCCTTTTCCTCGGCGTAGCATACAAACCCAATATCAACGATGAGCGCGAATCACCCGCCCTGGAAATTATGGATATAACTGCCCACAAAGGAGGTTTGGTTTCATATCATGATCCCTATATTCCTACAGTAAAAACCAACGATGGAAGAATATTTAATTCGGCGGACTTGTCCGCCAAAGCCTTGGCGACGGCGGATGCAGTTGTTCTCACTACCAATCACAAGGATTTCGATGTGGAGTTTATTAAGGAGCATACTAAATTAATTGTTGATTTGAGGAATATGGTGGAAGAGAAATCAGAAAGGATTTTTAAGTTATAAGAGTTATTTGTTTAGCGTTCAGAGTTTGGTGTTTGAACTGACAATAATTGTTAATATGAGAACAGAAAGATTTGAAGATCTTGAAATTTGGCAGGATGCTAGGGAACTTGCGAAGTTTATCTTTAAAACAACAACTATAGAACCTTTTGGAAATGATTTCAGATTCAGGGACCAGGTTAGAGCAGCGGCAGGGTCTGTAATGGACAATACTGCTGAAGGATTTGGCAGAGGCGGAAACAAAGAGTTTAACAATATTCTTTCAATTGCCAAGGGTTCCAATGAAGATTAAGATCACAATCATACAGAGCTTTTGATTTTGTATATATCAGCAAAGAGGAAATGAGTGAATTAATGGAACGAACCGATAAACTTTCCCGTAAACTTAATAATTTTATGAACTATCTTAAAAACTCCCCCTACAAAGGAACTAAATTCAAACCCTAAACGAACACCGAACGCCGAACGCCAAACACCAAACACCAAACGCCAAACTCT
>JAADIS010000127.1 GCA_013151215.1 Chlorobiota bacterium | reverse complement strand
CCCGTTTAGCGAAAATACCGTTATTGAGCTTATTGGTCGGGATTACAAACCCCGGCCAGCACAAATGGCACAAGTAACTGGTGATTACAAAGTTGAAATCTACGACAGTTACGGCCGACTGGTTCGCAATATACTGAACAGTAACGTCTTACAAGATATCAAACTCTCATGGAACGGAGACGACAACAAAGGGAACATGCTGCCTTCGGGGGTTTACCATATAGTTATGTTCAATGCAGAAAGGGAATTGGAGAGTTTGAAGGTAGTTAAAAAATGAGATAGGCTTGAAATCATCAAAACCTACAAATACAATTTCAAATATAATGTCGGAGTAAAAGGAATAGCCTCCGCATAAATATTTATACTATTAGTTTGGTTTGCCGGAATACGCTCAAAATTAGCCAGTTTGAAATTCTCGCGATTTAATACATTTAATACCGAAAGGCCGATTTCTCCTTTTAGTTTCCTGTTAAGGAATTTATAAATCAACGACACATCTAAACGGCTGTAAATATGCGAACTAACATTAGCCTGTTGTTGATTGTAGATAAAATCGGGGAAGCCGGAGCCATAGACATAATCGGCTGAGAAAAACCATGGATCTATATTTAGCAAGCCTGCAAGTTTTATCTCATGTCGCTGATCCTGAGGCGCCCTGCGATATTTGCCATTTACGAAATATTGAAATAACTCTTCTGTTTTGCCCAAAGAGTATGAAGCCCAAACCGAAAGCGACCTAATATCTTGCTTAAGCGTAAAATCAACACCATAGGACTTTGATTTACCGGAAAAAATATCTTGTATGTTATACTTTTCTGACCTTATATATCGCGTTAGTCCTGAGGTTTGCTTATAATACGCCTCGACACTAAGGCTAAAACCCGATGAATTAAAAGTAGATCCAAAAACAAAATGCTGAGCCTCAAGAACCGGGACGTCAATATTGTCCGACACTGTCCATAAGTATTTATAATTCCCGTTATCGTCCAATACCGATGAGCGTGCAACATATTGATGATAAATACCCCAGGCAAGATTGATTTTTAATTTATCGTTAAGCTTATAGCCTAAGGAGACGCGAGGGTCATAATAAATTTCTTTTAATAAAACAGCATCTGTTAGCCTTAAGCCGGCTTTTATGTTCAGCTTTTTGCTGAGCGAAATATTATCCTGTGCATAAATATTAAGTCGCGGCGACCTTTTTTCAAAGTTTAAATAATTAATGTCGAAGGTGTCCTCAACAAGTTCCATTTTGTTGGCAAGAATTTCTGCCCCATATTCCAATTTGTGTATATCGTTCAAATACAATATATTATCAATTTTCAATGATGATTCGCTAAGGCGGTTATTTGTATATTTATCTTCTAAATGTATGGTGTTTGCAATATTCGCGGGGATTAGTTGAAAATCATCGAAAAACTGGGAGCGTATTGAGGAATAACTGAAAGTGAAATTGCTTATGGCCTTTGAGTTCCACGGTTTTCCGTAAAAAACCGAGGCCCCGCTTTGCGAATTCTCCTCTTTTGTGTCTTTAAGGAGTTGATATTTGGTTAATGTCTCGTCGATATGATATGAGAAATTATCGATTCCGCCATAAAAGCTAACATAAAACAAATCGTCGTTTTTCCCGAGGCGCGTTGAATATTTAATGTTCAGGTCGCGAAACTTATAGTCGGGTTTTATATTGATGTCCAAATCATTTGTTGTATCGGCATCGTTGTTCCGGCGTATTAAAAAAGCCAGGTCGTTCTGATTATAGAGCTCATAATAAGTGTTGCGGAAAGCAAGAACCAGTGAGCCTTTCCTTGCAATTGGAATCTCCAATAAAGCATTCAAGGTCATGTTGTTGGCCGTAAAAATAAATTTTGTGCTTTCGATACTTCCCATTTTACCATTAATATTTACGATTCCCCCGACCCTGTCGCCCATGGCAGCATCGTAACCGCCCTTATAAACTTCTATATCCTTGGCCATTAGTGGGTTGAACGAGCTAATGTTGTCGTTAAAATTTTTAAGCCCATAAATTGTGAAGCCATCGAAAACAACCTTGCTGTGACCTTCATAGCTGCCCCAGATTATTAACCCGTTTGTTTGCTCGCCGGAGGCAAGTATCCCGGCCTGCAACCTCAATAAATTAAAAACAGAATTATCCCCGTATCCTGGCAAGAAATTTGCGACCCTATGGTTTAGTCTTATCAAACCGGGCTTTGTTCCGTATTGCATGTTTTTCTCTACTGTACGACCTTTGATCTCAACTTCCGATAATCCCACCGATGCAGGTTTAAGCTCGATTTTCAAGTTCTTCGACGACATAAAAGTAGTGTCCTCGATAAAATAGCCCAAATGCGAAACTTTTATCTTGAAGATGCTATCCGTATGGGAGGTGAACGAGAAATTCCCCATCAAATCGGAAACAGTTCCTTTGTCGTTGATAATTATGTTGGAATAAGGCAGAGGTTCGGCAGTCCCGGCTTCAATTATCCTGCCTGCAATCGTCCATCCGTCAAATTTACGCTTTTTCTTTTTCTCAAAAATTATTATAACTCCCGACCTGAGTTCCATTTCCAGGGGAAGGCCATTAATTAATTGTCGAACAGCATCTTCCGCCGTTTCAAACTCGGCATCGATACTAATGTAGTAAACCGATAAAGCCTTGTCGTTGAATGAAATAGCAGCATCGTCATGTTTTATTAACTGAGTTAGGACTTTATTTAAAGGAAGGTGGTCAGCAGATAAAACTATAGTTTGCCCATTCAGTTTAACTGAATAAATCATGATAAGAAGAAGCAAATAAAAGAAAAATGGTTTTGCCATACACCTTTATTTAAGCCTATAAACCCGATCATCAACTTTTTGGAACTCCAAACCGAAAGGTTTACAAAGCAACTGAAGCGTTTCATCAACATTCCTGTTTGCCGAAAAGTTTCCGGTATAAACTAAATCAGCTGAGATATCTCCCTCAATTGTTATGTCGAATTGCCTTTCGACCTCCTTGATCACCTCTACAAGCGGAACTGAAGTAAAACTAAACATTTTATTCATCCATCCCGAACCATGTTTCTTATCCCCGAACTTTTTTAATAACACATTTCCGTCATCCTGGATCTCAGCGGAATATGATGGTGTTAAGATCACTTCTTTGTTTTTGTTCGAGACAACTCTTACTTTTCCTGTATAACAATCGACTTTATACTTGCCTTTTCTGGCAAAAATATTAAAGCTGGTTCCCAGAACCATTGTTTTTGCAAGTCTGGACACCACTGTGAATTCCTCTCCCTTGGTAACTTCAAAAAAAGCTTCTCCGTCGAGTTTGAGCTCTCGTTTCGACCACCACCAATAAGGGTGATAAGCTATGCTTGACTGTGCGTTTAAACTAATGCTAGAGCCATCGGGCAAACTAAAAACCAGATGTTCGCCCCTGGCACTCCTTATATTGGTTGTATAAAAACGCATAATAGCCCCAACGGACAGCAAGATTACCATAATGGCCGCAACGGCATAAACCTTAAAGCTTAAGGTCCTGCTAATGGTATTGGAGGTTTCGTTGCCTAATTTGCCCATCAAATTATTTAAGACATCATCGGCAGACCTTTCAAAGTCAGGCTCCGCCTTAGCAAAGAAATCGTCTTGTGCCCCTGTTAATTTGTCGATATGTAAATTCTTGTCATTCAATTATTTATGTTTTTTCGTAAAAATCCCAATGCTGATTTCATCCTTTTTTCTATTGCTTTCTGGCTCAGGCCAAGGTTTGCTGCAATTTCGCTATATTTTAAATTTTCGAGCCTGTGCATCAAAAACACAGTTCTTTGTTTTTCAGGCATTAGCCTGAGCACGTTGTCGTAATGTTTTTGTAGTTCGTTAAACTGCATAATATCTTCCGGGTTCTGATGATAGTTTTCTTGTTTTAGCCTAAGGCTGAAATTTAGCTCCCTTTTTTTTCTCCGGTAGTTGCTGATGAAGATATCGCTCGAGATTTTAAAAAGCAGTCCTTTGATGTTTTCGTTTTTTATCTTGTCATTTTTCTCCCACAGCTTCATAAAGGCATCCTGTGCCACATCGGTAGCCATGTTGGTATCCCCACAACGATAATAAATGTAATTTCTCACGGCATCGAAATTATGGTTGAAAATATTTTTAAACTCTTCTTTCGTCAAGATAAGGCTGTTTTATAAAAAGCAAATTTAATAAATTGGGGTAAAAACGGAAGATCTCCTTTTTGTCAGGAGATCTTCCGGGCATAAACCAACATTTAGGGAAGAATAATTGTGTAAACTACGCCGTTTATAATTACTGTGGCAATGTTGTCGCATTCGCCATTGCCGAAGTCAAGAAGTCGTACGGCTTTGTTCTCAGGGCGTATTTCAACTGTTCCTGAAACGAAATGCCTGCACCCAAGCTCTTTTCTGAGCGGGTTTAGGATTTCTCTTTCCCAGGTGTTGCCATTGGCCCTTATTCCGCTCGCTGTACCGCTAATAAGGTAAACGTCGTCCCATAATGTATAAGTATATATTCCTTCTTCCCAAACCCTTTCCAGTGACGAGTTCCAGCTAATGGTGCCACCGTCGTTGGCTTTATAAATAACACCTACAACCTGAACATTATAATACATCTTGTTGTTTTCGTTCAGGCCCATATTAGTAACTACTTTAGTGCCGTCAACCTTGTTGTCGTTCACATAATATTCGTCGAAGTTATGTGTCATTACGGATCCCGGGCGGCGATAACGACCTGTAAAGCTTACAATTATCTTTCCCCTGCGGTATCTGCCGTCGTTGCAAAGGCAGTTCACCTCGCCAAAGTCGATTATGAGCGAATGAGGTGTGGAAAGAGTGTCGAGTGTAATAGTGGCACAATCGCCCAGATAAATCCTGTCGCCATCGGTGGATTTAAGCGAGTTTGTCTCAACGGAATATGCCTCGTCGGCGATATTGCTCACGTTGTTGTAAATTCTTTCGGCAAAAGCGTCGTCTGCTGATGCCGATGTGTCTGCGTCAATGTTCTTGTCTTTTTTGCACGAATTAAAGCTCAATGCCAGACCGATCATTAAGACTGCTGCGAAATAGAAACTGATTTTTTTCATCTTTTATAATATTTAAGTTGTTTTGAAAGCATACCGCTCTGAAATACATTTACCCTACTTTTTCCTTAATTTCCTTAGTTTTACAAAAAATTACTTATGAGCGGGCGTTTCGATAAAAATCTCCAGTATTATAAATTCTGTTTATACGGGCTTTTTAAGAACCTTAGGTTTTTCGAGGCTTTTTTAATATTGTTCTTTCTTGAAAATGGCCTCAGTTATCTGGAAATAGGATTGTTATATACTATTAGGGAAATAGTGGTGGCGATAATTGAAATCCCGAGCGGCTTTATTGCAGATGCTTTTGGCAGGCGAAAAACACTTGTGAGCTCATTCTTGATCTATGCCTTATCGTTTATCGGGTTTAGTTTTTCGGATAATTTCTTCCTTTTTGCCTCGTCGATGTCTGTTTTTGCCTTAGCTGATGCCTTTCGCACCGGAGTGCACAAAGCCATGATATTTAATTATCTCAAAGTAAATAATTGGGAGGGCCAGAAAGTTGATTACTATGGGCATACCCGCTCGTGGTCGCAGGCAGGCTCGGCAATTTCCGCTGCTTTGGCCGCTTTGATAGTATTTATATCCGGTTCTTATCAAACTATTTTTCTTATCGCCTTAATCCCTTATCTTCTCGATGCTTTCCTGGTTTGGTCATATCCTACCTATCTCGATGGGAAAAAAACCACTATTTCCAGGGATAATTTCCTCAAGGCCTTCAAGGGTGTTTTCGAGGCATTCGTTCAAAGCATCCGAAATGCCGGCATGCTCAAAAACTTGTTCAGCCTGTCGCTTTATACGGGTTATTATAAATCGGTCAAGGATTATGTGCAGCCCCTTATAAAGACCATGGCGCTGGGCGTCCCTTGTTTCACCTATCTGAACAATCAAAAAAGGACTGCCGTGATAATCGGCATGTTTTATTTTGCGGCTTATGTGCTGACTGCCCTTGCAAGCAAGAATTCGGCTAAATTCAACGCTTGGTTTAAGCATGGCTCCAAGGCAATGAATATCAGTATGGTGGCAGGCCTTTCCATTGGTGCCCTTGTCGGGCTCTCATTTATGAACGGTTTATACATTATTGCCATTGTGGGATTCATTATTATTTTGTTGATAGAAAACATCAGGAAGCCCATAGGTATTTCACTCATCGCAAACAGCGTTAACGAAAGGGCAATGGCCACTGTCCTATCCGTCCAATCGCAAGCCAAGTCTGTTGTCACTGCCTTTATAGCTCCCTTGTTGGGATGGCTTGCCGATGTGTATTCCCCCGGGACATCCTTGTTTATTGTTTCAATAGCCATAGTTTTTTTGGGCTTGATTTTCAGTCCTGCTGACAGTAATCAGCAAGCTGAAAATGCTTGAGGGCATGAATTGTTTGGCTATTTTATTATTTTTACAAAAAATTCACAATCAGAATCATGAAGAAAGTACTAGTAATCATTGCAATAACATTTGCAAGCGTTTTTCAGCTTAGCGCTCAAAGCGGCAGTTTGTATTTTGTTTTCCTAAACATCAATCCCGACAAGGAAGTTATTACAGACAGTAAGGCGGAAAGTTTGCAATCAGCGCATTTGAAGAATATCGATCGTTTGGCCGATGAGGGCAAGCTTATAGCCGCCGGATCTTTTGAAGGCGGAGGCGGAATGTTTGTCCTTGAAGCCAAGGACCAGTTTCAAGCATGGGGTTATCTTGAAACCGACCCTGCTGTTAAGGCAGGCCGTTTTAAGCTTGAGATACTTCCGTTCTCTTTGTGGAACGGCGAATTGAAAAAAGCGGGGAAACCGTACGAAATGCGTACTTACCAATTTATAAGGCTTGTGTCAAACCCTGATTTTAAGGGGGATGAAGGCAAGCTTATTCATGATAACCGTATTTTCATGTCGGATATGATGAGGGACAACCCGGAGGTATTGGCCTATGGTTTCTTCAGTGAGTTCAACGATGGGATGGTGGTTGTTGACGGGAGTGCCGAACTTGCCGAGCGTTTGATAAAAGAGCATGCTTCGGTAAAAGCCGGGCAGCTTGGCTTTGAAATAAAGTCGCTTTATATTGCCAAAGGAACTTTCGGCGATTAAGGGGCCATACTTGCCTTGTTGCTTGCCATTTTATAGATGGAATTCCTGGAAATGCCCACAATGATTATCGCAAAAGAAATAATTGCCGCGGCAAGTGCTATAAGCACAGGGTAAAAAAGTTTGGGCTTTATTGATATGTTGAGAAGCCGATTATGCGTTTCGATTAAATAAATGGCAACAATAAGGAAATACCAAACAGTTGCCCCGGCAAAAAAATAAATGTAAACCAAGTTTGAACATTTGCTATTTTTGCCGGCTAATGAACGAGGTTAATATCAAATCAAGAAGGATCTGGCAAATTGCTTATCCCATTATCTTGGGCAGCATCGCACAAAACCTGATAAATTTTACCGATACTGCTTTCTTGGGCAGGGTGGGGGAGATTGCTTTGGGAGCCGGGGCTTTGGGAGGATTGTTTTACCTTGCCGTAATCATGCTTGGCCTTGGTTTTAGTACCGGGGCGCAGATAATTATTGCCCGCCGCAATGGAGAAAACAAGCTCTGCGAAGTTGGCTCCATTATCGATCATTCTGTTTATTTTTTAAGCATATTAGCGATATTGGCTTATTTGCTCCTACGATATTTATCGATAGATATCTTGGGCTTTGCGGTTAAGTCGGAAGCCATATTTCATGAATCGGCAATTTATATGAAATATCGTGCCGTGGGAATCTTCTTTGCTTTTGGCAATATGGTATTCAGGGCTTTTTATGTAGGATTGGCAAAAACTAAAGTTATCACATATACTACTGTGGTTCTTGCAGTTGTAAATATTATCCTGGATTACATCTTGATTTTCGGTTATTATGGGGCGCCTAGGATGGGAGTTGGCGGCGCTGCCCTGGCCTCGGTAATTGCCGAAGCATCCGCTTTGCTTTATTTTATAACTTATACTTATGCAAACATTAATTTTTCCGATTATAAGCTTTTTATGTTTGTTAGGCCTGATATCAACAAATTAACAGCAATACTTAAGGTATCCGTACCTATAATGATGCAGCAGTTTATATCCCTTTCGGTTTGGTTCGTGTTCTTTGTTTTTATAGAGAAGATCGGCGAAATGGCTTTGGCCGTCTCCAATATTATCAGGAGCGTCTATGTTATCCTGATGATTCCTGTTTGGGGATTCGCTACTGCTACCAATACTTTGGTGAGTTATCTTATTGGCATGAAACGTCAGGACCTGGTCATGCTTTTAATTTCTAAGATTGTAAAGCTTTGCTTTGCCGGGGTTTTGATAATAGTAAGCTTGGGCATATTCTTCCCGCGATTGATAATGGAAGTTTATACCAACGAAGCATTGATAATTGAAACAGGGGTTCCTGTATTGAAGATTGTGAGTATCGGGGCACTAACGCTTTCCATTGGGTTTATTTTGTTTAATGCCATTTCAGGTACAGGAAAAACCAATGTTTCCCTGGCATTGGAATTAATAGTTCTTTCCCTTTATTTATCATATACTTATGTGATAATTAATGTTTTTAACGCTTCTGTCAGCATGGCATGGACTTCGGAAATAGTATATGGCTCCCTGCTGAGCCTGTTTTCTTATGCCTATCTTAAATTCGGCTCCTGGCGAAAATCGCATATTTGATTTGGTCCGCGTTGTCGCAAAACCGTGTTTTCTTTCAATTCCGATTTCTATTAGTATCTTTACGATAAAAACGTCATGACGAAGTTTCGCAAACGCATAATAATCATATTATCAGTTGTTCTCGTAGTATTTGTGGCCGCAGGCTTGAGCTTGAATTTCATTTTAAGCTCGATTGCGACCACTAAGCTTGCCGATAAACTTGAAGAAATCAATAATGAGGGAAAAGTCCTCATTAAAGTTGATAAGATCAAAGTAAATGTTTTTTCAAGCACGCTTATCATTAAAGGAGTTAGCATAGTTCCTGACAGTTCTGAATTAAGTAGCTTGAGATCAGGGATGTACAATAGGGCTTCTTTGGTGGGCTATAATGTTGAAGATGTCCGGCTGAGAGGTTTCAGCATATTTAAGATCGTTGTTGACAAGGAAGTGGATCTCAGGAAGATTCTTGTAAAAGGCTTAAAGATAATTATCAACAAGACAAAAAACTTCAAGCCCAAAGAAAGCCTTGGACATGGAAGCAAGGTGTTTGACCTGGATTCCATAAGGCTTCCTTTTTTGCGGAGCCTGCGCTTAAACAAAATTGAAATAGCAGGTTTTGCGATCAAGGTCTATGATCTGGATAATAATGATACGACTTTTAAATACTCGGGCGACAAGTTTGAGCTGAATGGCTTTAAAATCGAGGAGGTTGGGGGGAAACAGGGCTTGTTCGAGTTTAAGACCGATGATTTAAGGCTCAAGATGAAACGCCAGCGTTTTGATCTGCCCGACAATAATTATTTCGTTTATTTCGGCAAGCTGAATTATGTTTTTTCCGACAGCACGCTAAAGATTAACGACTTCATGCTGAAGCCCGTGCGGAAAAAAGAATTGCTCGCGGCATCCTTTAAATATACCCAAGAGGTGTTTGACCTTGACATAAAACAACTTGCGATAGTTGGGATAAAAGCAAGGGATTTGATCAGAAAGGGTGTCATCGATATCGACAGTGTTGTTTTAATCGGCTTGAACTTACAGTTGTTTAAGGACAAGTCAAAACCCTGGGATTACGGCAAGAGGCCTTTGTTCCCGCAGCAATCACTGAAAAAGATGGAGCAGGATTTAAATATAGGCAATATCATTATTGAAAAAAGCAGTTTCGGATATACTGAGCTGCCGCATAAATCAAAGATTCCCATGCTTGTTGATATTACTGACCTAAGCGCCCGGATCACGGGCGTAACGTCCATTGACGATAGCATTAAAGCAGGCAAGAACCTGAAAGTGTCCATAAAAGGAAGGTTGATGAATGCGGCACGGATGAATGTTGATATCTTAATGCCTATCAGGAGTGCCGTCGATACTTTTTATTTTAGCGGTAACCTTGGCCCTGCGCCATTAAGGAAATTCAACAATGCCCTTTATCCGGCAAGTGGAATCAAGATTAAAAAAGGAAACCTCAAAAGGATTAGGTTTGCCGTAGCCGCGAGCCCCAGGCGCTCTATCGGTAATATGACGATGCTTTATAATGACCTTGAAGCGGAAGTTGCCAAGGTCGATGTTGAAGAAAAAGACAAGGCCCTGTCGTGGTTGGCAAATGTTGTCGTCCCGAAATCGAACCCCTCAAGAAAAGGGAAGACAAAAGTCGCCAGGATCGAATTTGAAAGGGTGGCATATAAAGGCATGGGGAATTTATTATGGAAGTCGGTGCAATCGGGCTTGGTAAATACTATTTCACCTATCGGGAAAAAGGCTGGCAAAAAATCATCGGCTAAAAGAAGGAAAAAGAAAAAAAGATGAGCTGCAAAAACATTTTGCTGAAAAATACGTTTATAATGTTTAAATATCATCAACATGAAAAAAATAATAATACTTGCCTTTGCGATAATGTTTTCCTTTAACATAAAAGCACAACAGGAAAACTCAGGAAGTCATCTAATGAAAATCAGCTCGATAAGCACTAGCTCGGGTTTTGCCGCGGTATATGCGCCTACGACCATAAACGATTATTACCGCCTGAAGAAAACTGTTGAGGACCCTAGCATCCTCATTGATCCTGACGGTTTTGGGAGCAACTCGTATATTTCTGATTTTGGTGGCAATATTGGCTTTAAGTTCAATTTGGGCCTAACACCTTTCAGCAAGAAAAAAAATGCGTACCGCAACAATCGCGAATTGCGCTTGGGCATTGGGTTCAATTTCGGCTCGCGGCGCAGTTTTAATTTCTACAAGACTGATTTTATTGCGGCCGACACTTTTGTGTCGTCCAACGGCAACCCGCCGATATATGCCGATTCCGCCTTCGGTTCTTATCATTATTATAGCGAGAGCTTTTACGAGTTCAATATAAACATCGCTTATTTGTTCAAGACCGACCCTTCTAAACGTTTATACTTATATACGGGTATAGGAGCCGAATATGGCATAAGCATGCGCTATTTTTTGCGCTACGATAATCTGGAGACCTCCGAGCTTGTTTATTATGACGAAGGAAATCCTCCCTCAGGGGATTATTATTATTACTATGGGAAATACTCTGATAATGATTATGAGTATAACTCCTCAAGTACAAAAACCAATATGCTAAACGCTGCTCATTTTGTCAGGACGTATATTCCGCTTGGAATAAATTTCCGTATCTCGAGCGGGAATTCTTTTTGGAAACATATTAATGTTTATTCGGAATTTAACCCTGGCGTGGAGTTTCAGATAGTTCCGAACGACAAAACCTATATCAATCCTTACTGGGGAGTGGCATTGGTTGGGCTGAGTTATAGACTTTAATGCTTTTTGATTTTTTTTGGTGAAACATGCAATTGAGCGATTTTAATGTTCGTTGTAAATCCCTTGGTATCGATAAGGTATTGTTTCGTTGGTTTGTTGTTCCATAATAGTTCATGTAGTTTTTGTTTTCCCGCAAAGCACGCTAAGTGCTGATTATCAGGATGATAATTATTTATCGTGTGTTTTGCGGATATTTGATGATTGGTATGTTATGAAACATTAACGTACTGGTCTCATCAATTCCTCAAAAAGGCTGTCCATGGTGAAGAAACCGGTTTTGCCTTTTATGAACTCGGCGGCTATAACTGCTAGTGCAAAACCGCTTCTGTTTTTTGCTCGGTGCGAGATGTTTATCTCATCGACTTCAGAGGAATAATTAACAATGTGCTCGCCAATAACCTCCCCTTCACGTTTCGATATTATAGCTAATTGGCCGGCATTGATATCACCACTGTTTTTCCATTTGGTGATATTGTCGTATTCGTCGATAATGCCTTCCGCCGCTTTGATAGCAGTTCCGCTAGGGGCGTCCAGTTTGTGTATATGATGGGTTTCCCCGATGGATGGCTTATAATTGCCCATGGCTGCGGTTAACTTGGCAATCAACCTATTTGCCTTGAAGAAAATATTCACTCCCATGCTGAAGTTATGGGAATAAAAGAAACATGCATCCTTGTCTTCGCATTTTTCCCTTACCATATTAATGTTCTTATACCATCCCGTGGTTCCCGTGGCAATCGGTATGCCCCATTCAAAACATGTCCTGAACACATCAAGGGCAGATTCGGGCAAGCTGAAGTCAATAACCACATCGGCTGTTTTGATTATGTCTTCCTTTTCCATCCAGTCAGTCATATTATCTGTGATGGCAATAACCTCATGCATGCGCTGATGTGCGATTTTCTCCACTTCGTGCCCCATTCGGCCATAGCCTGAAATAACTATGTTCATAAGTTAAAATTTAAACCTTACTTTAATTCCGGTATATGGATTTAGTTGCGACGGATTAAGGTTCTGAGGGATGTTCGGCTGTATAACAGGCTGTATGTCAACACTTAAATTGTCATCTATCTCCCAATAATACAGATGCGCATCTACCGAGGCATCAAGGATCTGCAAAATATACCAAGCTCCCATCACAATAAATGACAACTCCATATTTCTCCTATAGTAATCCTTTATAGTACCTAATTCGTCGGATGAATATTTCTGGGCCAGGTCGTTTGTGCAATCCTCGCCTTCGATGACCGAGCATTTATAGGCGTTGTTAAACTTTATGTATTCCGTTCTGTTAGTTGTGCCGAGAAAGGCCGTTACGCCGAAACCTGCATAAACAATAGGGAGCTTCCAGTATTTTTTATTGTAAATTTGTCCTAATCCCGGAACCAAGGCTAACATGCTTGCCTTTTTTGGCGAATGTATCTCGTTTGTTGTGGAATCGACTTTCACGCTTTTTTGCTGTGCGCGGACATTGCTGACACCAAAAATAACTACAATGAGCAAAGCCAGGCAAAAACCGGATTTTTTAAGATACCTGTTCACGATAAAAAACTATTTTAATATGTTGAGGATCCTGTCGAGGTCCTCGTCGTTGTTGAACCCAATAACGATATTGCCCTTGCCGTTATTGTTTCGTTTAAGGCTTACTTTGCTGCTGAACCTCAAACTTAGTTCGGCCGGCGTATTTTTATATTTTATTGGCAAGCTGTTTTTATTGCCTGATTTTGTCTTTGGCTGTTCTGCTTGGTTTAAACCTTTTACTGTTTCTTCAACCTGCCGTACGTTTAAGCCTTCGACGATAATTTTCTTAAGGAGCTTTATCTGAGTTTCTTCTTCCTTGACTGTAATAAGCGCGCGGGCGTGCCCCATGCTTATGAGGTCGTCCCTTAAAGCAATCTGTACCTCGGGAGGAAGCTTCAACAGGCGGAGGAAGTTGCTGATGCTGGATCGGTTCTTGCCTATCCTCTCGCTAAGTTTTTCCTGTGTTAATTTGCATTCTTCTATTAAACGGGCATAACTAATTGCAACTTCAATGGCGTTCAGGTCGCTGCGGTGAATGTTCTCGACCAGGGCCAGTTCGAGCATTTGCTCGTCGTTGGCAACGCGGATATAGGCGGGAATCCTGCTTAAGCCTGCTAGTTGGGAAGCGCGCAGCCTGCGCTCGCCTGCGATGAGCTGATATTTTTCAAACCCCAGCTTCCGTACTGTAACAGGTTGTATAACGCCCTGGACCTTGATCGAATTCGATAGTTCTTTTAATATCTCCTCATCAAAATCGGTACGGGGCTGGAATGGGTTGGCCTCTATTTTGCTAATCTCGAGCTCGGCAACGGCGCCGGCAACATAATTGCCTGAGATGTCAACTGCCGTAATATCGGTTTCGGGACTTTGTAGTATGGCCTCCAAGCCTCTTCCCAATGCTCTTTTCTTTCCTTTAGTGCTACTCATCCTTGATATCTATGGTTTTTTCCGAATTCTTAATGTGAGTCATGTCGTTTTTCTGTAATATCTCGCGGGCTAGGTTAAGATAGTTTATTGCCCCGCTGCTCTGGGCATCGTACATGATTATTGAATTGCCAAAGCTGGGTGCTTCGCCCAGTTTGGTATTACGGTTAATGATAGTGTTAAAAACCATTTGTTGGAAATGAGTCTTTACTTCTTCGGTAACCTGTTTGGAAAGCCTCAGCCTGCTGTCGTACATAGTAAGCAATATTCCTTCGATATCCAGTTCCGTATTCAGTCTGCCCTGCACTATCTTAATGGTGTTTAACAGCTTGCCAAGCCCTTCCAGGGCAAAATACTCGCACTGAACGGGTATGATCACGGAGTCGGCAGCAGTGAGCGCGTTTACGGTTATCAGCCCTAGCGAAGGAGAGCAATCGATAATAATAAAGTCGTATTTGTCGCGAATCTTATCCAAAACCCTGCCCATCATCCTCTCCCTGTTCGGGCGGCTTATCATTTCAATTTCAGCACCTACCAGATCAATATGCGCCGGCATTATGTCAAGGTGTGGGGTCTCGGTTGAAAGTATCACCTTCTCAGGTTCCATGCCATCAATAATACATTCGTAAACGCTTGATTTAATGTTTTTTGGGTCAAAACCAATACCCGAGGTTGCATTGGCCTGAGGGTCGGCGTCAAGAATTAAGGTTTTAAATTCAAGCACCGCCAAACTTGCAGCCAGGTTTATGGCAGTGGTGGTTTTCCCAACACCTCCTTTTTGATTAGTAACCGCAATTGTTTTTCCCATAAAAATAGTTTTGAAAATGACTTTTTACAAAAATACAATTTTCATTTGCATGCCGATTTATTAAAAGTTTAAGTTATTAACAGATAGTTTGCCTGATAACGTGGGAAATACGCTTGGCACAAGCCGGGGTTTTAATAATTTTCCGGACTGCGGGGCTTTTCAGAATTCCGAAAGTTGCCCTGTTTGTCGCTATTCTTTGCCCAAGTCCTCAAAGTTAAGGCCCAGTGAGGCCGATTCTTCCCCTGGCAGGATTTTGTTCTTGGGCTTTTTGCTAAAATACTTCTTGTTGTTCTCCGCAGCAAAGGAAGCAACATCTCTTAGGGCTTCCTGAAAATCCTCAAAATCTTCGTCATACAAAAAAACCTTATGTTTTTCATAATACATCTTACCGTTGCTTTGATCGAACTTTTTCTTGCTTTCCGTTATTGTTATGTATTGCTGCCCGCGCTTGGTTAATCTTACATCGAGAAAATATGTCCTGTTATCATTCTTGATTACCCTGGAGTAAACATGATTCCTATTGCTGATGCTGTCCATCTTTTTTTTCGCTTAGTGTTTCGATAAGTGTTTAACAAAAGTAAAAATTAAATGCACTTCTCAATACAAAATAAAAAGTAATTTTGCACTTTATCAAAATAAATATAAATGGCAAGACATGAACTTATTCTCCCGAAAATGGGGGAAGGTATTATAGAAGCCACTATTAATAAATGGCTCAAGGAAGTTGGCGACGATGTTAACGAGGATGATGCCGTTGTTGAGGTGGCAACTGATAAAGTTGACTCTGAAATACCCAGCCCTGTTGACGGTGTGCTGGTTAAATTATTGTTCGGCGAAGGCGAGGTTGCCGCTGTTGGCGATGCCATCGCTATTATTGAAACAGATGCAGATAGCTCTTTTGCCGCAAGTGTTGAAAGTGAAACGCCAAAAAAACATATAAAGAAAACCTTAGGAACCGAAAGGCTGGAAATAGCTTCAAATAAGGAGCCGGATCACGTAAGCCTTAAATCCTCAAGCCGTTTTTTGTCGCCTTTGGTGAAAAGCATTGCCAAGGCAGAAGGTGTTAGCCTTGCTGAACTGGAACAGATAAAAGGCAGCGGAAAAGATAACCGCCTTGTAAAACAGGATGTCCTTGCCTATCTCGAAAACAGGAACCGTCAGCCATCTATTTCGTCTGATGAGCCGAAGAATAAAACCTTTGCAGGCATTCAGCCTCCCACAATCAGTATTTCGGAAGGCGACCAGGTGCTTGAGATGGACAGGATGCGCCGCATGATTGCCGACCACATGGTAATGTCGGCCCACGTATCGCCTCACGTTACTTCCTTTATCGATGTGGACGTAACCAATGTTGTAAACTGGCGCAATAAAATCAAAGATGAAGTCTTAAAGCGCGAAGGTGAGAAAATAACTTTTACTCCAGTGTTTATCAATGCTGTGGCTCAGGCTCTTATGGAGTATCCACAGGTTAACGCCTCCCTCGATGGGTATAAAATAATTCTTAGGAAACGAATAAATATCGGGATGGCGGCAGCTCTTCCCAATGGAAACCTAATTGTTCCCGTAATAAAGGATGCCGATCAGAAAAATATACTCGGTACGGCAAAAACAGTTAATGATTTAGCCTCCAGGGCACGTGAAAATAAATTACAACCTACGGATATTCAGGGTGGTACCTTTACGCTCACTAATTTTGGCTCCTTCGACAGCTTGAGCGGGACACCTATAATCAATCAGCCGCAGGTTGCTATCCTCGGCGTTGGGGCGATAAGGAAAAAGCCTGTGGTTATAGAAACCGCCAGCGGCGATATGATTGGCATCCGGCATATAATGATACTCTCCATGGCTTATGACCATCGTATTGTTGATGGTGCCCTCGGGGGAATGTTCCTCAGGAGGGTAAAACAATTATTGGAAAATTTCGACATAAACACTGTTATATAAAAATATGGAACTAAACCTTAAAAAGCCTCTGGCCGTTTTCGATATCGAAAGCACGGGATTGAGCGTGGCAAAAGACAGGATAATTGAACTGAACATCCTGAGAATAGATACTAATAATGCGACCACATCAAAAACATGGGTCTTAAATCCTGAATACCCCATTTCCGCCGAGGCTTCCTCGGTGCATGGTTTTTACTATGATGATATCAAGGATAAACCTACATTTAAGCAAGTTGCCAAAGAGATTGATAAGTTTCTGACAAATTGTGATTTAGCAGGCTACAACTCCTTGAAGTTCGATATTCCCATGTTGGTTGAGGAGTTTCTGCGTGCCGATGTGGATTTTGAGATATCGAACAGAAAACTTGTTGATGTCCAGAATATCTTCATGAAAATGGAGCAAAGGACATTGAGTGCCGCCGTCAGGTTTTTTCTTGGTAAGGAACTGGAAAATGCACATTCGGCTGAAGCCGACGTAATGGCGACTTATGAGGTTTTGTTAGCACAGCTGGATAAATATAAAGACGTTGACTTTACCGACAAGAGCGGGAAAGTGTCGAAACCTGTTGTAAATGATGTTGCTGCCCTGGCAGAATTCTCATCACACCATAAAAATGCCGACCTCATGGGACAGATAATCTTTAATGAAGACGGGGAAGAGGTGATAAACTTCGGTAAGCATAAAGGCAAGACAGTTAAAGAAGTATTCTTGAACGAGCCTTCCTATTATTCGTGGATGATGAAGGCTGATTTCCCACTTTACACAAAAAAGATCATGACCCGTATTAAACTGAGAATGGGTTAGTTATAATTTTAAACTTGAGCTAAGATGAAAATTGTTTGTATTGGAAGAAATTATGTCGATCATGCCAGGGAATTGAAAAACCCTGTCCCGTCGAAGCCTGTTTTTTTTATGAAACCGGACACTGCCCTCATCCAAAAGCATAATCCTTTTTTTTATCCGGGCTTTAGCGCAGATATCCAATATGAAACTGAGCTGGTCCTGAAGATTTGCAAGAACGGACGTCATATAGAAGAACGCTTTGCACATAAATATTACGACCAAATTAGTGTGGGCCTGGATTTGACGGCCCGCGATTTGCAAAGCGAGTGCAAGAAAAAAGGACTGCCTTGGGAAATAGCCAAGGCTTTTGATAATTCTGCCCCGCTCGGGGAATTTATTGAAATCTCTGAAATTGAGGATATTAATCATATAAATTTCTCATTGAAGATTAATGGCGAAGAAGTGCAAAGAGGGAATTCCTGCGATATGATCTTTAGTTTCGACTACATTATTTCCTATGTTTCCCAATTCGTAACCCTAAAACTAGGAGATTTGATTTTTACAGGTACTCCGGCCGGTGTCGGCCCAATTAAAATAAATGATCATTTCGAGGCTTATATAGAAAATCAAAAACTTCTGGACTTAAAGGTTAAATGATAGAGTGCGGGGATTTGGGATCTGGATTTGTTTGTTCGGTAATTAGTATCACGCATAAGGGCAAAGTATTTATACGGTTTTGTTTGCTGATTAAAAAAAACAAATGTTAATTAGTATTCTGCTTTCAACCCCTACAAGATGTTATAAAAAGGCATCTTTTATCTTAATACAAAAACTTTTATAAAACCATTTATGCTAAACGCAACATATTTTCTGGAAAATGAGACCTTAAAACTAGCAGTAATATGAAGTCTTGATATTATTTATGAAGCAACATAAAAGATAAATTACGGAAAAACATACGCCCTGCCCTGCCGAAAGCCATTATCCTCATCGGCTGTAAAATATCTCACAGCAAACTGCGTTTGTACTAAATAATTAGCTACTTTTACGCTATTCATATTTAAACAAAGGCATTCAAACGAACTAAAAATATGTATTCTGGCCCAAAAATACAAAATGGTTTTCATGAACAGTCCGCTCATCGTGCTGTAATACAAGTAGATACCTCCCCCCATATATATTATTCTGTCGCAACCTCATTGGCCTTATCTATTATTACGTTCATCTGATCCTTTGCTTTTATGTTCCGCCAATACAACATACAGTTTCTAAGTTTAAGTTTTCCAACAGCACAACAAATGAAATTGCGTTATATAAATATTTGCCCTCTTGTGGCAATAAACATATATTTTTTATAGGGAAGAATAAGTTCGATTGAGACATGCCGTTCGCGGTTACACACTTTATTCCCATATCCCTGCCGGAACGGCAAACAACCAAAAATATAAAAAACGGGAATGTTACAATATATGTTTGGTGTATTTAAAAAGGGACATAAAAACATGTATTTCAGAAACAATAAATTGTAAGAAAATGAATTTTGATTTAAATAAACAATGTGATACTCTTAAAGAGTATAAATTAAATGACAATTCCTTAAAAAAAATAACAGGAGGTACTGAAGTTACTGGCGGCATTCTTGTTGGAGGAGGAAATGTTTGGTGCAATTCAGATGAAGGAAATCCACCAAATCAGATTTTAGTAGGACATGATTGCTGCACACTAAATGAGCAAGGAGATTGTGAACCTGCACCAAATTAACATTAAAGTTAGTTAAAACAGAAAGAAAACTATTAGTTTTCTTTCTGTTTTGTTATCAGTATTTTACAATCATAAATATACAATATAATTAGATGAAACGAATAGTATTATTAGTAATTACAACAATCGCAATGTTTTCAATATGTGTTAAAGCTCAGGAAATAAATTTTAACAATACTTTTATTAAGATTAGCCATTATTCAAATCTTGCAGAAATTGCAATATGCAATAATGACATAAATAAAGCCTCAAAGTATTACGACACATTATTTATGATCGAAGCCAAGCAATCTTGCCGTGATGTTTATAACCGGGCACTTTGCGAAAAATTGCAAGGAAATATTATACTGTCCGATTCGCTTTTTGCTTTTTTATACTTTTCTGACTATAAGGAAAAAAACCTTAGTGTTTGTTTTGACACAACTGATTATATTGTAT
>JAADIS010000050.1 GCA_013151215.1 Chlorobiota bacterium | reverse complement strand
ACAATGCGTACCATTGATCAGGCTCCGTTGGCTGAGTTACTGGGCCGATTTGGTCTGGAATTGCTCAAAGTTGAGAGTGATCATCCCATTCCGGGGAGCTTTTGGGGGGCACCCGAGGCTGGCCTTATTAATAACCAGTTGTTTGTTGGTGCTGAGACCCCGTTGCATTCGATATTACACGAAGCTTGTCATTATATTTGTATGGATGAGAAGCGGCGCCAAGCTTTGCATACCAATGCGGGGGGTGACTATGCAGAAGAAGATGCGGTTTGTTATTTGCAAATCTTGATCGCTGAATTTTTAAGCGACGCCGGTACTCATGAATTGTGTCAGGAAATGGATGCCTGGATGCCTGGGGTTACACGTTTCGGTTAGGTTCGGCGCGGGCTTGGTTTGAAAATGACGCGGAAGATGCCTACCGCTGGTTGCTTGAAAAAGCGATTATCACCATTGACGGACAACTGACTTGGCAATTAGCACCCCCTGTGTCAGGATAGATGTCCGCTGTTTTTTTCAAAAAAATAATTTTTTAGAGGGCAGAAAGTGAATAATCAATGGCAAGTTACCCCCAAGAGTTTAAAGAACAAACTGTCTGCAAAATGATGCCACCTAATGCGAGGTCCGTTGCTAAAGTGAGCCGGGAAACCGGTATTTCTGAAGCCACCTTGTATCATTGGCGAAATCAATATCAAGAAGAAGGGAAAGCCGTGCCTGCCGATTCATCAACCCCAGAAAGCTGGAATGGGGAAAACAAATTAGCCGTCATCATTTGAGACAGCCGCCTTGAATGAGCATGAGTTATCAGAGTATTGTCGCCGAAAAGGGCGGTATGCTGAACAAATTGTACGCTGGAAAGCCGCCACCATCGCCGGTAACAATAAGATCCTGTATTTCCTGCGCCTGGATACCGAGATAATCGAGGGTTTGCCTTTGGGTGGCATGGCCGAAGGCTGCCGTAATTACCTTTCAGCCCGACATCCTTGCACCATTGCTTCACCAGGTGGTTGACCGTCTCGACCGTCAATACCTGTGCCCGCTGAGAATAGAACAAATGATCCTCGGCTTGATAGTCATGGGAAACAAGTAGAGCGGTGATGGCCTCAATGACCTTTTGATTCAATGTCACCTTTCGATATTTGTCCACCTTCGATTGTTTGATTTCCAAGCCATCGCCAACTTGTAAATGGGCAACGTCCCGCACCTTTATGGAGAGCAACTCATTCGCTCGGTAAGCGGTGTTAATGCCCAGGGTGAATAAACATACATCCCGTGGCTTATCCACGAGTATTTTTTTAATCCGCTGGATGGCTTTGAGATCGCGGATCGGTTTGACTTTAATGGTCGACCCTTCTTTGGGGTGATTTTGTGCTTGTGAGGATGGATTGTTCATCGGGTTCAGGTTGTCAAGTTTTCATCATTTAAAAGTCATGAGTTGACGACGATAACGGAAGGCCGAGCAAAAAACAAGGGGGAAAACGGGTGTTTTTATTTTTTTATCAATGCGTTATTAGCACATTTCCACTTAGCAACTATTGCGGAATTGTTGACGAGTAGATGAAATTTCCCTAAAAAATTTAATTTTTCACTTGTCCGGACGATGTACGTATATTAGGCTATTCGATGAAGAGGAGATAATCTATGGCAAAATCGGCCCGTATCGACATTCGCACCAGCGAGAGCAAGTGAAAGCACTTCTACAGCAAGCCGCCGAGGCGACCCATAAAAATGTCAGTGAGTTTTTACTCGAATCTGGGTTGATCGCGGCTGAGGAAAAATTAGCCAACCGAAATCTGTTTACACTAGATGACGAAAAATGGAAAGAATTTCAAGAGGCTCTGAACAGAGACCCACAAAACAAGCCACGTTTAAAAAAATTACTCAATCAACCTAGTGTTTTTGATTGATGCCTCCACCTTGTAAACTACGAATTGAAAAACTATCTATTTCACACCATGTTGAACCCTTTGATTGCGGAATAATCGCGCTAAATAAATATCTACATACTTACGCTCTGCAAAACCAATCAGCGAATAGTGCCATGACTTATATCGCCTGCACGGAGGATAAAACCGTGATTGGCTATTACAGTTTAGCTGTGGGTTCCGTCGTTCATGCCGCCTCCCCTAAGCGTATAACAAAGGGACTGGAAAAACATCCTATCCCAGTTATGTTGCTTGCACGGTTAGCCATTGATGTTAATTGGCAGAAGAAAGGCGTTGGAAAAGGACTTTTAAAAGATGCTCTTTTGCGCACGGCACAAGCAGCCGATATCGCAGGTATTCGCGCACTGCTAGTACATGCCAAGGATAATAAGACAAAATCCTGGTATGAACAATTTGATTTTGAACCCAGCTCCACCGATCTATTGCATCTGTTTCTGTTATTAAAAGACATCAAGAAAGCCTGTCACTAAACACAGAAACTTTTATTCAATAGGATCAAATTCCATAAAGGTACGTAAACCGCCACCTTGTTCGATATTTATTAATTACTCGATTGGCTACGATTCCTGAGATTGTTGCTTCATTCCTTTGACAAACGATCGTTCGTGAAACTAATAATCACATAAAATCAACATTATGCAGTTTTTTATAAATCCTTATCGTACGATTTTTTCCGTTCTATGGCATGACCCCAATAATGAATTTAATAATTGCAGCAACAGTCGATATAGTATTAAATATTAATATTAGTGATTTAAACAATACACTGAGGCCAAATTATGCACAAAAACACAAGCGTGACGCTCGGCAAACACTTTGAAGGATTTATTGCAGCAAAAATCAAAGAGGGGCGGTTTGAATCTAAAAGCGAAGCTGTCCGTGCTGGCATGCGGTTGCTCGAAGACCATGAAAACAAGTTGGAAACACTTAGAGCACATCTTGCAGAAACCGAGATACAACTAGATAGGGGGGAAGGTATCGACGGGGAAGCCTTCTTTGCAGAGTTACTGGATGAAGAAAGTAAATAATGAGTCATTACATTCTGTCACCAAAAGCAAAAAAAGACATTATCGGCATACGAGAATATACAACCAAACGATGGGGAGAAAAACAAAGCAAACACTATTTATCAAATATACGAGCCAAAATGAGATGGCTGACAGAAAATAAAGAACTCGGAAAAAATCGTGATGACATTAAACTAGGCTATTTATCTTATCCAGAAGGCAGACATAATATTTATTATCGAATAAATATCAATGAAGACATTGAAATTCTTGATGTTTTACATGAAAGTATGGACCCAGTCAGACATTTCTAAAAACACTACCCAATAAGGGGTTCCGTAAAAAATGACAGAAGGTGTTGTTTCGGGGCGACCTGCATAAAATGAAACACTATTGACCATAAAGTAACATGGTACAAAATTTGTGTCTCTATAATTTCCTTTAGTTTTAATAGTTCTTCATAGATGTCTATTTGAGACATCTGCTTTCGACCCAAAGCGGATTTACGCGCAAGCAACACACTTAAAAAATACTAATGGAGATTTAGATGGAATTTACAACAGGAACAATACTATCGGGCCATAGGTGTTCGGGTTTTTTTATAAGTAAATTCAATTAACTATGGTGAACTCTCTTTAAATCAGGTAAATTACTTGTGCCAACAAACTATT
>JAADIS010000040.1 GCA_013151215.1 Chlorobiota bacterium | reverse complement strand
CGTCATTTAATGCCAATTATGTGTTAAATGTAATAAAAAATATTAAACAAAAAAAACTCCCTTGTTGTCCATAAGCTGAGGAAATGAGAGCAAGACAGAAAATAAATAAATAAGTCATTTTTTGTTTCATCGTTTATCTCCTTTTAATTTTTAGTTAAAATTTAAATTTATATGATACAAGATTTAATGAAGGTCAAGATATCATACCTCCACCAACGGAAAGAACCGACCCATTTATGAAACTGGCTTCATCACTCGCCAGAAATAAATAAGCATTTGCTATATCTTCGGTAACCCCAAGTTTCAAATAAGAGTTTTTTCTACCATTATCTTAATT
This sequence comes from Chlorobiota bacterium, assembly GCA_013151215.1. GTDB lineage: Bacteria > Bacteroidota > Bacteroidia > Bacteroidales > F082 > BM524. The sequence continues at coordinate 11,781 of JAADIS010000040.1, read as the reverse complement.
ATATATAAGTATTAATTAATGCAATAATATAGTCATTAGAGAACTACACTTTCCGAATTGTTTATTATACCCTTAGGACTAATTGCATAATATTTAAGCTAAAATAACTTTTAATACTGATTTACAACATATTGATTAGCACATGATAGTCTGCGACTTTTTTATTAAAAAATGTTTTTAATAGTAAAGACTTCATTAAATCGCAAATTCTTTTATATAAATTATGACTTTTTCGGGACAGTCGACCAATGGATTGTGTCCGGCATTCTTCAGTACGACTTTTTTAGCATTGTTTAATGACTCAACTGTCTCATCAATCATATATTCAGGAACAACCAAATCTTTTTCACTCCATAATGATAATACTGGGCATTGAACATTTTTTATTGTTCCATCTCCTTTTGATACGCCATTGCTCGAGTCCGACATATTGAATGTTGTTAGCGCCCAATCAACATCAACAAGATTGCGCTGTTTCATGGATTCGCTTAAAAATAAATTGCCATCTTCCTTAAGTGGTTTATTTACAGGATAAATTAATTGATCCCAGACAGCAGCAATTGTTGCAACATCATTATTTTTAAATGCATTATCAAAGGGTGAAACCTGTACAGTATCTTGTGCCATATCTTCTTTATTATCGTAATGCGTTCCAATAATAGAATTCCCTTTTTCATCTTTTTTAAATATAGGATAACCTCTGTAAGATGCTGATTCTAATAAAATTAATTTCTTAACAGCTTCCGGTCTAATTGCTGCCATTTTTAAGGCAATCGCTCCTCCTGTACTCCATCCCAATAAATTATATTTTTTAATGTTTAAAGCGTCAAGTAGCAAAAAAACATCAAGTCCAAAATCTTCTATTGAATTGATATGATTATTGTAAGATGAATCGCCAAAACCTCGCATGTCGGGTGCAATTATCCTAAAATCATTTTGTAAACTTTCTATAATCGGTAAAAAATGGATGCTGCTGCTCATATTACCGTGAAGCAAAACCAAAACGCTTTCATTATTCCCTTCATCAAGGTAGAAGTATTGTTCACCATTGCTCAGTTCTATTTGTTTCTTATTCATAGGATAATGGTTTAATTAATTTTCCCCCATCGAATTACGTTAGCACTCCATGTATAACCAATTCCGGCAGCAATCATTGATATTATGGTTCCTTCTTTTAGTTTACCTTGTTGTTGCGCCAAATGTAAAGACAAAATTTGATCAACCTGCCCGATATGTCCATAATTTGATAGGTAAATGGATTGTCCCTGGCTAATCCCAAGCAGCTCAATTAAATAATCATGCATTGATTTTTTGAAGTGTAATGTAGCTAAGTAACCCAATTCCGATTTTTCAATTTTTGATTTCTCAAATGCTTTATCAATACAATAAAGCCAGTTATTCATAGAAACTTCGTTTAAACGATCTTTCATGTGTTTTTCATCGAAGACACGCAAGGATTTTTGAGCCTCCTGATAATTATCGCAATTAATCGGATTAACAGTACCACCATATTCAACTCCTACATCTCTTGCTAGAGTTCCGTCAGTCATTATATGGCTACCTAAAAGTTCGTTTTTGTCATGATTTTTTTTAAGAATAATAGCACCGGCTCCAGCCCCAAGATTAAACATAAATGACACTTTTGGGTCTGCATAATCAATAAAATCGCCATTTCTATAGCCACCAACAATCATTACCATATTCAAGTCATCATCTGCTATTATCATGTCTTTGGCAATTTTCATGGCCGAAATAGTGGTACCGCATCTTTGCTGAAAATCAATAGCCCACGCATTGGTAGCACCAATCTTCTCCTGTATATAAATTGCCGAAGTGGTTAACGGATATTCTTTCCATTCTTCCCCCATACTTATGACCAAATCGATAGATTTAGGATCAATTCCGGTGTTTTTGATAGCATCTAATCCAGCTTTTACACCCATTTCTTGCGTTCCATCATTCTTGCCGGGAATAGATTTATTAACGATGCCTAATTTCTCTATTATGGCGTCTTCTGTCCATATTCCATTTGTTTGTTCAGCAATATCTTTTGCTGTTATTCCGTTTTCAGGAATATAAATTCCGGTTCCTAAAATTCCGATTCTGGGTTTTGTCATTTTTTTTAATTAATAGGTAAATACATTACTTCCTACTGCTAAACCAGCTCCCGAAGCAACAAACATTATTTTATCTCCTCTTTTTATACTCTTCTCTTGTATGGCCGAATGAAATGCAATAGGCACACATCCCGAGCCGGTATATCCATATTTATCCATAATACATGTCGTTTTCTCATAAGGCAATCCTAATTCATCCATCACCTTAAGGATTACTGATTTATTAATTTGGGTAAAAATAAAATGATCTATTTCCTGTAAATCAAGCTTAGATTTTTCCAACAATTTGTTGACAACCATTGGCCATAACCTCACATTTCTATCGCCCGGTAATGGTTTCAGACTCATTAATCCATATTCTTTGGCGTCTATCCTTTCTTTTGTTACAGGATTCTTAGTTCCTCCCGAATATACACCAATATAGTCCCATTGTGTTCCATCAGTTAATAATTGACTGTCAATATAATCGGAATCGTCATTTATATTATTCTCAATAATAATGGCACCGGCCCCATCAGCAAAAATAGGATAGGCAAAGGTATCATCCTCTTTTATAAATGCCGGCATATTATAAACCCCAATAACCAACGCATGCTTAATGCTGCTATCCGTTTTCATTATCCTAACGGCATTGTCAAACGCAATAGTAAAACTGGCACAGGAAGCAGAAACATCAAAAGTACTTGTCCATTTCTCGGCTTTTTGTAATCTGCCTTGCACTATTATTGAGGTGGCAGGAGTAATAAACTCCGGCGTGTCGGTTCCGACAATTATCAGGCCAATATCATCGGCCCTAATATTGGCATTTTCAATGGCATTTTGCGCCGCTTTCACCGAAAAATCAGCGGTAGTTTCATTAAGGCCTCTTAATTTGGCTATATGTCGCTGCTTAATACCGAGTTTTGATTCTATTTTCGCCGCATCGAAATCTATATTAGCGATTTTTTTTAGTTCTTCATTATCGATGGCTTCACCTGGAACATACATTCCTGTTCCAATTATCTTGACTTTATTCATTTCTATATAATTTACTAAATAATAAACCCAATTTCTTTAGCTTGTTTTGTAAGTTCTTCTCTAAAATCAGGATGTGCAATTTTTATAAGACCTAATGCCCTTTCATGTATGGTTCTTCCCCTTAATGAGGCAATTCCGAATTCTGTAACAACATAGTCAACATTTGACCGATGCAGGGTAACGGCAGTTCCTACTGGCAGGGTGGTTACAATGGTTGAAATAGTTCCTCCCTTAGCTGTGGCTCTGCAAGCAATAATTGCCTTACCTTTTCCATCAGTTCCTTCCACTGCACCAACCGCTGTATCCGATTGCCCACCCGTTCCGGAATACTGCTGTGTACCTATAGACTCGCTTGCAATTTGCCCTGTAAGGTCAACCATCATGCAAGTATTAATAGATACCATCTTTGAATTGAGTTTAACTAATGCGGGATCGTTGGCATATTTTCCCCGTATAAATTCTACCGAAGGATTATTGTCAAGCCACTGGTACAATTTTGGCGAACCCATAGCAAAAGTGCAAACAAACTTGTCTTTATAGTAAGTTTTCTTTTTATTGGTTATCACACCTGCCTCATAAAGTTCCATCATACTATCCACCATCATTTCTGTATGTACTCCTAAATCTTTTTTACCTTTTAAAGATAAAGCAGCAGCATTAGGTATTTCACCAATTCCTAACTGAATGGTTGAACCATCTTCAACAAGCTGAGCAATATTTTCACCTATCTTTTTGGCAGTCTCGTCCGGTTCAACCGAAGGAAGACTTGGCGGTTGTTGCGAATATTCCACGAAATAATCCACGTCGTTAATATGCACATGACAATCGCCTAATGTACGAGGAAGCTGGTCGTTAACCTCAAGAACAACAATATCTGCCGCCTCCATAACATCTTTTTCATAGGTGATGCCGAGCGAAAGCGATACAAAACCCTTGTCATCGGGTAGAGTACAAGTTCCGAAGAAAATATGAGGTTTTCTTACATGAATCCGGTCTAATCCTGCCCGATGGAGCATATTAGGAACATAAGTTACTGTGCCGATATTTTTCTTTAACGCTTCGCGCGAACCGGGAGCATGAAACCAACTACAGAGTTCAAAATGGCCTTTCATTTCCGGCTTCATATAGAACTTGTAGGGCTTTAAAGTTAAAACAGAAAACACCTTTACATTTTCCACTTTATCTTTTACAAGATGAAATTTACCCATACATCCCTGGGGCTCGGAAGCACATTGTGCTACAATAACATCAGAATCGGATCTAATCAAATTAACCGCTTCTTCAATGCTGATTAATTTTTTCTTATATAACTCTTTGTAATTTTTCATACTAAGATCATTTTACGTTCTTTTTTGTTTTGATAATACGTAATGCTCAATCCTACAATTGCAGAAAAAACGATGGCCGTGGAGGAAGCAATGGCCGGATTTCGTATATCTCCCTCAAGATATTTTGTAAAAAATCCCAAATTCAAATCATATTTTGACACCAATACAGGAAGCAAATAATATACACCAAAATGGGTAATAAATGCAGTAATTGAAGCAACCAAAGGTGCTGTCAATTTAGAAGTTTTAAAAAATATTCCTAAGAGAATAGGAATAAAAGCAACAGAAAAATAGGCATATACCCCGTTTTGTGCTAAAATAGCAACACTGAGCTTTGGGTTAATTAACTGATCATAAGCTATAAAAAACGATGCAACTGCTAACAAAACAATTACTAACCTGTTAATATATATGTAGCTATGCTCTTTTATGTTTTTACCAAACAACACTTTGATAATATCAGTTGTAATTGTAGTTGAAACAGATTGGATAAGACCTTCCAGAGTTGACATTCCAGCTGAAATCAATCCCAAAACAACAATTAATCCGATAATTACGGAAAACAAACCCTTGGAAAACATATAAAGAACATAAGCAGGAACAATACCATCGGTTTTCAGAGGAACACCTTCAACAGATAGATCAGGGAAAGTAAGACGAGCATAAAGGCCGACAATTATTACAGAATAAAATAGCATTTGCACTGCGGTAGCTGTAAACAAAAATTTGTTTACGTCCTTTTCATTTTTAAGTAATAAAGATTTCGTAATGATATGTGGCTGGCATACCACGGCAATTCCCACGACAATTTGCGCAAATATTATTTCATAATAATCTCGAAACAAAAGGCTTTGGGGATTTGTTAATTTCCCAAGATTAGGATCAATATTACTGAGTTTGGAAATAAAAGCATCTATTCCCCCTTTGAAATGTTCATATCCCGACCCCAACAGAATAACGGTAACCACAATCATTATAATTGCCTGAATGGTATTGGTATAAACCATGGAGTTTGCTCCTCCAAACATCATGTATCCAAATACAAAAATAATGATACCTGTTAAAACATATAATTCATCAACATTTAATGATTTAGATAAAACCTTAGTTAATGCTACTAAAATCAACACAATAAAAGTGATCAATAATAAGGACAAAAAAGCCATAAACAAGGCATAAGCTTTACTCTTATATCTGATCCCTATCCATTGTGCAAGAGTAAGTGCATTAACCGATTGGCCATATTTACGAAAAGCTTTGGAAAGAGCAATAAGTGAACCCATTGACGCTAGCGGAAAAAATATACCAAATGATAAAACGCCTGAAACGCCATAAATGGCTATTAATCCGGGATTTATAACAAATGTGGCGGCACTGGTCATAGATGCTGCAAGAGACAGACCAATTGCAATAGGAGAAAAACTCACGTTTCCAACAGCATAGTCGGAAATGTTTTTAGTTGACACAGCTCCCTTAATAACAAAATATAAAACTAAGGTAGCATAAATTGCTATTAGTATCCATGTTCCAATAACTTGTAGAGAAGTAGCCATTAAAAAGAAATTGTTAGTGAACTTATTAAAACAAATAATTGGCTAAGGTAAACCTTGCCAATCATCTTTAACATACTAAACAGTCATACCGCCGTCAACACTAATTACAGCACCATTAACATAGGACGATTCATTGGATGATAAAAACAAGTAGGCATTCGCAATATCTTCTGGTTTACCTAATCTCTGCACAGGCACTTTTGACTTCATTGCATCGAGTACATTCTCTGGCATTTTCATTACCATTCCGGTAGCAATAAAGCCTGGTGCAACAGCATTAACATTTACGCCTTTTCTACCCAGTTCCCGCGCCCATGTTTTGGTCATTCCAATTAATCCGGCTTTGGCTGCAACGTAGTTTGTTTGGCCAAAGTTTCCGTAAAGAGCTACAACCGAAGATGTATTAATGATTTTTCCAGATTTGTTTGCTACCATGTGGGGAGCAACGCATTTTGTACAATTAAAAACTCCGGTTAAGTTTACATCAATTACCTGATCCCACTGTTCGCGAGTCATTTTTAATAGCGTAGCATCGCGGGTAATCCCCGCATTATTTATCAGAATATCTATTTGATTATAAGTATTAATTACTTCTGCAACAGCATTCTCTACCTGGTCAAAAGCGGCAGTATTTACTTTCATAAACAGAGCTTTACCGCCCTCTTTATTAATCTTTGCCGCAGTTTCATTACCCTTCTCATCATTTAAATCCCAGATAATGATTTGAGCTCCGTTTTTAGCTAAAAGCTCTGCACCCGCTTTACCAATACCATCAGCTGCACCTGTAATAACAGCAACTTTATTTTCTAATCTTTTCATATCTAATATTATTTTAAATGTTTTCTACAATAACTGATGTACCTTGTCCACCTCCAATACATAATGTTGCCAGTCCTTTAGACGATTTACGTTTTTTCATTTCATAAATAAGGCTGGTTAATATTCTTGCGCCCGAAGCACCGATAGGGTGGCCTAACGCAATGGCTCCACCATTTACATTAACTTTATCAATATCAAATTTTAAATCGCGGGCTACTGCAATAGATTGAGCGGCAAAAGCTTCATTTGCTTCAATCAAATCAATTTCATCAATCGACATATTAATTTTTTTCAGTGCTTTTTTAGTAGCAGGAACAGATCCATAACCCATAATTTGTGGGTCAACTGCAGCACTTGCATAAGAGATAATTTTGACCAAAGGCTTCACATTAAGCTCTTTAGCTTTTTTTGCAGACATGACTATAAGCATTGATGCACCATCATTAATACCTGAAGAAGATGCTGCGGTAACAGTACCGTCTTTCTTAAAAGCAGGTCTTAATTTGCTTAGTTTCTCTATAGTAACACCTGACTTGGGAAACTCATCAGTGTCAATAATTAAGGGATCTCCTTTACGCTTAGGAATTTCTACCGGAATAATCTCATCTTTAAATTTTCCATCTTTAATTGCCTGCTCTGTTTTGTTTTGACTTTTTACGGCAAATTCATCCTGTTCTTCGCGCGAAATGCCCCAACGTTCAGCAATATTTTCAGCAGTAATTCCCATGTGAACACCACTAAATGCATCTGTTAATCCATCATGAATCATGCTGTCAATAATCTGGGCATTCCCCATTTTATATCCAAAACGTGCTTTAGGTATCAGGTAGGGAGCATTAGACATACTCTCCGTTCCTCCTGCTACTACTACATCTGCATCGCCTAACATTATCATCTGAGCCGCCAGACTAACTGCTCTTAAGCCAGAACCACAAAGCTTATTAATTGTCATGGCAGGTACATTTTCAGAAATTCCAGAATTAATACCGATTTGACGTGCCACATTTTGTCCTAATCCCGCCGAAAGAATATTTCCTACAATTACTTCATCAACGACACTAACTTCAATTCCAGCCCTTTTAATAGCCTCCTTGGCGGCAATTACTCCTATTTCTACTGCCGATAATTTCGACAGCGATCCGCCAAAACTTCCTATAGGAGTTCTGGCAGCTGATACTATCACTACTTCTCTTATCATAATATATTGAACTTTAAATTTGCAATAGCAAAAAAACAAATTTCTAATTTTATCAATTATTTATTGATAATCATTTTCTATTGCGACATTTTAATATATTTAGTTTTTAAATTAGGTGTATTAATTGACATTCTGCTTATTAAGTGTGTAATAATAGTTATGGACTTATTTAATAAATAATTTTGAGGTTTATGAATGAGCACGTCCGGGAAGCCAAAAACCACCCCCACCCTAAAAAAGATTTTGGTATCGCATACAAACCCGGATAATACAACACAACCTTTTCTATATCCAAATTCCCCAATGCTTAATTCCAATTCATGTTCTAACTTAGTTTAATTGAACGCTCAGGCAAATGTAAGCTACGGGTCTGAAATCAGCCAAAAGACTACGGCATAAACCCACAATGCCATCGCACAAGCCATTTATTCCGTTTCCTTTTGTCTGTTTCATCCCCTTCACTTTTTGGTTGCCTAAGCGTTCAATTAAGCCTCCGTATGTCCCTTTTATTTTCACTTACTTGTTCTGCATTTTCCTATGATAAAACAATACTTGTTTCCTATTTGTTGCCTAATCTTCATAAGTAATTGATAAACAATATAGGATTACTTTCTGTATTGGGAAGTAACCGCCACATTGATCATTTTCCTCATGGCCTTATGTTTCAATTTACAGGATAATGAGTGGCAGGAACTTATCACAAATTGTGATAGGCAGTGAGGTGAGAACAGAAAAGCAAATTATCCATTGTTTAGAAAAACCTTTTCCTTCCTGTCAGACAATCTCTTATACAGGCTGGAAACAGCGGAAACTTGCAAATCAAAAAAAGTATTTTAGATTTGTGTGCCCTAAAAGGACAAATTAGTTTTTATACATAAAATATTCCATCATGACAAAGACTACTTATAAGGCTTATGGATACCGTTGGGTCATCCTTATTGTTTTCATGTTGATTTCTATTGTGATTCAGCTGCAATGGCTTACCCATGCGGCTGTAGAGCGGCCTGCCGAAGTTTTTTATCACGGGCAATTCAATCCCAATTCCTTTTTCAACATCGATTTCCTGGCCATGGTTTATATGCTGGTCTATATCATAATGAGTTTCCCGGCCTCTTATATCATTGACACGTACGGTATTCGCAAAGCCATTGGCCTTGGCGCAATAATTGCTGCCGTTTCAGGCCTGCTTAAAGGTTTTTATGCCGATAGTTTTCTGATTGTAGTTATAGCCCAGATAGGGCTGGCCATTGCACAACCGTTTGTGCTGAATGCCGTGACGGCCATAACCGTGCGCTGGTTTCCACTGCGCGAGCGGGGACTGGCAGCAGGGCTGGCCATTCTGGCACAGTACCTTGGAATCATATTTGCCATGCTGATAACCCCGGCATTTATTGGCACTAATCCCAGCTTGCCTGGCTATGGAAGCGGATTCCCACACATGCTCATGACTTACGGCTGGATTACCTTTGGCGCTGCTGTCGTTACACTTTTACTGTTGAAAGAAAAGCCACCCACGCCTGCTGCTGCCGACGATTTGGTTCGTCAAAGTTTTTACAAAGGCCTCAAGCACATTCTGAAACAGCGTGATATGATACTAATGATTTTAGTATTTTTGGTAGGACTGGGTATCTTCAATGCCATCAGCTCCATGACCGATTCCATTTCTGCTAACCTGGGCATTAAGGATTCTAACGGGCTCATTGGCGGGCTGATGCTTATCGGTGGTATTTTCGGTGCCCTCATTATTCCAGCCCTGTCGGACAAATACAGAATGCGCAAGCGGTTCCTGGTGATTTGTACTGTGGGAGCGTTGCCCGGAGTGCTTGGGCTGAGCCTGACGGGATATTTTATCCATAACCCGGCTGTGGTTTACGACATTGCACTGGCTTCCGCATTTATTCTCGGCTTTTTTATTATGAGCGCCGGCCCGGTTGGTTTTCAGTATGCTGCCGAAATAAGCTATCCGGCTCCCGAATCTATTTCGCAGGGGCTGCTGCTGTGGATAGGACAAATATCGGGACTGTTGTTTGTTGCCGGCATGAGTATTCATAACAACAAATTCCTCAACGACTGGATGATTCTTTTCAGTATTTTGATGCCGCTGGTAGTTGGCCTCACATTAATGACAAAAGAATCGCCCATGATTATTACGGAAAAGGACAAGATGAAAGCAGAAGGATAAAATAAGAATCACCTTTTCATCATCCAGGCGCGTGCTGCAGCCATATCAATTTTCATCCCTTTAGATTCTTCACCTACAAATCTATGTTTCATCATTCTGCCCATCATTCCATGATTATTCGAAGATCGATAATGACTTTTTAATGATTCTACATAACCAACAATTGCCCAGCGCTGCTCAGGTTTTAACGAATATTGAAACGGTGGCATTGGCGTCCCTTCAACGCCGGTAGAGATTATCACAAACATCCTCTTTTGTGTATTTGCCCGCTTTAGTGGCCGGAGGGTCAGGTTGGGTGGCACGATTGGATTTTGCCTGTAATCAGTTAATTTTTTGGAGAGTGGTCCGTTTCCTTCAGCATCTTTCCCATGACATGAAGCACAATTAATTTCGAAAAGACTTTTCCCGGTACTCAATAAAGTATCACTCATTGCGGGGGCATCTGATATTTCAATTGCTTTCTCTTTTTTTTGGTTTTTGGGCATAAGTGATATTACATACGAAGCAACTGCATTCATCTGCCGACCGGTTAATTGCCATTGTGGAAGCATTGCCGTAGTTCGTACGCCAAGTTTTAGGGTAGCTATGATGTCAGATTTCTCCGGCATAGCACCATATGGAGTCGATTTAAATTTAATCTTTCCTGAAGCAAAGTCAGTCGGCTTAGTGTTTAACCTGTATGCTTCCGGGCCATCTCCTTTTCCATCAACTCCGTGACAGGCGACACAATATTTGTCATAAATATTCCTCCCCTGAACCAGTAAATTGTTTGGCGAGTTAAGGTTGTTTGTATTCACAATTTTATCGCCATTAAAAACATCTGTCTCGGACCTTCTATTGTTTATAACAACAGCCAAATAAATGAGAATGGGCAAAGTCAATAAGAATAAAACAAATAATTTCTTTGATTTTTTCATCGTAAAATTCTTTTGGTTTTTTTATTCAATGTATTCAACAAATTCCTTTAATGCAACAAATATCCATGTTTTACATCCAAATTTTATAGCGACCTGACATATCAATGGGTTTTAAATGTCCAAAGTTATGAAAAATATCTAAGTACATGATAAAAATTCACAGTCTTTTTTTCGGGAAGAAAAATAAAATTTTGTTTTCCCTAAATGTCATTACGACAAGGGAAAGCGGTAGAGAACAGTACCGGCAACAAGGAAAGCCAGGAGAGTATTTTTCTAACGAGCGCAACGTAGAAGTTGGTGTTTTCTTTCAAGCACTAATTACAAATTCAGCTTCATCTGAATAGCCTGCACCTGCTGTTTCAGTTGCTTCACTTCTTCGGCCAGCCGGTCTTTTTCCTTGTTGGCTTCGGGGACTTCGGAACTGATATAATTGACAAATTTCCAGATTTCCCTTATCTCGGTAATGGGCAATTCGTAAGGAAGATACAGTGGATTCAGAGAGTATAGTTTGATCTTTCCACCTTCTTTTATCTTGTTTTCCAGCACTTTAAAAACAATGCCATCCTCTTTGGTCAGCACAATGTAAGCATGATGGTTACGAATATAATTCCAGTCCTGCACAAACTCGCCGGTTACATAAGAGCCATCGG
>JAADIS010000067.1 GCA_013151215.1 Chlorobiota bacterium | reverse complement strand
TCACCTGAGATTTTATCAAACGAAGAAACAACATCCTCCAAATCCTTATCGCTGAGGCGGCAGCAGTTTTGATACGACTTTAGCATGTCCGCAAGCTTAATGCCCTTGGTTTTCAGCAGGTGCTCATCAAGTTTCGCAAAAAAGCCCGCCCCGCCCCAGTATAGCGCTGCATAAAGATGATCACTCTTTAAACGGGAAGCAACTTTCGTGAAAGGTTTTTTGCTTTCGAAATACAGTTGTGCCATATTTCTTTTCTCTTGATATTTATCATCAATTTCCTTTTGGGATAACTCGTTCATTTCCACAAGTATCTCACCCTGCATGAAACTGGCAAAACCTTCAGAAAACCATGAGTTTTCCGGACCTACGGCAGGTATTGCAAGATGGCTGATCTCGTGTGGGGCCGTCCAATCGTGCAGGAAATCCCCTAAAGAAAAATCAGGATTGATATAAAAGTTAACACCTTGTTTATCTGAGCGTATAGTGTTCGCCCAAGGTACAGGTTCGTTAGCGTTGGATGCACGGTATAAATGAAAGTGCAACTCGAAAGGATAGTTTCCCAGCAACTTGAATGTGGCATTGCTTGTTGCGTTCAACCATGTCCTAACTTTCTTTTTTTCACTGTTGCTGAAATCGTCCTCCCAATGGAAAATAATATTCGTAACTGCAGTTGGCAACTGCGATTTTTCTGCCATAAAAGACGGAAACAGTACTACTGAGAACAAGATATTCAACAATATTGTCAATGGCATATAGTTTTAAACGCCAAAACAACAATAGCATTTCATCAATAATGTTATTAATTTATTAAAAGGTCAACTTCTTCAATTATGGAAAAGCAAAGCAGGTTTTTCTTTGAGAAACTTTGTGCCTTCTCCGTGGTTCTTTGTGTAATAACTATCCACTATGTTGCGTAAAGAAACATTAATCTAAATTTAATAAAACAACACAGCAGGTCAAAAAAGGAATTGGCCTTGTGGATTATTTATTGTTTGATTGATTATTTAATAGTTACACATTTGTTTTTCATTTCATCCCAGCGCAAACCTTCAGGGCGCCAACATTCACCTTTATTGGTATTAAAATTCCAAACTGGGACTGTTCCCGGGAAACCCGAACAATCCGGCGGAGGGCACGAAAAAGTTTCCACAGGAACATCGTTTACGATTTGACAGGCGTATAAAAACTCATGAACAAAGGACTCACCAGGTAAATTTGAGTTAGCCGACAGGGAGAATGCCGGCCAGGCATGTGCATTTAATTTATGTTTTACCGGCTTAAGAATACCTCTAAGCTTAACTGTTTTATACACATTGAGCCTGCCTAAATCCTTGGCATAAGTTGTAGCCGATCCTTCAACGCCAATAGCGTTCACAATATCGTTAAATCCGGGACCGGCTATTAAAGCACTAGTTGCGCCAAGTGGGGCGATGGGCCTGATGCCAGCGTTCCTGTTTGTATTACATTGAGGACTAATAAGTTCCACGGTACAGGAAAAGCCATACGATTTACCTGCCTGTAGGGAGCCCATATCCTCATCAAATTGAAATTCAAAAAAATATTCAAGTGTTTTGACCCGGCATTGTGAAATAATAGCGATTAAAAAGCCGTTTTTTTAAAAGCCGCATGCCATATTTTAAGACAAGGAAAAGCCTGGCGCTGGCGGGAATCGCTAAAAGCGATTCCCGCCAGGCTCAATCAGCAAAAATTTGTTTTTTATTTTATCTCGCTAAAATACTTCATGAACTGGACTCTTTCGTAAACCTCGGGGTTTTCCGCTGCCGACATCGAAAGCTTGCCCCTGAACTGATCGATATAGTTAAAGGCCTTTTCTTCCATCCAACCGTGAATAAAATTAAGGATCTTGGTCAGTACCTCTGGGCCGTTCTTATATATGGTCGTAGCCATTTGCGTTATAGTTGCGCCCGCCAGGAGCTGCTTAATTACGGCCTCGCCATCGTGTATGCCGGTGGTGGCGGCAATATCTATTTGCAAACGCTTGGCAGCCAATGAAACCCAACGCAACGAATTGTAAATATCGCCCGGCTGGCTAAACACATCGGCATGAATCAGCTTCTGCCTTGCGATATCAATGTCGGGGCTCGAAAATTTATTGAACATGACAATGGCGTCGGCGCCGTTGTTTTCCAGGCTATAAATAACTTTGCCCAGATTAGAGAAATATGGGCTTATTTTAACTGCTACCGGTATTGCGACAGCCTCTTTTACCTTGCGCAGAACCGAATAATAAACACTCTCGTTTTCACCGCTTTCCCTGTCGAAGCTAAACGGCATGACAAAGATATTGAGCTCGAGCGCATCGGCGCCTGCATCTTGCAGCTGTTTGGCAAACCCTGTCCATTCGCTATTTGTTATTGCATTTATACTGGCAATAACCGGAATGTCAACTTTGCTTTTGGCTTGTTTGATGAGGTCGATATAATTCGACAGCTCTTTTTCCTTGATATGTGAGTCGATATAGTCGAGGGTTTCGGAATAATCCGAATAAATAAGGTCGTTTTTCTCGGCTTGTTTGATTTTATGATCGGCTTCGAGGGCTATTTGCTCCTCGAACAATGATTTTAAAACAACGGCAGCTGCGCCGTTTTTTTCTAAATCAACAATTTTGTCAACCGAATCGGTAAGCCCCGAACTTGCCACAACAAGTGGGTTTCTAAGGGTAAGACCGAGATATTTTGTTGTAAGATCCGCCATGGTTCTATTTTTTAATGTTCGAAATAATATTAATTAGCTTTAGTTTTCTCCTGGATATACTTGTGCATTCCGGCAGCGGCTTTGCGTCCGTCGCCCATGGCAAGTATAACAGTGGCGCCACCTCTTACGATGTCGCCTCCCGCAAATATCTCGGGCATAGTTGACGATTGCATAGTATCCTTATCGACGACTATGGTTCCCCAGTCGGTAATTTCCAGTTTCGGAAGGCTTGCGGGGACTATGGGGTTGGGGGAAACGCCTACGCTTACAACTACTGTGTCAACATCGATAACAAACTCTGAACCCTCTATGGGAATAGGGCGTCGGCGTCCTGAGGCATCAGGTTCGCCGAGTTTCATTTTCTGGATTTTCGCGCTTTTCACCCTTCCTGTTTCATCTGCATAGTATTCAAGGGGATTGTGCAGGTTCATGAATTCGATTCCTTCTTCCTTAGCATGCTTGACCTCTTCGATACGGGCAGGCATCTCTTCCTCCGAGCGACGATAAATTATCATTGCTCTCTTTGCGCCCAATCTTTTGGCCGTTCTCACCGAATCCATGGCAGTGTTGCCACCACCGATAACAGCAACGTTTTTGCCGCTGATAACAGGAGTGTCGAACTCCGGCTTAGCAGCATTCATGAGGTTAACCCTTGTGAGGTATTCGTTTGACGAGAAGATACCGTTATAGTTTTCGCCCGGGATGTTCATGAAGCGAGGCAAACCGGCTCCCGAGCCCACGAAGAATGCTTCAAAGCCGTCGGCTTTTAAATCCTCGAAACTTGCCGTTTTGCCAACCAGGAAATTATTTCGGAACTTAACGCCCATCTTCCTGAGGTTTTCGATCTCGAAATCAACGATGTCGTTCGGAAGCCTGAATTCGGGGATTCCATATTTAAGCACACCGCCTATCTCATGGAGGGCCTCAAAAACCGTTACGTCGTAACCTAGTTTTGCCAAATCGCCCGAGGCTGCCAAACCTGCGGGGCCAGAGCCAACGACAGCAACTTTTACCTTACTTGACCCGGCAACTTCAGGAACTGTCGCTTTTCCGCTATTACGCTCATAATCAGCGGCAAACCGCTCAAGGTAACCTATGGCCACCGGTGGCTTGTTGAGTTTTAGGGTATAGAAGCAACTGGCCTCGCATTGTTTTTCCTGTGGGCATACACGACCACAGACGGCAGGCAGTCCGTTGGTTTCTTTTAAAACCGATGCGGCAGCGAGAAAATCGCCAACTTCTATTTTCTTGATGAATTTAGGGATGTAAATCCCTACCGGGCAACCATCTATACATGTTGGGGTAGGACAGTCGATACACCTTTGGGCTTCTAAAATGGCTATGTCCTTGTCCAGTCCGGTGTTTACTTCCACATTGCTCTTGTTCCTAACATCCGGGTCGGCCTCGGGCATAGAGGCGCGCACTTTGGAAGTACGTTCCTTGGTCTTCATCGACTTCCTGATCTCGTTGCGCCATTCCTGGCTTCTTTCCGCTTTTAAATAATCTATGATATTTTCCATTAAGCAACAGTTTCAAGGGTTCCTAAATACTTTTGATAAGCGGCATATTCCTGATCCTTATATGCACCCATGCGCATCATCATTTGCTCGAAGTCAACTTGATGGGCATCGAATTCGGGGCCGTCAACACAAACAAATCTTGTTTTGCCGCCAACACTTACCCGGCAGGCGCCGCACATGCCGGTTCCGTCAACCATTATGGTGTTTAGGCTGACATAAGTCTTAATATTATACTTTTTCGTTGTCAGGGCCCCAAACTTCATCATGATGGCCGGGCCGATAATAACGGACATATCAACTTTTTCGCGCTTAATAACCTCTTCCATCCCTTGGGTAACAAGGCCTTGCCTGCCATAGGTGCCGTCATCGGTCATAATAATCACTTCATCCGAATACCTGCGCATTTGTTCTTCAAGAATAACTAATTCCTTTGTCCTTGCCGCAAGAACGGTAATTACCCTGTTGCCCGCTTTTTTAAAGCCTTCGACTATCGGCATTAGAGGCGCAACTCCAACACCACCGCCGGCACATAAAACAGTCCCGACTTTTTCGATATGGGTTGCTTTTCCAAGAGGGCCAACAACATCGGTAACTTCATCGCCGACTTCCAGCTTAAGCAGCTTGGCCGAAGTAACGCCAACTTTTTGGACTACCAGGGTTATGGTTCCTTTTTCATTATCGGATGATGCTATCGTCAATGGCACCCTTTCGCCTTTATCACCTATTTTGATGATGACGAAATGCCCGGGTTTTCGGGATTTTGCTATCTCGGGAGCATAGAGGTCTATCTTTGCGACATTCTCCGAAAAAAACTCCTTTTCCAGTATTTTGCTCATATTATTAATTCGTTTAATATTTGAACTTCTTCTTTTAAAAAAAGCAAAATTATAAAATTAGGTTTCTAAAACTATCTGATTTCGGATAAAAAGCGCTAACACCACTAAATCAGTTGTTTGAGAACATAATTTATATTGGTTCTAACCGGATAATTATTAAGGGGGGAAGTTGAGGACATAAGCTCTTTGCTGACGTATCGTTAAGAATCGAAAAATCAATTTTTTAGTCGCGAATTAAATATATCCTCTTCTTTCCGTCCATTTTAATGGTAAGGGGCTTTTGAAACTCGGCTATTTTGAAATAACTGCCTTCGCGTATGATGTTTTGTGCTTTTAGCACATCGTATTTTATAAAGCTTTTGTTGAGCTCGTTCTGAACCGTAAAATAACCCACGTCCATACTAGTTACGTTGTGGAAGAAGTGCGAGCCGGAGGATGAATCGAGGGGGAAGTTGACCAGGCTGGTTTCGACGATGACCCTTGCATTTGATATTTGATGCCATTTAACTGGGATCCCAATCCACTTATCCCTTGTTCCCCAGCGTCCGGGGCCTATTAATACGTAGTGTTTGTTCAACGATTTCATATATGCGTTCAGCTCTTCTATCTCCAAAGCCATTTCTTCGGTCTTGGATTTGTCGAACTTGTCGGGATCGACAAAGACCACGTTGTCGATATCATCTATCAACCCGTTTCCCATACCTTTATTGGTGAGCAGGATATTGCTCTCGCTCTTGGTTTCCGACATTTTAATATTGCACTCCTTAACGGTATTGATAAGTGGTTTTATCTGGAGGATATAAAATGACGCACGGCCGTCCCTGTCCTTGTTCAAATCCACCGCATACTCAATCTCTATTTCCGAGCCCATGGCGTCCCGGCCGAGGTTAAGCACCAAGTCGAGAGTTTTGTGCAATGGTATATAGTTGTATTTCAGTATATTGGCAAAATTGATTATTCTTGGGCCACTCTTTTTAAGCCCAGGATAGATACTATTGCTGTCGGCATTATAAACCGATGAGCAATGGTTTAAGGTTCCTTGTTTTTCGGCTATGGAAATGTCGTTATACGACAAGCCGGCCATTTCCCCGTCAAGGAGGTTTATGTTCTTGCGCGCCAGATCGATGGCATAAAACTTAACCTGTGAGTTTTTGAATTGGTCTTTGGGCGAGTTTATCTCAATGCCGGGATACTTTGGCGAAAACCGAAACGCCTTTTGCCCCTCGACGACATATTTCCCCAAACCTACCGCAGCAACGGCAAAACCTTCCTCCGGTTTCATGTGGGCAAAAGGGTAATAATTGTATGAATGGGCAACCCCGCTTATATGCGGATAATACAAATTGTCGAATTGATTGCCGACTGCCTCCTGCAAGACCACGGCCATTTTTTCATCCTCAAGCTTATAGCTTATGGCTTCCACATAACCTTTTGCGATATTTGAATATACTGATGCGAACACAAGTTTAATCGCATCGTAGGTTTGCTGAATCCTGATCTCGAAATCAGTATTGCTGTTAGGGAGCAGGTAGGTTTCAAAAATCCCTGCAAAGGGCTGCGAGATAGAATCCTCGAACATCCCGGAGCTTCTTACGGCAATGGGGTTTGTTATTACCGCCAATAGGTTCTTAAGCTTTCCCTTCAGCTCTTTTGAGAGATGCGATTTAATAAAGGCGCACTGGATATTTTTATAATCCTGTTCCTTAACAATAATCTCCTGGAGATTATTTGCGTCAATAAATCCCTCAAACTCCTTGGTCCCGATAATAAAAGTCTTGGGCGTCCTTATTTTGATATCGGGAAGTATCTTGTTGAAATTATAGTTGTTGATCAGGGCGTTAATAAATGCCAGACCCCTGCCCTTGCCTCCCAGAGACCCCTCCGACAACGAATAAACATTGGCCTCCGTAATATTTTTCCCGTGCTCATAGGGAATGATATTCCCGCTTGCCCGTTCCGAACGATATACGCTGATAAGGCTTAGGATACTATTTCGCAGTTCGTCTATATCGCTATAATCGCTAACTTTTTTGGGTATTAATTTATTGGCGGCCTTAATCTCGCCCCTGGCCATCAGCCACATAGAAAGATGGTCGTGGCTACCGTGAAAAAGCAAGGATTCATCGGGGATTTGCTTTATAAGCCTTTCGAATTCATTGATGTTGGAGGCACGGGCAATTTCGTTCTCGTCCTTGTCCTTGAAGACAAAATCGCCGAAACCCAGATATTTAGTAATGAATCTTTGAAAATCGAGATATAATGTTTCAGAATTCTTATAAATAAACAGCGAATTATTTTCTTTGGCAACCTCTTCGTAAGAAGCATCGGATGATTGAATGACGGTTGGGAGGTTCTTGGTTTTTTTACGGGTGTATTTTATCAGTTCGATGCCTGCCGATTCGTGAAGCTCGCCCTTCATATTGAACTTCACATCGGTGATAAGGCAAAGCAGATATTTTTTGTGTTTCTTTATGATGCTTACGGCTTCTTCATAATCCGTTGCCAGCAATATCTTGGGCCGGGCGCGCATGCGCAATACCTTATAAAGCTCATCGGTGCTCACATCGTCGATAATGCGCTTTGTTTGCTCCATAAGGACTTTGTACAAAAACGAAAGATACCTGGAATAGTAAGTGGGGTTGTCCTCCACCAATAAAATCACCCTGACATTACCAATCTCGGTATCGTTCACAACATTTATCTTGTCCTCCAGCAACTTGATCATCGAGAAGAAGATATTGGTGTTTCCGTTCCAGCTGAATATCTTGTCGGCAAAGTTAAAGTCCGCTGTAATATCCTGGAAATAAGTTATGTCGCTACTATTGTTCGCTAGCATATAGATGGGCAGATAAGGATATCGCTTCTTGATTTGCCTACATGTAACCAAGGGCGTTTTCTTGTTTACGCCAACCATATAGATAATCAGGTCGAAATGCTTGGATTCGAGTATCTCGAAGGCCTGGTTAGATGACGAGGCTCCGGTAATGCGAGGGAAAGTGGTTAGGTTGAGCTGCCCGTATTGCCCCAGCATGTGCTCAGAGAACCTGCCTTCCCGGTCAATCGCATAAGCATCGTAAAGACTTGATATCAAGAGGATTTCCTTAACTTTAAAGGGCATAAGATCATGATATACATCGCGGCTATGAGTGTTTTTGTTGAGGAACCTTTGTAAAAACTTCAAGCTTATCGTCGAGCTTTCGATATATTCGGACTCGTCGGCCTTGGCATATTTGTCCCCTTCTGAATCGTTGATACTTGAAAAATACCTGCTTATCAATTCCGAGAAATTTTGAAGGAACAAGTTTTTCGTTGAATCATTTTCAAAATCCTCGTCAACATAATTTGAGAAACAAACTTGCAACAAGCCTATTTCGTTTCCCTCGCCCTTAAAGTGATTCTCGAAACAAACGCCCATGGAAACGCTTTCTACACTCTTGTACTCAGTCCCCCGATAAAATATTCTGATAAAGCTGATCTCATACTCTTCTTGTTTCTCATTGATGATGTCCACCAATCTGTTCAGGGTGTCGTCAACATTGCGTTTCTCGAGTATGATATTATTTACTTTATTTGTAATTTCAAGATAATTGAGAAAACTTGATTCTTCCGACATTATTTCAATATTTATTCCCAACAAAATTACATTTTTGTTCTTAACTTCGCAGCCTTTTATGATGTGCTTTAAAAATTCTTTAAATGATTAACGTTTCGGTTGTTGACGAGCATCTGATTTTTAGCGAGGCATTAGGGGCATTGGTCTCCGGCGCCGAAGACATTAATTTGGTTTCATGCCATACTTTTTCCGACGAATTAATATTGTCAATGCGCGAGAACCTGGTCCATATTGCAATCATCACAGTCCGCAAGCCTGACAAGAAGGTTCTTCAAGACATAAAAGCGCTGAACTATAGGTCCCCGAAACTTAAAATACTTGTTTTGACCATCGGGGTTGACGAAAAATTCATCTTGCAGCTTATAAAGGTTGGGGCCAAAGGCCACATTAGCAGCGACAGCGGCCGCTTTGAGATTCTTGAAGCAGTTTATTCGTTGCGAAACGGTTTTGAATTTTACGCCAAGACCATCACCAACCTTTTGTTGAATTCGTATTTGAACGATAAGGAATCTAAAAGCAACAACAACCACAGCGGCAAGCTTTCGCCCAGGGAAACAGAAGTATTAAAGCTTTTCGCAGATGGCAAAACAAATAAGCAAATTGCCGATATCTTGTTCATCAGTATCAGGACCGTTGAAACCCACAAAACAAACATCATGAAAAAGATCAACATAAAGACCACGGTTGATTTAGTCAAGTTTGCTATAAAGAACAATATCATCAAACTTGATTAAAAGGCTGCCAAAACATGCTATTGCGCATTTAAGCCCAACCAAATCATGTCCTTGAGCTTATCAAGGTTCATATTTGTAACCGATGAGATAAAAACGTATGGGAGATCGGGGAGCGAAGGCCTGATCTCATCCATAAGCCCGGCATCGAGCATATCCGATTTGGTTATTGCCAGGATACGGATTTTGTCCAGCAATTCGGGCTTATACCGTTTTAGCTCGTTTAATAGTACATCATATTGTTTTTTTATGTCGTCGGCATCGGCAGGTATCATAAAAAGCAACATCGAGTTTCTTTCTATATGACGTAAAAATCTAATTCCCAAACCTTTGCCTTCACTTGCCCCTTCTATGATCCCGGGTATGTCAGCCATAACGAATGATCGCTTATCCCTATAGGAGACTATGCCCAGGTTCGGGCTAAGGGTAGTAAAAGGGTAGTCGGCAATTTCGGGCTTGGCGGCCGAGACTACTGAAAGCAAGGTTGACTTACCGGCATTGGGAAAGCCCACCAAGCCGACATCGGCAAGTATCTTAAGCTCGAAGACTATTGCTGCCTCCAAACCGGGATCGCCCGGTTGGGCATATTTGGGGGCCTGGTTAACCGATGTTTTAAAGTGGTCGTTCCCAAGTCCTCCCCTACCGCCTTTAAGAAGGACCACCGATTGGCCGTGCTCGGTAATTTCGCCCATAATATCACCGGTTTCAGCATTCCGCGCAATAGTTCCCAGAGGAACCTCGATAAAAACATCCTTTCCGTTTGCTCCCGTGCTTCTTTGTTTACTGCCCGACTCGCCGTGGCCGGCATTTAAATGGCGGGTATATCTCAAATGCAGCAAGGTCCACATCTGGCTGTTGCCAACAAAAACAATGTCGCCGCCCTTTCCTCCGTCGCCACCGTCGGGGCCTCCTTTTTGAATATATTTCTCGCGGCGGAAATGTGTAGAGCCGCGCCCTCCATTGCCTGAAGAACAAAAAATCCGAACATGATCGACAAAATTAGCATTGGCCATAGTAATCATCAATTTAGTGCCTGCAAAAGTAATATTCTAATTCGAGAAAAATAAATCCCGTATGAAACAGTGCTAAATTAGCCAATGTCATAGGGCCTTCCATTAAAAACCATTATTTCAAAAACATGAATTAAATTGATATTGCTCAATTTATAAACATATATTAGTCAATTTATTATTATGGATATATCAAAAAATCAAGCCCCCCACTCTCTCCAAAATAACTAGATTTGCACATTGACACAAATAAAAATAATAAAAAATGAAGAAAATTGTTTTACTAATGCTTGTAATGGTAACGTCCTTGCTCATAATAAGTTCGTGCCAGTATAAATTTATTGTCGAGCCGGCGGTTGTTCCCCCTAACCCGGACGATACCATTTCGTTCTCGCTCGACATCATTCCGATTTGGAATTCTGCTGAAAATTGTGTTGCTTGCCATAACGGCACCACTCAAGATCCTGATCTGAGACCAGATGCTGCTTACGGAGAATTGAACAGCATGGGATTGATCGACACTCAGAACCCTGAGCAGAGTATTATCTATACACATCCAAATCCTGATACCGACAGCCACTCTTGGAAAAAATACAGCAATGTTGAAGCGGCCAAAGTGTTGCTTTGGATAGAACAAGGTGCAAAAAACAATTAATAACAATTTGAATTTAAGAAGATGAAAAAAATAATATCAATTATATTAGTATTTTGTTTTTCTCTGGGAATGGTTTTCTCGCAAGACAGCCAGGAAAAACCAAAAAAGAAAAAAGACCGCCCGGTAAGGGAGGCCTGGGGAAGCGGATTTATTATCGACGAACAAACTACTTTCACTCATGAGAAAAAGTCGCTCGAAACTCAAATACAGCACCGCTTTGGCCTTATCAACAAAAACGGGATATCCGATTTGTACGGCATTTACGCCCCGTCGGCAAACACAAGGATAGGCTTTGCGTATTCCGTTCTTGACAACCTGGAAGTGGGATATGGCATTACAAGGATAAACATGATGAGCGACTTGAGGGTAAAATACACTTTCCTTCGTCAGACCCGCAAAAACACGATTCCGCTCAGCGTGGGAGTGTTTGCGGTAATGGGCATCGATGGCAGGAACAAAAGCACCTTCAGCACCGTAACCGCCGATTCGGCATATAAGTTCACCAACCGCATGTCATTTTTTACCCAGTTGATCCTGGATCGTAAGTTCAACGATATGTTCTCGCTGGGCTTTAACGCAAGTTTCACGCATTACAACACTGTTGCCGCCGATTCAGTTGGCTATAGCGGACAAAATCACGACAAAATAGGTGTCGGCTTATTTGCCAGGATAAAATTCTCGCCGCAGTCGTCGATAATACTGCATTATTCCATGCCCTTAAACATTAAATCCCTCGACGAGCATGCCATCGTTACAAACAGCCCGAAAGCGAATTTCGGGATAGGTTATCAGGTAGCAACGGCATCACATGCCTTTGAGGTGTTCTTTACAACTTCAACAGGATTGCTGCCACAGCAAAACTATATGTGGAACACCAACGACTGGACAAAGGGCGAATTCCTGATCGGGTTCAACATAACCAGGTTTTGGGGTTTTTAACTCTTGATATTATAAATTTAGGGGAGGCTTCGATCAGGCCTCTTCCTATTGTCGAATATTTAAAAATCAACCATGAGAAGACTACCAAAATCATTTTATAGCTGGACGACCATCTCAGGCGTCGTACTGGCATCAGTTAGTTTTTTGTTAATTGTTTTTGCACTTATAATCTCGCTTATATTTCCTGACGGAATTGGTGATTATATAGGTTTGTTCACATTTATCGTCCTGCCGGTATTTCTGGTTATCGGCCTGATAATGATACCTGTAGGGACTTTTGTGAAAATGAAAAAGGACAAAAGGCGCAAAGTTGAGCGGGAGGTTAAGTTCCCAATTGTCAACTTGAACGATCCGGGACAAAGGTTAGTTGTGATAATTTTTGTTGTCGGGACTGCTATTTTCTTGCTGTTCACTTCAGTCGGGAGCTACCATGTTTTCCATTATACCGAGTCGAATGAGTTTTGCGGAACACTGTGCCATACTGTAATGGAGCCGGAATACGTAACTTATCACGGATCCGCCCACGCAAAGGTCAAATGTGTTGAATGTCATGTCGGCTCAGGTGCCACCTGGTATGTTAAATCGAAGATGTCGGGTTTATACCAGGTATATTCAGTATTGACAAACTCCTATCCCACGCCAATTGAAACCCCTGTCCACAGCCTCCGTCCGGCACGCGAGACCTGCGAAGAATGCCATTGGCCGCAAAAGTTCTACGACCCTAAAATAATCAACAGAAAAACATTCCTCGCAGATGAGGAAAATACAGAGTGGAACGTTCAGCTTTTGATGAAAATTTCCGCCGAGCATAAAGCGAAAGGCCTGGCCGAAGGTATCCATTGGCATATCAACCCCGATGTGAGAATTGATTATACCGCCGCCTCAAAGAAAAGGGATACTATCCTGGAGGTAAGATACACCAATGCCAAAACAGGCGAAATAAGGGTTTATAAAGACGAAAACATTGATGCTGAAGCAGATTCGCTAAGAAGCGAGCTCAGGACAATGGATTGTATCGACTGCCACAACCGTCCTTCGCACGATTATCTTTCCCCACAAAAGTTCGTCGATTATGCTATGGGCGCCGGTGAGATATCTACCGATATCCCCGAGATAAAGAGTGTTGCCATGGGCATATTGATCAAGGATTTCCCAACGGTTGACAGTGCTAAAAAATATATCGATTATAAAATCAATAAATTCTACAAAAAGTATTATACGGAGTTTCTAAATGGCAATGCCGATGTTTTAAAGAACGCAATAGCCTCAATTGAAAAAGGTTATGAAAAGAACTTCTTCCCGTTGATGAAAGCCGACTGGACAAAATACCCTAATCATATCGGCCATAGCGAATCACCTGGCTGTTTCCGCTGCCACAACGATTCGTTTAAAAGCAAAGACGGGCATACTATTAGCAAGGATTGCGATTTGTGCCATTCCATAAAAGCCCAAGGTCCAAGAGGCGGAATCGAGTATAGCAACAGCGATAGCTCGCTCATGTTCTTGCACCCCATGGAGATGGATGACTGGAAAGAGATGGCATGTTATGAATGCCATCAGGAATTGTACTGATTTTTATTGAGGGTCTGCTGAAAAACGCCTAACAACGTGAGGTATATGTTGTTACACAATTTTTGTTAGTTACGGATGCAAACTTTTTTCAAGGATTTATTAAAAAAGCCTGCATTTTTTCTAAAAATCTTGTTTGCTAGCCCGTAGTGCATCATCTACTTCATTGCGGCGGCTCGCAGTATTATTATACATCTTCACCTTGCGGCTTCGTATATGATGCACTACGGACTTTTTCAGCAG
>JAADIS010000070.1 GCA_013151215.1 Chlorobiota bacterium | reverse complement strand
TTCATCTATTTTGGTCTGTTCCGAAGAAGGATTGGCAAAACTGGGTATCGACAAAAAGGATGCTGTGGAAGTTATGGGATTCGGCCATGTGGTTAGGAACATCACCAACGACCCTGAGGATTTGACTGAACTGCAGACAATTAAAAAGGCTGCTGCCAAGGCCTTGGAAAATGCAGGTATCACAATAGAACAAGTTGGTACTATTGAAGTTCACGACTGTTTTTCGATAGCGGGCGTTTTGGCGACCGAGGCATTGGGTCTTGCACCAAATGGCGGCGGAGCCGACTATGTTGCCGCAGGAAACACTGCCCGTGAAGGGGCCATGCCAATGAATACAACAGGCGGTTTAATTGGCTGGGGACACCCCACAGGGGCTACAGGGGTTCATCAGGCGGTAACAATCTGGCAACAGTTGACCGGAAAAGCCGACAAGGCACAAATAAATATTAAGGATGAAAGACCTTACGGCATGACCATCAATATGGGTGGCGATGATGTAACAGTGGTTGCTATTGTTTATAAGAAAGGATAGAAAGTTATCTTCTTTAAAAAGGACCTTTTCGATACTTTCGGAAAGGTCTTTTTTCTATTTTTTAATAAACTTTTTTGTGCTAGTATTTATCCCATCGTTTACACTAATATAATACATGCCATTTGCAAACCCTGACAAGTTTATCGACTTTTCCTTTTCTCTAATATCAAAATCATAGATAATCATGCCTAATGCATTAAAAACTTTAATGTTTACTGTCTCCTTGTTTTCTAACAATTTAATATTCAGAGTGTTTTCAACAGGGTTGGGGTAAATTTGAAATAAATCCCGCAATTGGTTTTTAATATTGGGTTTTACGCCAACATTAAAGTCAGCAACTGCAAATGCTGGGTAAAGAGAATAGGTTGCACTATTTCCTGCCGAATCCACTACTTTTATTTGAATATCGTAAAGTGATGAATCGTTTGAGATAAATTTTGATAAATCTGCTTTAAATAAATCTCCAATCAACGAATCCTGATAAATACTATTAACATCAACGACTTGCCACTCACTTTGTTGATGCTCTTTTATTTTAACTAAAGTTTTTCCCTGATTAACTTGATGGAATTTATGTCCGTTGTGTTGTAAATCATAATCATAGAAATCTGCGGCAGCAAAATACAGATCGATATCATTATCCGGATTAAAGTTATGTCGTATAATATTGTTTTCATCCCTAAACTGAAATGGTCTAATCGTTGGTGGTCTGTAATCAGATAAAGTTGTATTAAAACTAAAAACCCCTTCACTTACTCCGTTAAAGTTGTCAAATTCGTTATGGCTATTCGTAAATTTAATGGAAGTAATGCCAGGTTCTATCAATGAATAAAATTCACATCCGCTACCTGCATAAACAACATTCCCGTTTTCATCTAAAATTTCAAATAATTGAGAATTATCGACAGGATACATTTTTTCCCCTGCTGATCCGTGCCAACTCCCCTGGACACTGACCTCAGCGTAAAAATCGCGTATTCGCAACCATGGTAATGAAGCACCCATTCCAGCATAAAGAGTGTCGTTTTCAGGTACTGTCACATTGTCCTCATTTGGAGAGAATGTTAAATAGTTTGAAATAGAATCGTCAATAATATCATATAAATTTGTCTTAAAGTTAATACCAACGTCATCATCATTTAAATCCGATAGAATGTAACATGTACTACATATACTGAAGTTTGGATTGCCATATTTTGAAAAATGTATTTTACCTTTCCAATAACTATTGTTTTTTGTCTTTTTATATAATATAATCATGGGGTAAGAAATTCTATAATTACCCGAGCTATTAAAATACTTAACGCCACTTTCGTGAGAAAAATAATGATTTAACTGACTATTATTTTGGTTTGAAAGTTTAAACTTAATGTTGGAACTAACATAATCATTAGCGTTATTACTGAGTATCGTATCTTTATCTATTTGAGTCAGCGACATATAATCTATAAAATGCAATTCGTTCTCCCCAGGTTGTTTACAGTAGTTGTTATAGAAATTTATTTCTATATTGTCCTGGTTATTGGAGAAATAAAATTTCATATTAAGGCTTGCGCTTGCCGATAACCTGATTCCCGCAAAATAGCCTAAAGGGAATTGATACATATAACATATTTCATCCATTAAATCCGAAGTATTGGGAAGTGTGTCCCCGTTTATGTCAACAGGCCTTAAATCAACTTCATAAATAGCATCATCAACATTAAAACTAATGGTGTCTTTTTCATTAAACTCATAATCGTTTTTAAATACGTGATTAATGTCAGGAACCATATACCTTGCCATGAAATAATATGTTCCATGAGGTAATACAAGGTATTTTTCGCTGTTGGGAAGCAACAAATAACTATAAACATGACTTTCCTCATCAAAAGCAAAAACATCGCAAATGCCATAATCTTCCGAAAGATTAAAATATAATGTGTCCTTTACTATTGTCTTGTTTTCAATTTCATGCTCATCACCAAATACTTCAAGTAATACGTAGTTTAGAGAGTCAATCAGGTGTAATTCGTCGGATATTAATTCATCGGATTTGTCACTTTCGTTATAGACTATTTTTAAAATTGATATACCATTTTCAAGTTCAATGGTTTTTTTACTGTTCAAATGATACCTGCTATCAATATTTGCGATAGCAATGCTTATATCGCTGTTTCCCCCCAGGTTTAATAGTTTGTTAGCTGATACAATCGAATTGTCTTGTGCAAATATTGTATTGGATATTAGTAGAAAGCAAAATAATAAATGTTTCATAATTTGTTATTGAATTTGTAAATTACCCCTATAGTTTAATAAATGATGTTATTCAAATAGTTGGCAGTGTTTTGCGAAAGAAATCATCTTTGAATATACAACCAATCTCCTAAATTTATATGACCGGTTTGCTTCTTTTAGATAATGTTTTTTCCTGACAAAATATTTGAGGCAATATATGAAATTTTTTTGGTTTATCCAAATTATACCACCAGTAATTTCAATAGTTCCATTTGAAGATTTGATAATTTTCCGATACTTTCCATATATTAATTTTTGTACAAAGTTAAATAAAAAAGGGGGATTTGTGTTTTGTCACAAACAAGCGCATTCTCTTGATTTTCGGCATGAGCCGTTTTATCTCAACAATCTTATCTGTAGCCCCTACTTGTAAACCGCAGTTTATCAATATATAATACATATTTGGAATTCAATTCCAGATTTGTAAGGATAAAATAAAATATTGAAGTATTACACAATTTGTAATAAATTTTGCGTACGAAAAGAAATATTAAGACTGTTGCATAACAAGATAGATCGCTAGTTTTCAAAACCTCATTGTCTTTTCAAATAATTTGACTGATTTTATCGGCGCATAGAGCCCTTGTTTGCCTTTAACGGTATCCCTTCCGGCAAATCGGCAGTATCCAAGATATCCTCTAAATTTGATATCCCGTTTTTACCGGCCGTGGTTGTTGGCATCCTCGGCACTAGCCATCCTCATCTGTAACATGGTGCTTCTTATGTCCAAAACGCAGCTGCTCCACTTATTCAGCCAGACCTGTAAAATTTGTAAAAAAAAAGCCTGTCTCACCTTAGGCGGGACGGGCTTTATAATTTATTAATCAAAAAACTATCTAATACTTAATTTTTCTGTTCTCTTTCCTTTTTCAGTATTGATTTCCATCATATAAATCCCCTGATTTAAAGTTCCGAGATCCAATCTCACATTTTCTTGGTCGAGTGACACATTATAAACCAATTGTCCTTGGAGGTTGTAAACCTTGATATTCTTGATCCTGCTTGCCGACTCAATATTTACTGTCCCGTTGCTTGGATTTGGGAAAACCCTTGTGAAGGACTCACCTTCCTCGTTAATGCCGACTAATTGACCCAAGCTGAATTTTATACTGTTCATAACCTCTTTGGTCGCATTGTCCTGAATAAATGCCACCAGTTCGCACTCCATGATGTCGAAATTACTGGAAACATCAACGGTATAATTATCTTCCTGGGTGTCGCCGGTGTTTTGGAGGTTTAAGTCGGCACCGTTAGAGCCGGGATACATTTCACGGCAAACAAAACTGACCTCGGTCTGTCCTTGCCAGTTTTCAGGGATGTGCGATTCGGTTAAAACCAAATGCAAGCGTAAATCGCCGGCCGTATAATCCCATAATTGTTCGGTATTGAGTGTAACGTCGAAACTGCTTTCCGATGTTTGAACAACATCCATTTGAAGGTCGAAAATAGAGCTTACACCTATGCGTTCATTGTAATAAGGAAGATAATTTGGATACAGGCTCTCGCTATGGCTTCCTCCTGAAAAACCCCTTATTCCGTCAAATGTGGAAGTAGGATATCCTGTAACCGAATAATAACTATTGCGATCGACTGATTGAGGGGTCTCGTATGAATCGCCGGAGTGATATTCGATAACTGCGACCTCATGTCCGTTTTCAACCAAATCGTCGGCGCCCATTGCAGCACCGGGGCAATAAGTACACCAAGTCCCGGTTGCTATTTCCAACAAAACCTTGTCTCTTGAAGTACCACCTTCAATAATTACCTCCACAGCATCTGTCGGATTTGACAGACCGTTTGCTGTATAAAATGCTTTTACTTCATAAGAATAAGTTCCGGGAAGTTCTATGACATCGTCATAAAATAAGTCAGTGGTTATGGCAATTAGTTCATTGTTGCGCATTACATAATAGGTATCAGGTGTTCCGTTTACAGGTGCGTCCCATGTTAAGCTAACGTTGGAACCGTCAACACTGGCCTGCAGGTTCGAGGGTGCCTCGCCCAAAGGCATTTCCTGATGCAATACATCGTCGAAGTAATAATCGGGAGTGCCGTTAAGCGATTTGCTGCCGTCCCAGCCATAAAAGTTTGCCGCGCTCAGTTTTAGGGATACTCCGTCTCCGAAGGAACCTAATGTCCATTGCCAACCTATCAGGTAGTCTCCATCCACGAAAACCTCAGCCCAATCGTTGTCTAGATCCACATAGTTCTCCATATAGATCCATTGGTCATAGTTGTAGGTAAAGCTTGCAGCACTGCCACCTCCGGCATCAATGCTTCCCTGTCCCCCGGCATCGAAAAAGATTTGCATGCCCCATTCGCTATTGCTTCCGTTGAAATCGGCAAGCAGATTGTAATACCCTAGTTTTCCGCTGGGTATGTAGATGTAAAAACTAAATTTATACCTTCCGCTGATGCTGTCTCCCAAAAGCAAAACACAGTCGTTGCCGCTTCCTACGTTCACACTATTGTTCGAACTATAAAATTGAACATCCGAGACCAGCGGATCTTCAGTGCCTCCGGGAGCGTTGCTCCAGGTCGTCCAGGGATTACCTGCCTGTTGGGCAAGTTTTTGGCCACTAACAAAGTTGTCGAAATTCTCATCGATTATTGTTTGTTGGGCTGTTGCGAATACTGTTGCAGATATGAACAGTATTAAAAAATAGATTTTTTTCATGTGATTTGTTTAAGTGATTAAAAATTCTCTAATATTAATATCGCTGGTTTTGACAGCCTAAAATTGTGATAAGTTGCCTTTTCCTATAATATTATGACATTATATGTAATTCTGTCCGACTTTCTACAAGGCTAAAATAGTTGCAGTTTTCAACTCTCGTTTATTTGTTGAAAAAACCTGAAAATAATTTTATTTATCTTTGTAAAAAATACAGAGATGAACACTAATGAATTTGTTTATTGGGAAGATAAGGATATGTGGCTCGGTTATTTGAAGGAATATCCGGACTATTGGACACAAGGAGAGTCAATTGAGAAACTGAAAGAAAACTTAAAAGATATTTTTATAGATCTGGCAAGTGGGACTATACCCAACATAAGGAGAATGGGCGAGCTTGAAATTGCCTAAGCCTGAATATATTGAAACGAAGAGATCTTATCAAGAAACCTGAAGATGCTGGTTGTGTCCTTATCAGGCATGGAGCAAATCATGACTGGTGTAGAAATAAAAAAACTAAAATATCCCAACCTGTTCCTCGCCACCGAGAGATAAATGAAAATTTAGCAAAGCATATATTAAGAAAACTTACGATTTTTTAAGAGTACTTAATATAATCACAGCCACATTCGCCAACCAGGTAAAACGTTGTTTGTCAGGGCAGGTTCGCACGGCCAAGCGTCTCTACAACAGAGCATGCACAGGAAAATCCTAATATTTAGGGTCTGCTGAAAAAGTCTGTAGTGCATCATATACGAAGCCGCAAGGTGAAGATCTATAATAATATTGCGAACCGCAGCAATGAAGTAGATGATGTACTACGGGCTAGCAAACAAGATTTTTAGAATAAATACAGTCTTTTTTAATAAATCCTTGAAAAAAGTTTGCGTCCCTAATTAACAAGAATACTGTAACAATGTATATTTCACGTTGTTAGGCGTTTTTCAGCAGACCCAATATAATGGCCAGGCACCTATCAAGCTTGCCTCTCTACGCAAGATCATGTTAAGTCAGCTATCAATTTCAGATCAGTCCGAAAAATAAAAAACTGCCAACTGCGACCCTTTGGTATTTGTTTTGTCGTTATATTGCAGGAAAGCTTAGTAGTGGCCAAAAAGCAGTTTGACATACATAAGGACTTAATTGTAAAGAGCGTAAAAGGCAGCAGGAAAGCCCAATACAAACTTTATGAACTGTATTCTGCAGCAATGTTCAATATATGTTATAGGATGATGAACACAAGGGAAGAGGCTGAGGATTTGCTACAGGAAGCGTTTACGGAAGCTTTTTTAAAACTGCATTCCTTTAGGTTCGAGTCGACATTTGGCGCCTGGCTGAAACGTATTGTCGTCAATAAATGCATCAACGACTTAAAAAGAAGGAAGGCCGAACTTGAATTCTGCGATGATATAGGAAAGTTCGGCAATAAAGAAATTGAAGATGTGGATTTACCAACATTAAACGTAAATATGGTTAAAACTGCCATGAACGAGCTCCCAAAGGGGAGCAAACTGATCTTCCAGCTATATCTGCTCGAAGGCTATGACCATAGGGAAATATCACAAATACTGGGCGTTAGCGAGTCGAACTCAAAATCGCAATACATGCGGGCTAAAAGAAGAATTAAGGAATTATTAAAAGATAAGATATATGAAAACTGATAAGCTGGAACAATTTGTCCTCGAAAACCGCAGTGGCTTCGATGATCAGGAACCGCCGGTAGATCTGTGGCCGAAAATCGAAAAGGATTTGGCGCCCGAAAGAACAACGATAGGGTTTGCTAAAATTTTGTGGAGAGTTGCCGCCGTAATCATAATTTTCGTCTCGTCTTATTACTTCCATGACCTTATGGATAATTCCAAGGCCGATAATGCCGGGTTGGCCCATGAGCAACAAACCGAATCATATAAAAGTCTTGTCGAGGCCGAAATGTACTATTCGTCGGAAATAAAATTCAAGAAGCAGGAACTGTTCCAGTTAACGGCCAATACACCCCTGCTTCAAAAAAACATAAATGCCGAGCTATCGAACCTTGATGACATCTTCATGAAATTAAAAGAAGATTTGAACGACAATGCCGACAACGATGAAGTTGTTGAGGCAATGATTCAAAATTACAGGATCAAACTTGACATTCTTGAGGAGATGCTTCAACAGATAAAAGTTAATAATGCAAAAAATAATAATCATGATAAAATCCATAATGCGATATAAGATTATTTGCTTGTTATTGCTACTGCTGCAGACAAACCTCATAGGGCAAACCTTTGAGAAGAGCAGAAGCATCAGCAAATCGTTTTATGCCGGAAAAGATACCGAGCTTCAGGTCTCGAACAAGTATGGAAACATACAATTGGAGACATGGGAAAAGGACTCGGTAAAGGTTGACATTAGTTTAAAAGTGATATCCTCGAAAGAATCAAAGCTGAACATGACCATCGATTATATTGATTTCCAGTTTAATGCAACCAAACACTATATAATCGCCCAAACTGCTTTCGAGGGCCAGGGCACGTTTTGGTCCGACGTAAAAGACCTTGCAGGCACTGTTTTTAACAGCAATACCAAAACTCAAATTGATTATAAGATTTATCTTCCCGCAAGCTTGAAAATCAGCATAGAAAATAAATACGGCAATATTTATATTTCCGATTACGCAGGTGAAATTAACATAAAACTTTCGAATGGTGATTTAAAAGCCCATCAGTTTACGGGTCAAACAACTATTGCCATGTCGTTCGCGAATGCTGATATCGACGAACTATCCAAAGGAAAATTCGACATCAGTTATTTTTCGGAACTGCATATAGATAAGTGCGATAGCATAAGGCTTGACAGCAAGTCGTCAAAAATATATATCAAGGATTTCAATGCGCTTGATATCAACTCGAACAGGGATCGCCTTTCTCTTGGTGAAGGGAACAGCATAAGCGGAAAGCTAATGTTCTCCCATACTGAAATCGAAAAACTGAACTCAAGCCTGAAAACGGACACTCATTACGGGGATTTCGAGATCAATTCCTTAGGGGGGATGATCAAGGGAATAGATATCTCGGCGGCAAGTACCGACTTTGTTATCAATAAATTATCTTCACAAGCAATCTCGGTTGATATTACTTATAACGAAAATGCCGGTTTATATTATCAAGATGAGCTGAGCCGTAAAAGGACATCTAAAATCGAAACCGATAAAAAACTGGTCAATACCACAGGGTTGTTAGGGACTGATAGTGCCTCCACAATAAACCTAAGGGCGAAAGTTCTTTCGGGAAGCCTGACAATAAACAACAAATAGCTTTTAAAGCATGCGTATGATAATAAAAATGTCAAAAAAAAACCATAAAAATGAAACGGAATAACATAATCATAATTACCTTAATGTTCATACTGGCTACCACATATATGTCGTGCAGTAAGCTAAGCCCGGTTGCCGGCAACGGACATGTTCTCCAGGAGGAAAGGCGTTTGGTCAACTTCAATCAGTTGATAAACGAGGGCGAATTTAATGTAATAATTACACATGACACTATTTATCAGGCCATAGTGGAGGCTGAGACCAACATTATCCCTTATATCAGGACATTAGTTAACGGCAATACGCTTATAATTGACAGCCGCGAGGTTCTGCAACCCGGTATGCCCATAACTATTTATGTTAGCACACCCGAAATAAATTATGTTGAAATGAGCGGTTCGGGGGCTATTTCCTGCGACTCGATATTCGGCAATAATGTCGGGGCAAAGCTAAGTGGTTCGGGCAATATAGAGGCTCGTCTTTTCGGGGGCGCCAGCGAGCTTGGGATCAGCGGCTCGGGGAATATGATCCTTAACGTGGAATCACAAATGAATTATACAACGATCAGTGGCTCGGGGGATATTTATATTGCCGGCAACTCGAATGAGGGGGAGTTTAAGGTCAGCGGCTCGGGGAATATAAACTCTTATGAGTTCCACCAGCAAAACCTCGATGCAAACATTAGCGGCTCGGGGAATATGTATGTTAATGTCTCCGATTTCCTAAAGGCGCGGATAAGTGGTAGCGGTTCAGTATTCTATCTCGGCAACCCGGGATTGGACATAAGTATAACAGGTTCAGGTTCAGTGATAAAACAATAAGTTTGAGACATGCGTAAAACTATAATAACACTAGTGATCATATTGTTTTCCCTAAATATGTTCGGGCAGCTGTACGAGCAGCGCCTAGGGCTAAGAATGGGTTATACCTCGGGCATAACGGGCAAAATCATAAAAGACCGCAGGGTTGCTTTGGAAGGCATGCTGGGGTTCCGTAAAGGAGGCATGCAGATATATGGCTTGATAGAGCGTCAAAAGCCGCTGATCGTCGATGGCATCCATGATTTACAACTTTATTTTGGCGGCGGGGCCCATATCGGGTTCGTGAACGGAATTGATAGATATAGGTCGTTTAACGGGCCGTCAGGGGTGTCGTATTACGAAGAAAGGATTGTTGGGCCGGTAATGGGCCTCGATGGGATTTTCGGGGCGGAATACACCTTGCTCAAAGTTCCCCTTACTTTTTCCGTCGATTTCAAACCGTTTGTGGAGCTGCAATCGTTCTATAAACTCAAAGCCAACTTTTATGATGTCGCTTTTAGCATAAAATATACGTTTAGGAAAATTAAATAACTAATATCATGAAAATTAAAATTATTGCTACAGTTTTGTTTTTAGTGCTCGCCCTTGCAAATTCTTTATGGGCTCAAGAAAATAAAAACGAGTTTAAAACAATCTTCAAGAAAGATGAAGGAAAGAGTATTACTCATGGCGGTTATGGGTCGTTTAGCATTGGTTATACCAATATCGACGGCAAGGACGGCCTGCAGCTGGGTGGCCGCGCCGCCTGGATTCTAAACCACCATATCGCCATCGGAATTGCCGGGAAGAGTTTTTTCAACAACCTCACAAAATCGAACGCATCCCATGATTACTACCTGGCAGGAGGCTATGGCGGGTTGTTCATCGAGCCAATTATCGCCCCTAAATCTCCCGTTCATGCCTCATTTCCAATAATGTTCGGCCTTGGCGGGCTGGCTGCTAAAAACGGTAATATATGGGACGACAACTACTATAGCGATACCTATTACGACACCGATGTTTTTTTGGTTATTGAACCCGGTGCCGAAATCGAGTTCAATATAGTGAAATTCTTTAGGATATCACTGGGGGCATCCTATCGCTTGACGAATGGCGTGCTTCTTCAATATAAATATTACGATGACAACGATCTTGTATTACTGGACGTGCCTTCCAACGCTCTTGATTCGTTTAATTTCAACATTAATTTCAAGTTTGGTTGGTTTTAAGATACGGAATCACCTAAAATATTAGTTTACGCAATGTGGGGCCGGCCCAAATTTGGGCTGCCCCGTTTTTTTTAAGGAATTCAAGATTTGCTTTTACAATTATGCCCAACAAGAGTGTCATGAATTTTTGTAATTTTACAAAAAAACAAAAAACTAATTGTCATGAAAAGTTTTGCAGTAGTACTTTCAGGCTGTGGTGTTTACGATGGGGCTGAAATTCATGAGGCAACATTGACCATGCTCGCCATTGCCCGCGAGGGGGCATCTTATCAATGTTTTGCCCCAAACATTAATCAGCACCATGTAATAAACCACCTTGACGGAAAGGAAATGAGTGAAAAACGCAATGTTCTTGTTGAGTCAGCAAGGATTGCCAGAGGCGACATTAAGGATTTAAAAGAATTTAAGGCCGCCGATTTCGACGCAATAATCTTCCCGGGCGGCTTCGGCGCAGCCAAAAATTTATCGACAATTGCATTTGACGGTGCCAATGCTAGTGTTAACGGAGATGTTGAGAAGGCTGTTGTTGCCATGAAAGAAGCAAAGAAACCAATAGGTGCGCTTTGCATCTCCCCTGCTGTTATAGCAAAAATACTAACTAAGGTTAACGTTACCATTGGAACTGATAAGGCAACTATTGAGGTGATTGAGAAAATAGGGGCGAAACATTTTGAAACAACCCATGGCGACGTTGTTTTCGATGAGGAAAACCTGGTTTTTACAACGCCTTGCTATATGCTTGATGCGAAAATAACCGATATCGACGACGGAGCAAACAATATTGTCGATGCCATGCTCAAATGGATGGAGTAGTGACAGATGAAGGAGCGGCTTGCTCCCTCATGCAGGCTCGGCCCTGCTCCTTTTACCGGAACAAAAAAAACCACGATGAATATTTGCGAATTATTTGATATAAAATACCCGATTGTCCAGGGTGGTATGATCTGGTGCAGCGGTTGGCGACTTGCTTCCGCAGTGAGCAATGCCGGTGGGCTTGGATTGATAGGGGCCGGAAGTATGCACCCTGAAGTGTTGAGGGAACATATACGTAAATGCAAAAGTGCTACGCAAAAGCCATTCGGGGTAAATGTTCCTCTTATTTATCCTCAAACAGATGAAATAATACAAATTATTATTGATGAAGGAGTAAGGAT
The DNA here is from genome assembly GCA_013151215.1 of Chlorobiota bacterium. Lineage (GTDB taxonomy): Bacteria > Bacteroidota > Bacteroidia > Bacteroidales > F082 > BM524. The sequence continues at coordinate 760 of JAADIS010000070.1, read as the reverse complement.
AGTTTTTACTTCTGCAGGCAACCCCGCTAAATATACTTCTGCATTAAAGGAAAAAGGTATAATTGTCGTTCATGTGATTGCCAACAAAAAGTTCGCCCTCAAGGCACAACAGGCCGGTGTAGATGCTATTGTGGCCGAGGGTTTTTTGAAGCCGGTGGACATAATGGAATCGAGGAAACCACAACTATGGTTCTGATTCCTATGCTACGACAAGTTATTGATATACCGATAATTGCGGCCGGGGGCATTGCTTCCGGCAAGGCTATATATGCCGCTATGACCTTGGGTGCCGACGGAGTTCAAATAGGAAGTTTGTTTGCTGTTTCAAAAGAATCCTCAGCTCATGATAATTTCAAACAATCGGTTTTTGAAGCCGGTGACGGCCAAACAAAAGTTGTGCTGAAAAGTTTGGTTTCAGTACGTTTGATAAAGAACGAGTTTTACCGGAAAGTTGAAAAAGCCGAAAGCGAAGGGGCTAGCCGTGAGCAATTGGCCGTACTGCTTGGAAAAGGCAGGGCTAAAATGGGTATGTTCGAAGGTGATACGATAGATGGTGAACTAGAGATCGGACAGGTTTCTGCAATGATAGATGAACTAAAACCAGTACAGCGTATTATAGATGAATTAGTTGACGATTTCAACAAGACGGCGCATAAAAAACCTTATCTTATTTAGAACCATTTCTATAAATTAATTAACTAGATTTGCCTCTGAAATAAATAGAATGGAATTATGGATTTTGAATTTAGCGAAGAGCAAT
>JAADIS010000058.1 GCA_013151215.1 Chlorobiota bacterium | reverse complement strand
AGATCGATGACTTACTGGATGAGATAGAGGATACCATTGATAAGGGCTATCGGGTTTTGATAACTACGCTCACAAAGCGGATGGCGGAAGAACTGACAAAATATTTGCTTCGTCTGGATATAAATACAAGGTATATCCACTCGGATGTTGACACTCTCGACCGGGTGGAAATCCTTCGTGATTTAAGGCTCGGCAATTTTAATGTCCTTGTTGGAGTCAACCTTTTAAGGGAAGGCTTGGACTTGCCCGAAGTGGCCTTGGTGGCTATTCTTGATGCCGATAAGGAAGGCTTTCTTCGCTCAGCGAGATCATTGACGCAAACAGCCGGGAGGGCGGCTCGTAATCTCGACAGCAAAGTGATAATGTATGCCGACAAAATAACAAGGTCGATGCAGCAAACAATTGAAGAGACCGAAAGAAGACGCGAGAAACAATTGGCTTATAATGAAAAACATGGTATCATTCCCCGACAAATTATAAAATCGACCGATTCCATTTTGGGACAAACGGCTGTGGCAGATAATGCACATACCGAAGCTAATGCATATATTGAAAATAATTCCACAGGCATTGCTGCCGATCCTGTTGTTGAGTATATGAACAGGGCTGCTATATTAAAAGCAATTGATAAAAACAAAAGTGATATGAAGGCTGCCGTTAAGGTCCTGGACTTCATAGAAGCAGCAAGACTAAGGGATGAGAATAAGGAACTGGAAAAGCTTCTTGATAAAAAAAATAACTGACAGGGACGCATTTAAAATAAATGTTGCCCCCTATTTTTATGGTTCTTTTGTCGGGATTGTTCAACTATCTGGGCGACAACTAGTTTGTTCACAATCTTAACATTGGTGTCAACCTAGGAGAACAACAAACAATGCCTTGTTGAAGGAATTTTTAGATTATCCTACTGATAACAAAAAGGAATGTCGAATTATGAATGATGAATTAGGGATTACCAAGTTTTTATGGGACAAAAAGCCCGCTTCCAAAATCTCAAATCGTTGATCGTCGCACAAAACATATCCCTTGATCAGAACTCCTTGAATATGCGCGCCTGAGAAATCCCCGGAGCCTTGATGTCAATATCTAAAAAATAGCCAAAAGGAGTTTGGAAACTTTCGTAGGATGCGTTTTTTAATCTTGTATCCACTAAATCAAATATGTTTTTTGTGAAAGCAGCATCGGCTTTTGTTTCTGCCAGATGAGCAAAAGAATGGAGTATTATCTTATTAGTGTTATTCTTTTTGGCAGCCCATTTTAAGTTTTTGAGCAGTTTTGTTTCCACTGATTTCGCGTTCTCCTCGTCTTTCCGCTCAGCATGTATGAACGCCAATAGCGAATCTTGAAATGTCTCACCGTTTTCAATATCGGGAAAGTCGTTGAGAGTCTTGGTTTTAGGCGTATAACTAAACTTACTGCAATACATTAAAAGCAACTTCATCGTCTATGATTTTTTACAAATTTACAAAATTGGAGGCTTAAAAATATGTTGTTTGGTGTTGATTGTGAAATAAAAAATATTGTATATTTGCAGTCCGAAAAATGGTGGTTGTAGTTCAGCTGGTTAGAACGCCTGATTGTGGTTCAGGAGGTCGTGGGTTCAAATCCCATCTTCCACCCCAAAAAACAAAGGTCTTGATTCTTACAAGACCTTTGCCCCCTGCATTAAAAAAATAGCCGTATTAACTTTTCGCTTGGACGATTTGCTCTTATGTAGGGTCTGCTGAAAAACGCCTAACAACGTGAGATATATATTGTTACACGATTTTTGTTATTCACGGATGCGAGTTTTTTTCAAGGATTTATTAAAAAAGCCAGCATTTTTTCTAAAAATCTCGTTTGCTAGCCCGTAGTACATCATCTACTTCATTGCGGGGACTCTCAAGAGTGGGCTAAGAGAGAATTTAATAAGAAGGTTTGCTGAATGTTGCTCTTTTCAGCTGTACAGCAAATGGCTGTGGAATTGCAATTCCTGACTTGGTAAAAAAACATGTAAGCAGTGATTTATCCGGTCATGAAAAAAAATCAATCGCCTCAAGACCCGATAGCAAGCACCGATCAGGGACTCTTGATGGTGTTTTGTGTCAAACTAAGAAGAAAAGGCAGTAAGCTCTAGGTGTCGATATTCGCATATTTGGCGTTGGCTTCGATAAATTCGCGCCTTGGAGGAACTTCGTCGCCCATAAGCATAGAGAAAACATGATCGGCTTCCGAGCTGTTTTCGATGGTAACCTGACGCAGCGTGCGCCTTTCCGGATCCATGGTAGTTGACCAAAGTTGTTCGGCGTTCATTTCACCGAGACCTTTATATCTCTGGATATGAAGGCCTTTCTCGCTTCCGTCGCCGGAAAGTTCTTTGGTTATGCTTGCTCTTTCCTCCTCTGACCAGCAATACTGTTCGTTCTTTCCTTTCCTGATCAAATAGAGTGGGGGAGTGGCAATATAGACATAGCCTTTGTCGATAAGCTCAGGCATATATCTGAAGAAAAAAGTAAGGATAAGAGTTGCGATGTGGCTTCCGTCCACGTCGGCATCCGTCATGATAATGATTTTATGATAGCGTAGTTTGACAATATTAAGTGCTTTGCTATCTTCCTCGGTACCAATTGTTACGCCAAATGCGGTAAAAATGTTCTTGATCTCTTCACTTTCGAATATTTTGTGCGGTAACGCTTTTTCCACATTTAAGATCTTTCCCCTGAGGGGAAGGATAGCCTGGAATTTACGGTCGCGGCCCTGCTTGGCAGTACCTCCCGCCGAGTCGCCCTCCACAAGGTAAATCTCACAGAGTGCAGGGTCTTTTTCGGAACAGTCGGAGAGTTTTCCCGGCAAACCGGAACCTGACAAAACATTTTTTCTTTGAACCAGTTCCCTTGCCTTGCGGGCTGCATGACGTGCCGTGGCGGCAAGGATGACTTTTTGCACTATGGTTTTTGCTTCCTTGGGATGTTCCTCGAGGAAATGGCTCAGGCTCTCGCTTATCATCTGGTCAACGGATCCCATCACATCGGAATTGCCCAATTTGGTCTTTGTTTGCCCCTCGAACTGCGGCTCCTGAACTTTTACCGATATCACTGCTGTGAGGCCTTCGCGAAAGTCGTCGCCGCTAATATCGAATTTCAGTTTAGCCAGCATGCCCGACCTGTCGGCATAACTCTTCAGAGTTCTTGTTAAACCTCTCCTAAAACCCGAGAGGTGGGTTCCGCCCTCTATGGTATTAATATTGTTTACATAAGAATGTACGTTTTCGCTGAACGAGGTGTTGTATTGCATGGCCACCTCTACGGGAACGCCGTTTTTTTCTCCTTCTATGCTGATAGGCTCCGGAATCAGTTTCTCCCTGTTCTCGTCAAGATATGATATAAAGTCGGCAAGGCCGTTCTCCGATTGGAAAGTATCTGATTTCAGGGCGTCTTCCTCACCATTGCCATTTGGCCTTTCATCCAGCAAAGTTAATGTGATTCCTTTGTTCAGGAAAGCAAGCTCGCGCAAACGTGCGGCAAGTATGGAATAATCGTAAACTGTTGTCAAAAAGATTGATCTGTCGGGAAGGAAATGAATCTCGGTCCCGGTTTTGTTGCTGTTTCCAATTTGTTTAACATCTTCCAAAGGTTTTCCGATGTTGTATTCCTGACGGAAAATTTTGCCTTCGCGATGAACAGTGGCGATCAACTGTGATGAAAGCGCATTGACGCAGCTAACGCCAACGCCGTGCAAGCCACCTGATACTTTATAGGAGCCCTTGTCGAATTTGCCTCCGGCGTGCAAAACGGTCATGACGACTTCTAGTGCCGACCGCTTCTCTTTTTCGTGCATCCCTGTTGGTATGCCGCGTCCATTGTCGGTAACAGTTATCGAGTTGTCTTTATGGATTATAACGTTTATGGCATCGCAATGCCCCGCCAAAGCCTCATCAATCGAATTGTCAACAACCTCGTAAACAAGATGGTGTAAACCTTTTGTGTTTACATCACCAATATACATGGCAGGGCGTTTTCTTACCGCCTCCAATCCTTCCAGTACCTGAATGTTGCTTGCTGAATACTCTTTACTTTGGTTTAATTTTTCTTCTTCTGTCATACTATAATCTCAAAAAATTTTAACGTGCAAATTTAATGAAAAATAGTGTGATATCTTTCGTTTTTCCTCATTGCCGGGATTAAGTTATTAACAGCTATAATAGTCTGATAGACAATGGTATGAGGTCAACGATAATTATTGGTGGTTTGATGTTGGGAAAATAGCATCTGTTAAAAAAGAACAATGGCAATTGTTTAATAGGTATGCCATTGCTTAATTCGCTTTTTAAAGCATGTTTTTTATCATGTTTTAATGATATTTTTAAAACCGATAAGTTATGCCAGCCATAATTTGAAATCCTTGAACGGGATAGGAATAGAACTGCAAATAGTTGTTGTTGAGCAAATTGGTTCCGTTGATGAATACCGCCAGGTTCTCGTCGACCCGGTACTCGAACTCGGCGTTCAAGTCGATATAGGGGTCCAGTTCAATATCCGCCAATTTATAAATGTCGCGGGCATATCTCTTTCCGTTGAATATAAGCTCGGCACTCACCTTGGCTTTTTCGCCAAACAAATATGAACCTCCAACAAATGCTTTAGTTAATGGCTTGTGATAGGCCTTGTTGAGGGAGTCTAAATTATATGCATTGTACTCGCCGCCTATATTAAGTTTGAAGTTCTTGCCTGCTCTTACAGAAATGGATGCTTCGGTATAAAACCGGCTTCCATTATCATAAACCGTGAAAAACTTGTTCAGGGGGCCCAAGGGAAATAGGGATGGCAGGGTGTAATCGCCTGTATTTACGAAGAAGGCCATATCTTCAAATGTTTTCCAGCCTGTTTTGAGCTGAAAACCTGCATTTTGTGCAATGCTCAATTTAAACCCGCCAAATACGTTGAATTTTTCTTTCAGCCATCTAAGCTCAGCTACAGGCGAAAGGTATGGGTTTTCGGTAGTCAAATCGTAGAATGATTGCTTTTGCAGCTTGCCGTCGATTCCGGCAAAGATAGTAAACGAACCCGGAACAACGTTCATCTGAACCTCGATTTCAGGCCAGAAATGAAAACTTGTGCTGCTGTCGTTCTTTATGCCGAAGTTTAAACCTGCGTTAAAATTGAATACCCCGTAATTGGCTGTGAAGTAAGGCACTGCATTTACATAAAATTCAGAGGTGTTGTTAAGGCTATCATTGTTGCCGTAAAACTGAAAGCCTCCTTTCAATCCCAAATTCTGATAATCGAGCATATCAACAACATCGAAGCCCTGGTGTAAATCAAAACTTACGTTTGCGTTCATTTCAGATGTTTTATACAAATCGAAATAGTAATATGCCGAAAGATTAATGTCGTGGTGCAGCTTGCTTTTTCTCTTATAATTACTTGAGACCCCTACGTTTGCTTTTATCAGGTTGAACATCTGCCTCAGCTCGCTTTCGGGTATGTCGATTCCGCCCCAATCGGAAGGCACGTAACCATAAAAGCGGTTTGTTTTCATGCCGTAGTTAAGTCCCAGGTCAAGTATGTGGTTATTCATGAATTTCTGATAGCCGACTTTGGCATGGGTGTTCGACATGGGTGAAGCCGAATAGTCCTTTATGTTCTTAAATGATGAGTAGTGATATAAATTAGCATTAAAGCTATAGTTCCCTTTTTCAGTTTTCGAGTGGTAGAAGTCGATATACGGGCTGATACGGCTTCCGAAGCCTGCCTTGAGGAAGTTGTCGTATTTAACTGATTTGCTGCCGCTTCTAAGGGTAACTGCTTTAATGGGGTTTAGCTTTATGCTTGTTGTTTGGCGCGTGTCGGGGAGTTGAAAGTTAAATTCAGTTTGCTGGATCTCAGGCTCGATGATCTTGGGCTTGGAGTTAATTTTAAAAGCATCGTTGATGCTCGGGTCGTACGAGCCCACTATAGTTACCTGCTCGTTGTGCTTTTCGTTTTTGTTCTGTTGCGCATTTGCCATATTGATAAGGGCAAAAACAAAAGCAATCGTAAATATATTACTAAACAGCCTCATGGTCTTTCTTTTTAAATCAATATTTCTCATTCTTTCCTCCTGTTTCAGTGTTTTCGGGCCTGGGCTTCATTCTTTCTAGTTTCCCCCTGGCTTCCTCGCGGAGGTCGTTGCCCTGATAGTTGTCGATAATACTCTGCAAAGTCTGCTCTGCCTGAAAAATATTATCGCGCGCATAATAAATATCGGCCAATAAAATAAAGCCTTTGGCTACCCAATAGCCATAAGATGGATATTGTTCGGATAGCTCGTAAACGATATTTTCCGATTCGTCGAGGAGATTGGATCTGTATTTTATCAAAGCCACCATATATTTCGACTCGGCGCCAAGCTCGTCATTTGTAAGTTTGTCAACAATCCCGAATTCTCGTAAGGCATCATTGGTCCTGCGTAGTTCAATTGACGATTTAGCAATTATATAATGAGCCTTAACAGTCTGGTCCTGACCGACATCTTCTGTCATCAGCAATGCCTTGGCCTGGTCAATGGCTTTTTGGTGCTGTCGTGTCAAATAGGCGGCCCTCATAATTCCGTCTATGGCTTCCAGCCTGATATTCTTGTCTTCCGTAAGTTTTAATACCGACTCATAGTATCCCAGCGATGTTGAAAAATCTTTATTGTTGAAGTTCAGTCGTGCAAGAGTGAGGTAAGCATTCTCGGAATACTGGTTCTCGGGAAAGGCAACGATCTTCTTATAATAAGCAACAGCCTGTAAACTGTCATTTTGACGCTCGAAACAAGAGGTCAAGTAGTTATATGCCTTTAAGACAAAACCACCCTTGGGGAATTTTGTCGTATATTTTGAAAGATGTTTTATCGCATTGGCACAATCGCCCTCCATATAGTAGTTCTCACCCGTTGTAAACGTCAGCGAATCTTCCATGCTCGTTGAAACTTGCACAAAATCAAGTCCTTTGGCATAAGCGAAATAATCATCAATGCGGCCTATGTCCATATAAACGTTCTCCAGCGTATTGAGCGCTTCTTTGGCTTCGAGTGATGCCGGGTATTTACTAATAACCTGCTTCAACGAAGAAATGGCTCTTTCGTACTGATTGTTGTTATAATATAGGAAGCCGATCTTAACCAGTGATTTTTTCGAATAACTGCTGCCGGGTTTCTCCCTGATAAGTTTTTCGTAATTTGAGATGGCATGTCTCTGATCGTTCAGTATGCTGTAAGTTGAGGCTATCTCATAAATGGCGTCATCGTAAAGCGTTGAGTTGCGGTTGTTTGCAACTAAAATATCTAGTGTGGCAATTTTGTTTTTAAAATCGCCTTTGGCGCCATAACAAAATGCTTTTTGATAAAGAGCATAATCATTGGTCCCTGTCCTTAGTATTTTGTTGTACCAAACCAGGGCGTTATCATATTGCTTGCTGATAAAATAGCTGTCGGCCAGCCTCGACATGGCATCGGTCTTCATATCGGATCTGTCGTCGTTGCTGTTTAAGTATTGCTTGAACTTGCTGATAGCTGATGGATAATTCTTGCTGTTGAAATAGGTATAGGCAATGTTATAAATTGCCTGATTATATTTACCGGTACTCCTCGAAGCGGGGGCATCAAGAAATTCCCCGTAGTATTTTCTGGACTGCCTATATTTTTTTTGACGGTAATAGGTATCGGCCATCCAGAATTTTGCGAGCGCGGCTGTTTTTTTATCCTTAGTATATTTTAACGATTTTTGAAAATACCTGATGGCATCGGTATAAGCTGCACGGGTATAATATTCCACGGCTTGCGAATAAGCCAATTGCTGATATACTTTTTGAAGGCTGGAATTAGGCGAAACCGTTTTTTCTATTGATTTAAGAGCGGCATTATAATTCTTTGATGATAAATATAAATGGGCTATCAGGTCGTAAGCCTCGTTGATGCGCGGGTTGTCGGACTGGTTTTGAATAAATCCCTGAAGAATGACCATGGGGTCGTTATAGGGGTCGGCTCCTTGCTCAATGCTTATTTTCACGAAATTGAACAAGGCATCGGTAGCTAGTTCGTTGCTTCCGCTTGACTTATATGCTTTTAAGAACGCATTTTGCGCAAAGCGGTGCTCGCCGGTATTTATATAACAATACCCAAGATGATACCATGCGTTTTGTGCCAAATCGCCGTTTTCGGCCGTGGCTTCCTGGAAATTCCTTATGGCATCGGCATACCTGCTCATGAACAGTTTGGAATATCCGATCCTATAATGTTCCGAAGGATCGATCTTGCGCCTTGCGCCGTTTTCAAAAACCACGAAATACTCGTATGCTTTTTCATAGTCCTTCAGCTCATAATACGAATTGGCGATCAATCGTGCGATATCTGCCTTCGATTTGCGGTCCGCTTTGGGCAAATATAAATTTCCTTCATCGATAACTTGCTGATAATTACCTTGCTCATAATAAATATTTATCAAATAGTTGGGTATATATTTTTTGAACCGCCTGTCGTTTTCCAAGGATTTAAACCCTTTTAAAGCCTTTTCGTATTCACCCTTTTGATAATAAATATGCGATTTGTAATATGTTGCTGCTGCATAATTCTTGCTTTTACCGTCAACTTTATCGAAAGAAGAAATTGCAGCCTCAAATTTACTTTTTCTCAAAAAGCAAACACCTTTCATATAATTCAGTTCCGAACGTTGAGGTTTGGATAAATTTCTCGTAGAAACCTTATTAAAGGATTCCAGTGCTTGGCTATATTGCTTTTTATTGAAATAAATCTTGCCTAAATCATAGCTCAATGCCGGTAGCCATTTGCTTTCCGGATAACTGGCCGAGAATGCCTCTACTCTCTGCAAGGCATCTTTGTCGCCGAGTTCAACGGCACAAACAGTACTATAATACGAAGCGTTCTCGTTTTCCAAGTCCGAGCGCAGGGCATTTTGGTCGATAAGCCTGTCGAAAACTTCCCTGGCAGGTCCATAGGACTGTTGCTCAAATAATTCCACGGCCTGCCTGTAATTCAGCCCCGGACTTGTATAATATTCGGTCTGTTGTGAGATTACTTTGGGCGTTAAAAATATGAATAACGGTAATAAACAGAAAATCAGCAATATACGTTTCATATAAAATTTGATTATGATTCCATAAAAATATTGATAACAACTTCCTCAACGATAATAATAATGACAACTTATCAACAATTATGTTGTTTGTTTAACGAAAGAAATTAGGATTTAATATAATTACTTGTTTAAAAAGACGGATTTGCTTCAGCATTTTTTGATTGAAGAATCTCTAAAAACCTCTTTCCTGAGTCTTTTAAGTATTTTGCCTGCTTTGTTTTTAATTCCTGGCGAAGCAAGTTCCAGGTTCATTTCGATTGCGCTAATAAGCTCGGGTTTGAGCTCCGGCTCCTGCTCTGAGAAAGTGTATAAGATATCCATGCACCAAGCTTTTGAGGCAATACTTGTTTTGGGGTTCTGTAATAAGTTGAAGCATATGTTCAGCAGTTTGCCTGCATGTGATCCGGGTATTTTGAAATGGGCCAATATCCTCAGGCTGTGTCTTTGCATACCTTGGTGGGAATAGTTTGGGATGTTGTCGATCAATTGCTTGATATGATTGTCGTTTAGAAGTTCCGGTTTTGCCTCCAGAAGGTGGTCCATTATCCATATTGCGCGCCTTGAAAGTGGTTCGGAATCACGAATCACCATTTTAAACAATGAATTGAAAAGAGCAGGTTCTTTTAGTATAATGTCCCTAACAAACAATGTGTTTGCCTTCGACATCTCCGATAAGATAACTTGTTCCAGTTGTTTTGTCAGGGTTTTCAATTGAAGAATTTTTTATCAACTGCAAACATTTCCCCAAATTCAATATTTTCTTCTCCCAAGACCTTAAAAGGGGTGCAATAGGCAGGAAGTCCGCCCTCATCGATATGGTCTGGGATAATGACGACGACATCCACCGAGTCAGCACCTTCTTCGAGCTGCAAGGCAGATTCGAAACTAATCCCAAAAGCTGTTATTTTTCTCTCATCCAGTTCGGTTTTGCAATAATCCCATAGAGTCTCGATTATTTTCCCGTTTGGCGGAATATTTTTATTGTCGATTTCCATTTCCAGGGGATGGACTTGTCCTTTTTTGTCGGTGAAGGCAGCAAAGGGATGAAGTTCGCTGTTCTGGCCGAGCATGTCTTCCGCATATTCAAGCGAATGATTTATAATCGATTTAATTTCAGGATTCATAGTAATATGCTTAATTTAAATTATGGAATACGAAAGTATGAAAAAGTTTCTGCCCCTACTGAAGCCAAGGTGGTTTTTTAGTTCTTGAACGAAAACCACATAAGCCTTTGAAGACGTATATCATGTAAAACCCTTCCCCTTATCCGTGATCCTAATGCCTATTTTCTCTATTTCGATAAGCTTCTGTTTATAAAGCGAGCCAATGGCTTTTTTAAAATTCTTCTTGCTAATGCCTAATTTAGAGGAAATTAATTCAGAAGGTGATTTATCGCTTAGTGCAATATAACCGTCATTCTGTTGAAGTGCCGATAAAATATCCCTGGCAATATTGTCAACTTTCCCGTATCCGGACGGAAGCAGGGACAGGTCAACTTTTTTATCGGGTCGCACTTTCTGCACATAGGCTTTTGTCCGCTGGCCTATCCCCAGCTTATCTAATACGTCGCTATTATATATCATTCCTACAAACTCCTCGTCAACAAGGCAGTTATAACCTATTTCGTTATGGTCGTAAATAAGGGCTTCAACTTCCTGGTTGGTGCTGAGCTCAGGCATTTCGTCGTTTAGAAACTGATATAGCTTTGACGATGCGGCAATACGGTCGGTGGATTCGTCAAGGTAAATCCCGACAACGTATTTTTGGCCTTCCTGCATTTTAGTTCTTTGTTCCCTAAAAGGTACGAACAGGTCTTTTTCGAGCCCCCAGTCCATAAAGGCGCCAACCTTACTTACCGCAACTACTTCAAGGCAAACAAAATCACCAACCATTCCTTTGGGTGTTAGGTTAGTGGCTATTATCCTGTCTTCGGAGTCGCGATATATGAAAACTTCTATCTCATCGCCAACTTTTGCTCCTTCGGGAATGTATTTGTTTGGCAAAAGGATATCGTTACTATCCCTGCCTTGTAGGTAAAAGCCTTGTTCAGTACTCCTCAGTATCTCAAGAGTATTCATTTTCCCCATCTCAGCCATAATGTCCCTTTTTAATCTTAAAAATGCAAAATTAACATTATTATCAGCTATAAGTCAAAATTTGATTTATCACGATAAATTTATAATTTCGTCATCTGAATTATAAAAACAATTGAATATAAAAAATGAATCTGCTATGTACAAAAAAAGTAAGCAAACTATAGTTTTAGGTCTGATATTTGTTTTTACGGCTATTAATTCAATTTATGCCGATAGCATCGTCTCCTTCGCCGACCTTCAGTTTCATTCCGATTTTGAAAAAGAGGCTTTTTATAAATTGGAAAACACATCGAAACCTGATTATTTTGCCCTTTACCTTGCTGTTGACGAAAATGTTACAAAAGGTGATTATCAGACTTATAAGGCCGCATTGGATGTCCTTACTGCTCCTTATAAAAACAGTTCTTACAAAAAACTTAAGGATAAGAAAAAGGTGGCTAAGGTATATAAAGGTGTACATTCGGCCATATTGGATAAATATAATGAAAAGGCATATTTTGCTTCGATGTTCAGTAATGGCGAATATCAATGTGTTACTTCGTCAATGCTGTATTCGCTTGTGTTCGAGGAACTTGATATACCTTACGAAATTGAGTTCCTGCCAAATCATGTTTATCTTAAAGCCTATCCAAATACTTCTGATATACTTGTCGAGACCACTAATCCCAACAAAGGGGTTTTTATTTACGACCATAATTTCAAGAAAAACTTTATCGAATATCTGCGTAGCAACAAGCTTATCAGTAAAGACGAATATGCAAACAAAAGTATAGATGATTTGTTCATCGAATATTATTTGAAAACTGAAAAGGCAGATAAAAAACAATTGGTTGCGGCCCAATATACCAATCTGGGACTGGAGCAACTGTCTGATAACCAAATATCAAAGAGTCTTAATAATATGCTAAAAGCGTATTATCTTAATCCTGATACCAGGAATAAATACCTGCTAATGATTACTCTCGGAATTCAGATAGACAAAACCAGTGCATCGAACAAGAAATATGCATCCTACTTTGCAATGTTTTGCCAGTTGACTTCGGCAGACATAAACAAAGACTTGTTTGCGAATATTTTTATCATGATGACTAATAGGCAGTTAATAATGGAAGGAAATCTTGAAATGTACGAAGATTCCTATAAACTGCTAAAACTAAAAGTTAAAG
>JAADIS010000131.1 GCA_013151215.1 Chlorobiota bacterium | reverse complement strand
TCAATGTACTTAAAACTATTTTGGACACATTCTACTTTCATTTAATTATTCTTAAATTTAAACTGTGTTAGTTCACCTGTTACCGTATTTTTTCAATAATGAATTTCAACATAGCCCATATTATCGGGTAATTTATGATAATACGACATTTTTTGCCAATTGTTTTGAAAATTTGGATCTTTTATTTCCCCAATCATAATTGGACCTCCTTCCCCTGATTTAGCTGCTTTTAAAGATATTTGTTCAGATAAATTTTTAGGTTCAATTTTGATATTATTAGTATTTCTTGTTGGCATGGGAGTTATTGGATGCAAGTCCTTACCAGTCCATGGATTAAGACTCCTAGCTTTAGCATAACCGTAACCTGTATAAGCACCTGTTGCAAATCCAATTCCTCCTCCCCACAAAGCACCCTGACCAATCCCTTGCCAAATATTCCCACCGTTTATGGCTGCACCTACTCCACCGCCGGCACCTCCAATAAATGATCCTATCGCTCCTTGGGTTGCGGCCTGCCTCAGAATGGGACTGGCAATTCCTGATAATGCCTTGTTTGCAACCGGGGTAAGTGCTTGTCCTAATCCCATTGTTACACCTCCAATAATAGCAGATGTAGCAGCACCCTGTAATACAGCTCCAATGTCAACACTTCCAGTATTATTATAACTTAAAAGAGCTGCATTTCCTGCACCCATTAATGCTGCCGAGCCAACCGGTGTAATATATTCTGACAATGCTCCACTAACAAAACCAACACCAAAAAATGCCGCACCTTGTCCAATGTTATGTATGCTGCCAAGATTAGTAAGAACATTAATTGACCCCCCTATTAATCCAAGGATTGCATCGTCGACAAGGAAAACCTCCCCACTCGGATCCGTATAAACCAACGGATTATTCAGCGCATAAGAGTACCTATTATAATTCTGCGGTATCCTGCGGCCTGCACATAGTTGTCGGGTTGTAGCATGCGGCCAGGCCCGGCCTCCACAAAAATTACGGCAGGCAGGCACGGGCCGCAGGCACGGCCGTTGCTGCCTGCGCTGTTGCTCCGGCGGGCGGGCATGTTTAAGAGGCCGATTTTAGTGAGTTGCTCAATGCCGATAAAGTAGCCTTCAGCAAAAACAAAGCCTGTATCCCAGTGCTGTTCGTAGATAAATATGGATTGTAAGGGTGTCACAACACAAAACTAGTAATTAATTTAGTATGTGCTATGATAAAATGCATGGATTTGTTTAATGAAAATCAGTCCAGTAGCCGGGGGGTCAGCATCAACTTTTTTTAGAAGTAGATAAAAAGGATTCTGGCCTCCGCATATCGGTGAAGGAGATATTATTTTAACTACTTGAAATGCACTCTGTTAATTGACTTATTTAATTTGCCTTTACAATAAATACATTACGCACAACAAGCCAACCCCGCCCAATACTATTGCATAAGGGAAAGCCATTTTTACCATTTTCCCATAGGAGAGGTTAATCAATGGGGCTAAGGCAGATGTGAGCAGGAATAGAAATGCTGCCTGGCCATTAGGTGTGGCAACACTTGGCAGGTTTGTCCCAGTATTTATCGCAACGGCAAGTTTTTCGTATTGTTCGCGTGATAAGTCCCCGGCATTGAATGCTGCTTCGATCTCATTAATATATACCGTTGCCACAAATACGTTATCGCTGATCGCCGACAATATGCCATTTGCGATATAGAACATTACAGGCTGCATGCTTGCTTCCATTGAAAGAGCCAGTTCAATAACCGGTTTAAATAAATGTTGGTCATGAATCATTGCAACTATTACAAAGAACACTACCAACAGGGCCGTAAATGGAAGGGCTTCCTTGAATGCCGGCGCAATATGATGCTCGTCGGTGATGCCCATAAAGGCCGTTTGAAAAACAATAAGCGCTAAACCAATAAAGCCTACGGGGGCAAGATGCAACGCAAGGCCAATAATTAGTAACAGCATTGCTACCGCCTGGACCACAAGTTTGTATTTTTCGTTTCTGCTACGCTTTTTATCTTCTGAAATAGTATAATTATAAATAATTTTCCGGGCTACATCAGGCAGTTTCCCCCCAAAACCAAATAACTTGAATTTCTCAAGAAAGACCGTTGTCAATAATCCTGCAAAGAAAACCGGGATAGTTATGACATCCATTTGCAAGAAGAATTCAATAAAGTCCCAGCCCATCTTCTCTCCAATTAACAGGTTTTGCGGTTCGCCCACCAAGGTCATGACACCGCCAAGCGCAGTTCCCACAACGCCGTGCATTATCAGGCTCCTCAAAAATCCCCGGAACTGCTCAAGAGTTTCACCACTTAATTGTGTCCGGTCTATAATGCCGTCCCCATCAATGTCAAGATCGCTTGATTGGATTTTATGATAAACGCCATAAAAGCCCACGGCAACACTTATTAGGACAGCCGTAACCGTTAGTGCATCCAGGAACGCAGACAGAACGGCCGAGAGGATTACAAACAAAAGCGATAGTGCTATTTTTGATTTCACCTTGGTAAAAATCTTACTGAAGATATACATCAGCAGCGGTTTCATAAAGTAAATCGCGGCAACCATAAACATTAAAAGCAGGATAACTTCCAGGTTTTGCTCCACCTCATGATAAGCGTTGTTTGCAGAAGTAAGTTTCAGCGCCAAAATTTGAATTGCCAATAAGCCTCCTGATATCAATGGATAGCATTTTAGCGCCATGGCCAGGGTAAAGATAAATTCTGCAATAAATATCCATGCTGTTATGGTTGGCCCGAGGGTGAAATAGGAGAGGACATTAAATATCAGAAAACCTATTATCGTATATTTATACCAATTGGGACTGTTGCCCAAGAAATGTTTCATCATTTTTATATTATTTTTAATTAATCATTTTTATCCCTGAAATCAGCATTAAAAACCAAGGAGAACTGCAAATACCATTTTCCGGAACCTGTAAGTTGCTGATGCATTACCCCCGCCTGTGCGCTTGCCAGTTTATGAAACTGATAACCCAATGCCCCATATAGCCTGTTGCGGTCGAAAAAGCCCTTTTCCGTATTCAGGAATATTTCGTCGTAAAGGCCAATAAAAAAGCTTCCTTTCTCAATTATTGGTTTGTTTAGCGGGGCGAATAACATTAGGCGATAACGTAGGCGGTTCCTGTATTCGGAGCTTACCCATCGTTGCTCTATGCGGTAACGGTGCTCAAGCTTTACCCGGCCGATGTTATTTGTTAAAATAAATTGCTGCCAGATACGGTGTTCTATCGTCTCCGGCGCTTTCTGTTCCGAATCAAAAATATAAGAAGGGATATATGCGTATCCCGCACTTACAAATGCCTTGTCCGAGAAATGATAATTCAGCCCAAGCCGCAATAGCAACTGTTCAGTGTTATTTGGCGCAATCGTATGGTTACGGTACTGAAATTCAGTATGAACGCTGATTTTATCACTTATTTTATTCATCCCAAAATACATCAGCCAATTGCCTGCCTTGTCTTGCTGGGCAAGTATGGAAACAGGCAATAGGACCAACATCAGGATTAAGTTTTTGTTGAGGATTCTTGATAGGTTCATATTATATCTTTGCAATGTTATTGGTATAAACCTCATCTTCCACATTCTCTTTGACCCATGCCAGGCAGTTGGCGAAATTGTCGAAGACCTGCTCTGTTGGTATTAAGTCAGGGATGATGTCAATCCGCTCAAGCATATATCGTGGTTGCTTTAAGACTGACACCAGCAAAACTGTTTTCCCTTGCTTGGCCAGGTCAACCAATACATCTTCCATAGCATATAATCCCGACTGGTCGATATACGGCATTCTTCCCATCCTGATAATAATGGTTGATGTCTTGTCGGGTATTTGTTTGACCAACTGTTGAAAATAGTTTGTGGAACCAAAGAACAATGGCCCCCTGATATGTTTGATGAAGATATCTTCTTTTATACTTTTCGGGATGGTGATTTCATCCGGCCAGGCTTTCGATCTGTCGAACGATTCCACGCTTGATCGCTCTGCTGTTACATCGCCAATTTTCTTCATGAACATCAATGATGCGATAATAAGGCCAACGCCCACCGCATATACCAAATTCCAAACGGAAGACAATATTAACACTACCAGCATTATGATCACTTCGGGGCGGGGCATATAAGGTATCGCCTTGAGCCCTTTATAATCCATCACGCCTATGCCCACGGTTATTAATATTCCGGCTAAGACCGCTGCGGGTATTTGTGAGGCAACAGGGCCTAATGCCAATAATATTACCAGGAGCAAAACCCCGGCCATCATACCCGACAGACGGGTTTTCCCACCTGCGTTTATATTGACGACTGTTCGGATTGTGGCACCTGCTCCGGGAATGCCACCAAAGATGGCTGCAACGCTATTGCCGATGCCCTGGCCAACCAGCTCCTTATTGGGGTTATGCTTTGTTTTGGTCATATTGTCGGCAACCACGGAAGTAAGCAACGAATCAATTGCCCCAAGGAGCGCCAAAGTTAAAGCTGTTAAGATATATGGTGAAATGCTATTGAAACTGAAGTTGGTAAAGATTCCAAAGTTAGGGATTGGCAAGCCTCCCGGTATTTCTTCAATGGGCCGATAATTCAAGCCGAAACCTATCGCGATGGACGACATTACAAGCAGGGCGACCAATGTGCTTGGTATTTTGGTTGTTATTCGTTTGAACCCGAATATTATAAGAATAGTGCCCAATGCCAAAAGCAGTTCGAGCCAATTGATATTTGCCAGCGCCCTGGGAAGTACTTTTATGGCGCCGATAACGCCCGATGCCTCAGAATTTGCCAATGATTGCGATTCTTTAAGAATCTGGTCCTCGGTAATATGTTCTGCCAGGTTAATGGTCTGCTTAAAATCCTCTAATACCAGTATGCCTTCGCCTGCTTCGTCTTTCAGTATTTTATGCAGGATAATTTCTTCAGCCTGAGGCTTGAACTGATTAACGAGCCCTACATCTTCCTTTGGGTAATACCCGACGGAAGGCAGAATCTGCGTGACTAATATGATTACCCCGATGGCGGTCATAAACCCTGAAACTACCGGATAAGGAATATATCTGATGTATTTTCCCAGACCTATCAAACCTAATCCGATCTGCATTAAGCCGGCCAATAAGAAAACTATTAGGATAGCCGGTAGCGCATTGCCTATATCACCGTCGAAAGTTGCTACAATCCCGGCAATTACTACCATGCTGACTGCTGTCATCGGAGCTGTGGGCCCCGAAATCTGAGTATTAGTGCCGCCAAAAAGCGCAGCAAAGAAACTTACGAAAATTGCTCCGTAAAGTCCTGCGCTGGGGCCTAAACCCGAACTTACACCAAAAGCGAGCGCCAATGGGAGGGCAACTATCCCTGCCGTGATACCTCCGAACATATCGCCTTTGATGTTGGAAAAATCAAAACCGAAGGTTTTTGTGTTTTTTTTCTTTTTTGTGGAATCCATTTCATGCTTTATTTTAAAAATTCAACTTTGCCGTTTCCAACATCATACATTGCCCCAACTATATCTATTTCCCCGCGATTATATAGCTCATGAAGTATAGGGCTTTGCGCATTGATGTTTTCCATTGTTTGTTCTACGTTCCGCACGGCGACCCTGTTTACAAAGCCGGGGTTGTTTGAGGTCCTGTCCTCGTCATGCTTTGTTTTGGTTGATAGTACCGCCGGCATGAGCTTGCCGAGCAGCTGGGTTAAGTTGCCTGCCTGTACATTGTCGCAGGCACCTTTTACCGCGCCGCAGGAAGTATGTCCCATTACCACCACTAGTTTGGCCCCGGCAAGTTTGCATGCGAACTCCATGCTGCCAAGGATGTCTTCGTTGACGAAGTTGCCGGCAATGCGCACGTTAAATATATCTCCTATGCCCTGGTCAAATATTATTTCGGTAGGAATGCGCGAATCAATACAGCTTAAAACAACTGCAAAAGGGAACTGGCCTTCGGCAGTTTGGGCAATTTGCCGATCAAGCTTCCTGTCCAGCCGCTCGCATTTTAGAAAGCGCTTATTGCCTGTTTTAAGCATTTCAACTGCCATATTCGGAGTTATAAGACTTTGAGAGCCAGATGTTTGGATTTTTGAATTGTCTATAAAATCTAGTTTTTTCATTTTTTGTTATTTTATTTTGAAACATAAATCTCCCTGATCGCGATGGAATTCGCTCAGGATAAAAGAATTAAGATTTGATTATTGTTAATATCGGGACTTAGTGCTGCCTAGCTCAAAGCAATAATAAAACAGTATTGTTGATAGCAAAGGCATTATAAAAACGATAAGGCTCAATTGCACCAAATCAAAGGTAAAAGTTACTGCGCCATTAAAACGCATAGCTTTTTTATGAATGGAAAAGTAAATGTTCGGGTGGCGGGGTCGTAACCTCAGAATACAGCCGTAAGGGGAAGTATTCAAAGCTTATGTTGTTTATCACCTTTTCCGAATCGTCAAAGCTTGTTGGATCTAGGTCAACTAAAAATTTATCTGCTTTATCTTTCTTGTCATCTTCTTCCCTTGGCTCATTGTTATCGCAACCATAAAGTTCGATAAGCTCCGATTTTGAATCTATCAACCAATAGCAATATGAAATAGTATTGGTCCAAAACTGACCAATAAGCACCAAGACGATAATGCTTTTAAGAAAAAACTGATATGTTGTAGCTTTTTTCAAGTTTGACGCAAGTTTATTTTTTACGAACTGCAAAACTAACATTTTTACAGTATGAAGCAGGATTTGTTTTCGCCGTTTTTTATTTTTTAGCTTATTGGCCCCGTGCGGCTCAAAACCTTTAGCGAGTTTTGAGGTCAATTACAATACCTTAATAAAAAAGACCCTGCCGGCATTGCCGGCAGGGTCTTTTGAGAATATTTATAATCTTAACTAACGTATTACTAATTTCTTGGTCTGGAAAACATCGTTGTTTACAACAACAGAGTAGAAATAAACTCCCGCGTTCAGGTCGGAAATATCCATGCTTAGCTTATTCGAGCCTTGATCTATCTCGACATCTTTCACGACCGATCCCAACAGATTTACGATTTTTAACCTTGCCCGGCTGAAACTAATATCAAAATTGTAGTCGATGTTGAATTTGTTGGTGGCGGGGTTAGGATATGCGCTCGAAAACGAAATCTTATCGAAAATATTTTCTTCGACAGAGGTGGGGGACGTCCAAAAGACAACAACCACATCTTTATGATCGGAAGTATTGCTAAAATCATAGAAGCTATACCTAACAATCGTTTTTCCAATATTCCCGCTTTCATTGAAATACTGACCTTTTAACATATCCTGTTCATTTGTAGTTGCCCCTGAAGGGAGAGTCAAATAAGCGGTCGTGTCAACACTTGGTGCATATTTTATATCACCAAAAACCACTTGGTTTCTAGTGTTGGCCATTACTTCGATGTTTGTTCTGGCAACTTTAACATTAATTAATTTATCTGATATGTTCTTAACATTGGCGTAAAAGGTAGTTTGATTAGAATCCGGGTGGGCATAAACATAAACTGTATCGTTAAGTATGGCCCCATCATATGATAGCTCAAACGATTGTGAGCTTACGTTCGACACGGATAATAATACAAAAAGAAAATATATTAGCAGTCTTCTTATCATCATAAATTTATTTTATAACTTCTCAATTCTTAATCTAAATTTTATCAAGAATTGAATTGAGAGTGTTTGCAATAATACAAAATAATTCACTATTCAACACTCAGTTGGTTAAATAATGAAATGAAAAACCCGTCTCACTATTGGTAAAACGGGTCATTTCAATAATATTTATAATCTAAACTAACGTATTACTAATTTCTTGGTCTGGAAAACATTGTTGTTTACAGCAACAGAGTAAAAATAAACCCCCGCATTTAGATCGGAAATATCCATGCTTAGCTTATTCGAGCTTTTATCTAGCTCGACATCTTTAACGACCGAGCCCAGTAGATTTATGATTTTAAGGGATGCTGTGTTGACATTTGTGTTAAAGTTGTAGTCGATATTAATTTTATTTGTTGCAGGGTTTGGATAAATATTCGAAATATTTATCTTGTCTTGTAAATTTTCTCCAACTGATAATGGTGATGACTTGTAAACAATATAAAATTCTTTAGAATTATCCATATTTAATGAATCATAAAAACTATACTTGATAATGGAACTTCCAATAGTTCCTACAGGGCTAAAATAGTCGGTGACTAAAGAAGATTCTGCAACAGTAGTTTCGCCGGGA
Source organism: Chlorobiota bacterium (assembly GCA_013151215.1). Taxonomy (GTDB): domain Bacteria; phylum Bacteroidota; class Bacteroidia; order Bacteroidales; family F082; genus BM524. The sequence continues at coordinate 33,201 of JAADIS010000131.1, read as the reverse complement.
GCAAGATTTATTGAATGTGGAACAGTATCAACATCGCTAGGATAGCAAGCATCATTAAAGCATATATTATTTGTGGTCCCATCAATTACATCAATGTTTGTGCGAGTGGCTTTAACAAAAATAGCGTTCTCACTAATATTCTTAACCATTACGGTTAAAGTGAAAAGTCTTGCGCTATCATTACTTTGATACATATATGTTGTATCGTCCATTATACCTTCTGAAGTTGAAATCTCAAAAGATTGTGAATAACTATTTGTTATTGCTATCAGTAATGTTAAAAAGGAAATAAGTAGCTTTTTCATCATATTTAATTTTTTAATTTTCAATTTATTGTTATCAAAATCCGTACCAGATCAATATTAATACTTTGTGGCCGCAAAATTAAAACTAATATCGAAAGGCATTTGTTAAATTCCATTAAGATTTAACTAAAAGACATCGGCTGTTGGCCGATGGTTGCCCCATAATCTCATAAATAATGTTGGTTTTCCGCTTGCCTGAAGCCCCCTTTTGCGATAAGGCTTTCAAGCTGGTTTTGAACTTGGCCGTGCTTTCCCGGAATATCGCTTGATTTCCATAATGGGGAAACTTTTTTGATACTGTCGTTGTCTAGATTATAAATATCGGCGAGAAAACTTATGTTGAAAAACTTAGTGTGAGATAAGTTTTCTTTTATTTTCCTAATGTTTATGAAAGCCGTTTTGCCAGGGGTAAGACGGTTTTTTCGTCAATAATCCCGATGAGGGTCTCGGCTAGTGCCGGAATAAAAAAAATTACTATATTTGGAAATCTAAACTAACTATCGCCAAACACTTTTGTGTTATCAGTGAAGATTTATGAACAGATGAAAAAAATTACCCTAATATTGATGATAATTCTCGCATTCGGACTTAAGCAACAATCAAAAGCCCAGGATTCTAATTTCGAGGTAACGCCATGTCAGGACAGTATGGCCGTTATTGATTTGTTCGACTCGGTTTTCTTTAGTGTTATGCCTTCGCAAAATATTGCCAACCTGCAATTTAGTGGCGACCCGAGCGCAGTAGGCTATTTTGAGGCCGGATATTTTTTGGGCTTTGACAGCGGAAAGGGGATAGTTTTAACAACAGGCAAGGCAGCAGATGCCGATAACATGAATATTTGCGGTTCGGCAGCCAATGCTTCCACAAATAACAATGGAGTCCAGGGTGATCCTGATTTGCAACAAATTAATAATGGCAGCAGCTCGTACGACGGCTGTATAATAGAGTTTGATTTCCTTCCAAAGAGCAATAAAATCCAATTTAATTACGTATTTGCCTCAGAGGAGTATAACGATTATGTCTTCGCAGCTTTCAACGATGGTTTCGGCTTATTCTTGAGCGGTGAGGGCATTGATGGCGATTTTACGAACAATGCCGATAATGTTGCATTGCTGCCCGGATCGAATATCAGTGTTTCCATCGACAATGTTAACATTGGGAAGGGTGGCAAAACATGTAGCGGCGCTCCTACGGGCTGTACAAACTGCGAGTATTTCATCAACAACAGCGAAAGCGGCGACCCGGCCTTCAATAAATTTGTCTATGATGCTTATACTAAAGTATTTCGTGTTGGGCAATACATATTTCATGGTGAATGGTATCATGTGAAAATTGCAATAGGTGATTCGGGTGACGGGGTTTTTGATTCGGCAATTTTTTTGGAGGAGAAAAGTTTTAAGACAGGAGGAAGTGTTACAAGAGTATCGGGATTGAAGATAATGAAGTAGGCTAGGCTGAAAGTCGCCTAACCATCGGCTTAAACAAACAGGAACAAACAAAGCATAAAAACACAGCCGATCAAAAATCCTGAATAAACCTGGAATTGCGAATGGGCCTTGAGTTTCAGCCTTGCAAAGGCAGTTAATCCCGCAATTAATAAAATACAATAAATTATTAGCCTGATATCCTGGTTATAAGTTAACGCCAGGCCAATAAACGTCCCTGACAACCCTCCGTGGGCTATCATGTGAATACTGATCTTGGTAAAATAATTCAATACCAAACTAATCAGGACTAGGACGGTCGAGCCCAGCAGGAAGATATTGAAATTGGCAATTTGGGGCGATTCCCTAAGAAAATAAAAGATACCGAAAAAAAAACCGGCAACTATCAGCAATGGCAACACCCTCTCGTTTTGGGTCTCCATCTGCAAACTGTTTATCATCTTGGCCTTTAGCAATAAAAGCATCATGATTACAGGAAGTATGAACGAGGTGATAAACACAAAACCGATCAAAAGGAACTTATAATCATCTGGCAGTACCGGCACAAAATAATAATCGGTGCTGAAAATAAGCGTTAAAGCGTAGGTTGGCAAAAGCAAAGGGTGGAATATCAATGAGATAAACTTGGCTATCTTGTTCTCCATCAATGGTTTAATTAAGTTCTTTTCTGAGCCTGGCAACGGGGATCCCCATCTGTTCGCGGTATTTTGCAACCGTGCGGCGGGCAATGTTATACTCTTTTTCCTTTAGTAATTTTGTAAGGTATTCGTCGGTGTGGGGTTTGCGCTTATCTTCCGAGGAAATAATATCTTTCAATATATTTTTGATTTCGCGGGTAGAGACTTCCTCTCCGTCTTCTTTCTGCATGCTTTCGCTAAAGAAACTCTTTAAAAGAAAAGTCCCAAAAGGTGTTTGAACATATTTTGAATTGGCGACCCTGGAAATTGTTGAAATGTCTAGATTTACTATCTCTGCAATATCTTTTAATATCATTGGCCGCAAATCGGAATCGTCGCCGCTCATGAAATACTTGAACTGATAATCCATTATTGCCTTCATTGTTGAGAACAAAGTGTGCTGTCGCTGTTTGATGGCATCGATAAACCATTTGGCCGAGTCAACTTTGTTTTTGATAAAGGTAAAGGCTTCCCTTTGTTTTTTTGTTTTTTTCTGCTTGCTGAGTTCGCTGATCATTCCTGCATAAGTACGGCTAACCCTTAATTCAGGCGTGTTCCAGGTGTTTAGCATGAGCTCGAGCACGCCATTATTGTTCGTAATAGTAAAATCAGGAATTATATAGTGGTTTGTTTTAGCCGACTCGCTTAGCGAGTTGCCTGGCTTTGGGTTTAGCTGCAGGATTTCATCCAATGCCTTTTTTAGCTGGTCTTCAGTTATTTCCGCTTTCTTTATAATCTTTTGATAATGTTTTTTGGTGAATTCGTTGAAATACCTTTTAATGATCCGTACTGCCAAATGAAGTTCTTCCGAAGGCTGTTCATCTAGTTTCCGGTTTAGTTGTATCAACAGGCATTCCTGTAAATTCCTGGCCCCAACACCCACAGGGTCGAAATCTTGTATGACCCCTAATACACGGCTTACGGTCTCTTTGTCGGTAATCACGTTCTGCGTAAAGGCTAAATCGTCAACAATGGCATCAACGGATCGCTGCAGATAACCCGAGTCGTCCAGGTTCCCGATGATATAAAGCCCTATTTGATAATCCTTGTCGTCAAGTATTCGCAATCCTAATTGCTCGTTAAGCAAGTCGTGAAAGCTATAGCCTGAGGAGAATGGGATTTCCGCATGTTTGTCGTCGGGGCTGTAATTGTTTGCGTGAAGTTTATAGTAGGGGATGTCCTCGTCCTGCAAATAATCCTCTAGGTCAAACTCTTCCTCTTTCGATACAAATTCATCGTCGTCGAACTCTTCGTCATTATAATCATCATCCAGTTTGTCCTTGTCCTCCTCCTCGGGGCCTTCGGTGTCGAGCGCCGGGTTTTCTTCTATCTCCTGCTTTATCCTTTGCTCAATCCCAACCGTGGGTATCTGCAGCAGCTTCATGAGAAGAATTTGCTGAGGCGACAACTTTATCGAAAGCTTTTGCTGTAAGCGTTGGTTTAGCATTTGATAGTTTTATAATAACGATAACAAATGTAATAACATTTTCGTTGTTGGCATGATTTTAGTTTGCTGAATTTGAAAAAATAATTAACAAAATAAGCAATATTGTTAATTTCTCGTTTATTTTCAAAAAACCGGGAGATGCAATTTCTGATGGCTCTGTATTTGTTTCAAGTTAAGATACAGATAATGAAGCGGTTCGCTTTTTGATATTTTTAATCGTAAGACTATGGCCTAAAAACAATGTTGTTCCGGTATTTCAAGCTAAAATTCCAGGTTTAAGGGTGAGCGCGGAAAAGCTATCACGTCCCTTATATTTCCCATACCGGTAACGAAAAGCATAAGGCGTTCAAAACCAAGGCCATAGCCCGAATGCGGCACTGTCCCGAATTTTCTGGTCTCCAAAAACCACCACATCGACTCTTCGGGGATTTCCATCTCTTGCATGCGCCTCGATAATTTTTCGTAGTCTTCCTCGCGCTGCGACCCGCCGATTATCTCACCTATCTGAGGAAATAAAACGTCCATGGCCCTTACGGTTCTGCCGTCGTCGTTTTGCTTCATATAAAAAGCCTTGATCTCTTTTGGGTAATCAATCAGGATAACCGGTTTCTTGAAATGCTTTTCAACCAGAAACCTCTCGTGTTCCGACTGTAAGTCGGCACCCCAGCCTTCTATTATATAATCGAATTTTTTCTTTTTGTTTGGCTTTGAGTTCTTAAGGATTTCGATTGCCCTTGTATAGCTGACTCTCTCAAAAGGATTTTTAAGAACAAATTCCAGTTTTTCGATAAGTTCCATGGAGCGCTCATCTGCTTTTTTGTTCTTTTCTTCTTCCAGCAGCCTCTTGCTAAGGAAAAGCAGGTCGTCCGTACAATTGTCCAGGGCATACTGAATAAGGTATTTCAACATGTCCTCGGCCAAATCCATATTGTCGTTTATGTCGTTGAAGGCTACTTCGGGCTCTATCATCCAAAATTCAGCCAGGTGGCGCGAGGTGTTTGAGTTCTCAGCCCGGAAAGTTGGGCCGAAGGTATAAACCTTAGAGAGTGCCAATGCGGCAAGTTCAGCTTCCAGCTGACCCGATACTGTAAGATTAGCCGGTTTGCCGAAGAAATCTTGCTTGAAGTCGATCTTGCCTTCCTCTGTCTTTGGCAAATTGTTCAAATCCAAGGTAGTTACCTGAAACATCTCACCCGCCCCCTCAGCATCCGACCCGGTGATGATGGGTGAGTGGATATTGTAGAACCCCCTGTCGTTGAAGAATTTATGAATGGCAAATATCATAGAGTGACGTATGCGCGTTATGGCTGCGAAGGTGTTGGTGCGGAACCTGAGGTGGGCCTTCTCGCGAAGGAATTCCAAAGAGTGCTTTTTCGGTTGTATCGGATATTCGTCGGGATTGGCCTTGCCAAGAATCTCTAATCTGGTGGTTTGCACTTCCACTGCTTGCCCGCTTCCGGCCGATTCAACCAAATTACCTTCAACTGATAAACTTGCTCCGGTATGGATGCTGTCCAACAAAGCCGAGTTATTATCGTTAACATCAACAACTATTTGTATGTTATTGATGGTGGAACCATCGTTAAGAGCGATAAAAGCCACGTTTTTGCTCCCTCTTTTCGTTCTAACCCAGCCTTTTACATTTATTTGAGCACCTAATTCACCTTGCTCCAGCAAGTTTTTTATCTCAGTTCTTTTCACTTTTGAAGTTTTTGGAAATAATTTGCAAAAAAACTAAAATTTAATGAATAAGCACATTTATTTTTGCGAATTCTTGGTCTTATGTTTTTTGGCCTCCCTCTCCATCAGCGAAATGAATTTGTGAGGCAAGGGAAGTGAGATTTCTATTTTTCTTCCGTTAACGGGATGCGAAAAACTTAGGGATGATGCACATAAGAACATCCCTTTGCCCTTTAATAAAGGAGAGCCGTCATTATTATAAAGCTTATCTCCCACTATTGAATGGCCTATGCCTGACAAATGTACCCGCAATTGATGCCTTCGGCCCGTAGCGGGGTGTAATTCTACTAAACTAATGTTTCCTGCAACCGGAGATGGAATTGTTTTGATTGTTGAATATGTGGTTTTTGCCTTTTTACCATCAACATCCTGGCTTATCTCGCCATGACTTTTTGTTAGGCCGTTCACTATGGCGTAATAGGTCTTAAAAACTTTTTTTTCGGCAAACTGCTTGCCCAAGCCGGCAGCGGCCGAATGTGTTTTGGCGCAAAGGAGCAGGCCGCTTGTCGAATAATCCAATCTGTGAACAGCTAGGGGGCGGCTTAATAATCCGGCTTTCGCCGATGGCTTTAGGTTGTGGGATAGCGCATTTTGTATGGTCTTGAATTTATTTCCGCTTACTTCAAAACCGGCCGGTTTATGAATAATTGCAATGTCATTATCCTCAAAAAGAACATTTAGTTTAAGTGGAAAAACTTTATGTTTTGAAATCTCAGCCTCGAAAAGTTCGACGATGTTACCTTGCCTGATCCACCTTCCTGATTCCGCAACTTGCCCGTTTAGCTTTATCTGCCCGCTTTTAATTGCTTTCTTAATGCCTTTTCTGCTGTTCAACATCTTCAAGTTTAACAAGCAGAAATCGAGAAACCTCAATTGATTGGGTGATTCTTCAGCTATATGTTTCTCAACGGGATTCATTATTGCAAAAATAGCATAAAAAAATCCAGACGAGCCGTTCGGCTGTCTGGATTACCAAAAAACTATCCAGGTTTATAAGCATAAACCTGAGGCCCCCTGTTGAACAAGAGGGTATGCTGATTGAAGTTTACCTTAGATCGTAAGTTATTTTCATCAACATCCACTGGCCTGAATACGAGCTTAAATCATCGGACTTGATCTTCTCGATGGTTTTAACGGTAAAGTCCTTCATCTTTTCACATGATGAGTTGGCACGATCAACTTCTAGCCTTCCGTTTTCATTTACAATTATTTTAGCATAGACCGAACATTCGGTTTTGCTGTCGATTGCAAATTGCGGATAATATAGCTTCTTTCGTATGGCTTCCCTTAACTCTTTGCTTACCTGACTGTTGGCAGGAATGGGCTCGGATGCAAAAGAAGCCGTGCTTAAAAACATGCCCAATAATAACATAACAGTTGCGATTCTTGTCTTCATTACTTAATGTATTAGTTAAAAATATAATGGTTGCGACTCGGGTTCAACTAATGTCGTGCCATAATGGCTAACGTTCACAAAACCAGAGGTTAAAAATAAATTGCCGAATCATAGTTGATAAGTTATATGTTCGTTCGCAAACAACCAATGTACATCTGCGAACAGCATGCCGTATATCATGTATATAATGGCTATGTGTTGATAGGAAGCCCCAAATCTATTGTTATTAAATAACTATGGATTAATGCTTTAGATTGATATAAATTCACAATAAAATCTAATTTCCAGATTAATTTAACAGATCAGGGACTGTGGTTTGAGCAAAAAGCCCCTAAAAAGGCGACAAAAACCATTAGATTCATTCTAAATATGATTTGCAAAATACAGTAAAGCAGAGTGTTATGGCTGTTCTTGTGCGGCATAGCACTAATTAGGCGCGATGCTGATGAATTAAATTTAGATTTGTATCCTATAAAACATATAGGATTGATTGCATTATGCGAATTAACACCAAGGTGAGATATGGTTTAAGGGCAATGATTGAAATTGCAAAAAATAACGATGGGAAAGCTGTTCTGCAAAAGGATATTTCGAGGGCGCAAGAAATATCAGCTGGTTACCTCGATACTATTATCGCAAGTTTGAAGAGTGCAGGCTTAATTAAGAATTATGCCGGTAAACATAGTGGATATGTTTTAGCAAAAAGCGCAGTTGATATAAATGTTTACGATATTTATAAAGCCTTCGAGCCCGATATTAACATAGTGAATTGTACCTGCCCTTCTAATGAATGCTCAAGATTAAATATCTGTCCCGCAACGGATTATTGGTCTAGTTTAAATGATGTTATCCGTGAGAATATGATAGACACCAGTTTAAGGAGTTTCTTGATTGGGGGAAGAAACGGAAAAGTTAAATTAAATAAAATTAAAATTCACAATTTAAATAAAATGTTATGAGAAAACTTAGTTTTTTATTGCTGGTTTCAGTAGTAGTGGCTTTTACTTCATGTAAAAAGACCGAAACTCCTACCGATGACCCAAATGATGTTGCTTATGCAGCAGCGGATGCCGCAAAAGGTGGCATAATGTATGACAAATTCTGGGCCACCGAGTCTGGTTTTGACCAAAATGACGCCAATTTGGCCACGTTTAACGACCACAGCAACTTTTTCCGTTGCAAACAATGTCATGGTTGGGATGGGCTTGGCAACAAAGGTGCTTATATTAACCGTAAGCCAAAAACAACCAGGCCAAATGTTACTGCTTTCGATATGATGGAAGTTCGCCAAAACGACGCACCTATCGATATCTTCAATGCTATTAAAGGTATAGGTGGCGATAGGCGAGATATTTCTTATGATTTAAGTGCCTATGACCCAGCTTCTAATAACGCAGATGGTGATATGATGCCGGACTTTGGCCAGATTTTAACTGATGCCCAGATTTGGGATCTTGTTAAATTCATAAAAGAAGGCATGTTCGATGTAGCTGAACTTTATGACGCAACTTATGAAGGGACATATCCTACAGGAAGCGTTACTTTCTCCAACTTAGGCCTTGATGGAAATGCCGCAAACGGAAAAACTTTCTATGCAGCAAATTGTGCCGTTTGTCATGGTGCCGACGGGACTACTCTTGCGCTGGAAGATGATAAAACGGTTGGTAGCTTCGCTAGAACTAAAGCTAACGAAGCTCAGCATAAGGTACATTATGGTCAGCTTGGGACTGCAATGACAGGACAATTTGATCTTAGTGTTTCTGATATGAAAGATCTTTATAAAGCACTTTCCAATGAAACGGATTTCCCAAATAATCCTGCCAACATAGCCGATGGCGCCCTAGGTGGAATTATGTATGACAAATTCTGGGCCGCTGAATCAGGTTTCGACCAAAATGACGCAAATATGGCTACATTTGACAACTATAGCAATTTCTTCCGTTGTAAGCAATGCCACGGTTGGGACGGGCTTGGGAGAAATGGTGCTTATATCAACAGAGCCCCTAAAACCTCAAGGCCTAACGTATCTGCAGTTGACATGATGGAAGTTCAGGCCAACGATGATCTACAAGAGATTTTTGACGCCATTAAAGGCGAAGGTTTCGACCGTAGGGATATTTCATACGACCTTGCATCTTACGATCCTGAAACCAACAGCACTGATGGCGATAGAATGCCTTACTTTGGCCAGATTTTAACTGATGCCCAAATTTGGAATCTTGCTAAATTCATCAAAGAAGGCTTATTTGACGTGAGCCAGCTTTATGATGCTACTTATGAAGGTACTTATCCTACGGGGACAGTAAGCTTTGCAAACATAGGCCTTGATGGCGACGCCGCTGCCGGTGATGCTTACTATGCTGCCAATTGTGCACAATGCCATGGTGCCGATGGTATGACACTGGAACTTGAGGGTGGGAGACATGTTGGTAGTTTTGCCAGGCAAAAAGCTAACGAGGCACAACATAAAATTCATTATGGTCAACTTGGTTCGTTAATGGCCGGCGACTTTGATATTACTTTAACAGGAATGAAAGATTTGTATAAAGCATTGGATGATGCTGCAAATTACCCTGATTGACAGATATTTGATTATATTCATAAAAGCAGCCCCACCGTCTTGTGTGAGGCTGCTTTTTTTTTAATTGTTATCGAAAAGCCCTACCCTGCTGTTTTTGATCGTGAACAATTTTTGTTTCATGTTAAAACATGAGTATTTTCAATTAATTTTGCATTTCGAATTTAATTCCAAAGAGTTTAAATATGGATACTCCTGAAAATGAAAAGCGTTCGCTTAATTTTATCGAAAGCATAATCGAAGAAGACCTTCGCAAAAACAAAAACGAAGGCCGAATTCATCTGCGCTTCCCTCCCGAGCCTAATGGTTACCTTCATATCGGCCATGCAAAATCAATATGCCTCAATTTCGGCCTTGCCGAATCATATAATGGAATGTGCAACCTCAGGTTCGACGATACTAATCCGGAAAAAGAGGATGTAGAGTATGTTGATTCAATAAAGGAAGATATTAATTGGCTGGGTTTCAAATGGAACGACCAGCCTCATTTTGCGTCGGATTATTTTAACCAGCTGTATGATTGGGCGGTAAAGCTAATTAAGGACGGTAAAGCTTATGTTGACGACCAGCCTCAGGAGCTTATTCGCGAACAGAGGGGAATCCCAACGCAAGCAGGAGTTGAAAGCCCGGGTAGGAAACGTAGCGTCGAAGATAACATTAAGCTCTTCGAAGGCATGAAAAATGGTGAATATCCTGATGGTTCGATGGTTTTGAGGGCCAAAGTTGACATGAGCTCGCCAAATATGCATTTGCGCGACCCGATAATGTACCGAATCCTTCATCAGGAACACCATCGTACCGGCGATAAATGGAATATTTATCCTATGTACGACTGGGCTCACGGACAGTCGGATTTTATTGAGGGAATTACCCATTCGGTATGTACTTTGGAATTTGAGGTTCACCGCCCGCTTTATAATTGGTTTTTAGATCAAATTGCCGAAAACAAATATAGGCCAAGGCAGATTGAATTTGCCCGGTTAAATCTTTCATATACTGTGATGAGCAAGCGAAAGTTATTGGAACTTGTTAAGAGTGAATATGTTAATGGCTGGGATGATCCTCGTATGCCCACTATCTCGGGATTGAGGCGTAGAGGTTATACGGCCGGGTCGATAAGGGCTTTTGCCGAAAGAATCGGCGTTGCGAAGCGCGATAACCTTATCGATGTGGGACTCCTGGAATTCAGCGTTCGCGAACATTTAAACAGTATCGCACCAAGGGTGTTTGGGGTTTTGAACCCTGTAAAAGTTGTAATTACCAATTATCCGGAAGGAAAACTAGAGGACATGGAGCTCATTAACAATCCTGAGGATGCTGATGCGGGAAGCCGGAAAGTTCCGTTTACAAGGGAGATATTTATCGAGCGCGACGACTTTATGGAAGATGCACCTAAGAAGTTCTTCCGCATGGCCCCGGGACGGGAGGTTAGGCTCAAGGGTGCCTATATTATTAAATGCGAGGACTTTGCGAAAGATGCCGATGGAAATATAACAGAGATATATTGTACTTACGATCCCGATACCAAATCGGGTAGCGACAGCAGCGGCAAGAAAGTAAAAGGGACTTTGCATTGGGTTTCGGCAACTCATTGCCTTAATGCGGAAGTGCGTTTATACGACCGTCTTTTTAGCGACGAGGAACCTGCAGGCCACAAGGATAGTGATTTTAAGGAGTTCCTGAACCCGGATTCCTTAAAAGTATTGCTAAACTGCAAACTTGAGCCCTCCTTGAAAGATGCACAAATTGGCGATAAATTCCAATTCCAGAGGTTGGGCTATTTCTGCGTTGACAAGGACAGCACTCCTGAGAATATGGTGTTCAACCGCACTGTCCCCTTAAGGGATGGCTGGGGGAAAAGAAAGTAGTCCAGGTTCCCGAAAACAAGATGCTTTCCCCCAGTCGAGTTATGTAATCTGATGTTTGTGATATGTATCTTATATTTGCATTTCATAAATATAAAATATGCGTCATGACTACATTTACCTCAACGTTGCCTGATGACCTCTTGTTTCGTTTGAACGAGAAAGCAAAAATATTAGCCTTACAAAAAAATCAGAAGTATTGATTTTTCACCTGCGATCCATTTCAGAAGAGAGGCTCGTGAAGAAAATAGGGCTTATTTCTCATGATGAGCTATCTCAGCTAAAACAAGGCCTTTATGATATTTTGGGATATTAAGCTGAGTTGGGCCTAATCTTTGTGCCCAGCATCAGCTTATTAAAAAAAGCCATCCCGAAAGGGATGACTTTTTAACAAATTCCTATAAGGAACCTTTGCTTGGCCCTTTGAAATACTGGAATAATTATTTCGATGTTTCCTTTACCCTTATATCTCCGAGCAAAACATCCCAGAAACCAATCAGGCGACCACCAATTTGGGTTTCCTTGCGTTTTACGTAAACGGTTATATCTTTTTTGGTAGTGTCCTGATATACCAACCTGCCCTCGGCGTCATAGCCTTTAAATTTTTGGAAAATGGTAATAACGCCAACGTAAGTGCCATCGGGCTGGCGTTGCAAGTCGCTGACATACTCTATGTTATACCACGATATCTCAACTTTGTTATAGTTCAGGCGCATAAGTCGCTCAAAATACTTGCGCACTGTATAATAGCTAATTTCGGGGCGGACCAAAGAGGAGACACCGATCTCGCTTCCCTGCATAAAAAGTTCATCGGCACGGTCGATAACGCGGTTGGCCTCGCTCCACGGGGTTTCCTTGCTTCCGATAATGCTTATATATTTGCTCAGGTCCCTGATTTTTTCCAGGGCTAGGCTGTCGATAGCCTGTTTTCTCTCGGGGCTTAATTCCTGGGCAACAGCACTAGAAATCCCAAATGCTGATAATATTACTATTAAAAATGCTATTCGTTTCATGGCTGTATTATTTAACGATTAATTCTAATTCGGTAATCTTGTCCATACTGTTTCGCTTAGCGGAAACCACACGGTATTTATAATCTTTCTTGTCCTTTAAATAATTCAGGAATTTCGAGATCGTCGTTGGCCGGTCATAATCGTTGAAGCCACCGCTTTGGCTGATGATAATCAACACAGGTATGTCGGGGGTCTCAAAATATTTAAGTGCCATACGGATTTTATTGTTTGCATCGTCAATTCCGTTTGCTGAGGCAACAGCCATAAACTGATTGTCAACAACTGCAAATTCCGATTGTTGGGCTCTCCTTCTGGCTTCTTCCTCACGGCTGAGCCTTTCTTCTTCCGCTTTGCGGATCTCGGCTGCCTTAACGTCCTCGATCTTGGCTTCTGCCTGTTCGATTAAACTTTTAACATCTTCGTCATCTATATTAAATGATTTAATCTTAGCAAGCCTTTCCTCCATTTGAGCGCTGGTCCAACTGGTTGAGCCGTCTATGATCGCAGTTAAATCTTTTTTGGCCTGATCAACTTTTAATGCATATTCGGCAGCAGCCTTTTCTTTTGCAAGTTTTTTCTTGCTTTTACAACTAGTAGCCCCTCCAATTAAAATTGTTGCCACTAACAAAACCATTATGGTTTTTGGTAATAATCTTATAATACCGGTCATTTTTATAATGTTATTTAATGCTTTATTAATAAATGCAAAGCTAAAGAAAATATTGTCTGTTTCGTGTAAAAAAATGTTAAGCGGTTTGATTTTAACTCTTCAGGCCGCTTAACATTTTGTTTTCACATCCGCTTTAAAGCGGAACAAATAAAATTATTGGGGCTTGCCCCGGATCTTCCGTTAAATTAAGTGTTTTTGCCGAACGAAGCTTGTATTTTAATCTTGGCAACATAAAGTGCGTGGTACATTGCGGGAACAACCACAAGAGTTAGGAAAGTGGCAAATGCCAGGCCGAATATAACAGTCCACGACATGGGTCCCCAGAACACTGAGTTGTCGCCGCCAAAATAAATATGGGGGTTGAAATTCTCAAGGAAGCTGACAAAGTCGATATTTAAGCCGACGGCTAATGGCATTAGTCCTAATATGGTTGTTATGGCCGTGAGCAATACCGGGCGCAAACGCGTTTTCCCTGCTTCAACAATACATTCCTTGGCAATTTCCAATGGGAGGTTGTCGTCTTCGGCAAGGCCCATTTCCTTTTTCTTGCGTTGTTTTACAAGTCCGATATAATCAATTAGCACAATTCCGTTGTTTACGACAACACCAGCCAGCGAAACTATCCCGATGCCAGTCATGATCACGATGAAATCCATATTGAAAGTTGCTAGACCGCCGAATACGCCAATTGTGCTCAAGAGAACAGTAAACATGATAATTGCAGGTTTTACGAATGAGTTGAATTGCGAGACCAAGATTATGGTTATTAACGAAACGGCTATTAACAAGGCTGTTGCGAGAAAAGCCATCGACTCTGCCTGCTCTTCCTGCTCGCCCGTGAATGAGTATTCGTATCCCATTGGCATCTCATAAGTTTTCATGAATTCCTTCAGCTTGTTGTTAATCTCGTTGGCATTATAGGTTTGCAGGACATTAGAGAAAATAGTGACAACGCGTTTTTTGTCGATTCGTGTTATCGCCCCGTAAGTTGAGCTGTATTCAAAGTCGGCAACGGCCGAGATAGGAACCTGCACTATTTTGCCCGACGACGGGCTTCTGAACGTAATGCGTTGGTTTATAAGGTCGGAGATGTTGTCCCTATATTTATCGTCGAGCTTCATCACGATTTTATATTCATCTTCACCATCTTTATAGTCTGAGATTTCCTTTCCGAACAGCGCAGTTCTTATGGCTGTCCCTATCTGGCCCGTTGACAAGCCATACCGCCTTGCTTTTTCCCTGTTGATGTTTATCAACAACTCAGGTTTTTCCTTGTCGAGGTCTATTTGCAGCTCCTCGATACCGGGAATGTTTTGTTCGTTTATCTTGTTGATGATGTCGCCGGTTAATTCCAGGAGCTTATTGAAATCTTTCCCGCTCACCTCTATATTGATTGGTTTCCCGGTCGGCGGGCCTTCGCGCTGACGCTCAACTGTAAGGGTGATGCCCGGATAAAAACCAACCAAGGAGTCCGAAAGCTCTTCCATTATTTTGTTTGTGTTTATTCCGTCCCTGTCCTCGAAATCGACGAAGTTGATGGTGATTATGCCCCTGTTCGGCGAACCGCCGCGGCCCGAGAAACCTTCGTCCTGACCAACTGCGCCTTTGCCTGTTAGAGCCAGCACCGACTCGACAATTTTCATGTTCGGCTTCAATAGCTCGAATACCCTGTTCTCGAAACCTTTCATTACCGAATCGGTAACTTCGATATCAGTGCTTATCGGCAGGTCGGCTATAACATTTATCAGTTTAGGGTCGGAATGTGGAAAAAACTCAACTTTAGGGTTGTTGCCGAAATAAAAGCCCATTGTTATAAACATCAATAAAAATGTTCCTCCAATAGTTAAATACGGATTTGATCTACGAAGCACGAACTGAACAAATTGCAAATAACTTTGTTCAAGCCAAACCAGGAACTTGTTCTGGAACCAAAGAGCCAAACGAGAAAGGAATAATAAGTTAATCAACCCGATAAACGCAAATATAATTAGCAGGCTGCCCATCCAATTTATCCCAAAAAGATAAAATATTGCCGAGATGAGCAAAAGAACCACGGCTATTATAAGGCTGCGTTTTGGTTTTGGAAGACTTATGTTCTCTCCTTTTTTATAAAACTGAGTGAAGATGACGGGAATTAAAACCAAGGCGACAAATAGTGACGATGAAAGTACAATTATCAATGTAACAGGAAGATAGGACATGAACTCGCCCATAATGCTATCCCAAAATATCAGCGGGAAAAATGCTGCCAATGTGGTTGCCGTGGATGAGATAATAGGCATGGCGACTTCGCCTGTTGCCTGGCGGGCTGCCTCGTAAACCGAATAACCCTTGCTGATATATCGATAAATATTCTCGGTAACAACAATAGCATTGTCAACTAACATTCCTAGGGCGAGTATGAGCGAAAACAACACTATCATATTTATTTTGGTGCCCATGATCCCCATGATCAGGAACGATATCATCATCGACATCGGGATTGCCAAGCCCACGAATATGGAGTTTCTTGTCCCCAGGAAGAGGAAAAGTATGACCACGACAAAAATAATACCCATGATGATGCTGTTCTCCAGATTGCTAAGCTGCATTTTCACCATGTCGCTCTGGTCGTTGGTAATGGTAATGACAAGGTTGTCAGGAATCATTTTTGTTTTGCGCGCTTTGTCAAGTATCTTAAACACCTGATCGATGGTGGAGAGCAGGTTTTCCCCGCTTTTTTTCACAACCTGCAACGAAACAACATTTTGATGGTTCAGGCGGGCATAGCTATCCCTTTCCTTAAACCCGTATTCTACATTTCCGATATCGCGCAGGTAAACAATATTGCCTTTTTCCGATTTGACGATAATGTTTTCGATATCCTCAGGTTTTTCGAATTCGCCGATCAGGCGGACGGATCTTTTAATGTCGCCATCCTTGATCTCGCCCCCCGACATGGAGATGTTCTCGAAAGAAACGGCATTTTCAACGTCGGTATAACTAACTTCAAGGGATGCCATCTTGAATGGGTCCAGGTTTATTCTTACCTCCCTTTCCGTTATGCCCGTGATGTTTACCGATGAAACCTCGGATATTGCCTCAAATTCGTCGCTAAGCTGTTCGGCATAGTCTTTTAGCTCGTTTATGCCGAAGTCTCCAGAGATATTAATGTTTATGACAGGAAATTCCGATATGTCGATATCCGTAACAGTCGGGTCTTCCAAAAGATCGTTGGGCAAATCGGTTTTAGCCTTGTCAACAGCATCCTTGACATCCTGCAAGGCAGTTTTAATTACGACATCGGTATTGAATTCCACGAAAATGCTCGAAGCGTCCTGGGAGGAAATCGAGGTCATCTTTTTTATTCCCTTTACTGACTCGATTTCTTTTTCCAAGGGCCTGCTAATTAGGTTCTCTATGTCAACGGGGGGGTTGCCCGGATAAATTGTCTGCACCATTATGGTAGGGATGTTTATCTCGGGGAACAACTCCTTGGGAAGCGTAATATAGGCATACATCCCGAAAAATACCGCCACCAACATGACCAGGTAAACCGTATTCTTGTTGTTGAGCGCCCAGGTGGAAAGCCAAAAGTCCCTAACAACTTTTTTATCGCTTTCCTGTATATTTTTGTCGTCCATTTTTTGCATTATTTAATAATATTTAATACGCTGCCATCGGAAACATTATTATAACCATCGGTTATTACCACATCCCCGGCTGACAAGCCTGAAGTGATCTCGGTTTTGGCCTTATATGACATTCCTGTTTCAACATACTTTTTCACGGCTGCCAGGTTCGAGCCTTTTTTGCTTACTGTGAACAAATATTTCCCTTGTATGTCGTGCTTCACCAAAACAGAAGGGACAACAAGGCTGTTCTCGGAAAGATAATCTTTGAAAACAACATTGGCCAGCATATTGGGTTTCAGCCTGTGGTCGGTATTGTCGAGTTCTATTTCTACTATAAAAGTCCTGTTTTGTTTGTTAATTACATTTCCTGTACGGGAAACCTTGGCTGAAATTATCAGGTCTTTATAGGATGGGAAGTTTACTTCTACTATATCACCTTTTGATACCGATGAGAGATAGGCCTCCGACAGCTTGGCTTTCAGTATTAATTTATCGAGGGAAATTACTTGCATCAGCATCATTCCAGGGCCGGCCAACTCACCTTTCTTTAGTAATATGTTCTCGACAGTTCCCGTAAACGGTGCTTTTATGAGCGACATATTATACTGTGCTTTAAGGGTTTCGTATTTGTTCTTCAAGGATTCGTAATTGTTTTTTGCTTGCAGGTACTGGCGTTCCGAGCCGATGTTCCGTTTCCAAAGGTCATCTTGCTTCTTGAACATAGTGGATGCAAAATCCAATTGCGTCTTTACTTCCTGCATGTTTTTTTCGATCAGGTTGGTGTTCAGTTTTGCCAGCAACTGGCCTTTTTGGACCTTGTCGCCTTCTTTAACGGCAATCCTGACAATCTGACCGCTCACCTCCGGGCTAATGAATGCCTCGTTGACACTTTCAAGCTCGCCCGCGGCTTCAAAATAATGGGCAAATTCTTTATACTCGACCTTGAGTGTCCTTACGGGTATTTTTTTACCGCTATAAATCGTGTTCTCGGTATTCGTTTTGTTGGGATCATCGTCAGTGCTCACCTGTGTTTTGCAAGCAACAACTGAAACTGCAACGGTTATTAGTAAAAGTAATTTTTTCATTTTATGTTATTTTCAAGCGTTTTCGATTAATTTATCAATATTTTTTTCAATTATTTCCCTGCCCTTTTTGCTGGCGATGGCATAAACGTGATATTTAAATGCTTCGGCAAAAAACACCGGTGAAATGAGTTCCTCAAAACTAAACAGGGATGAATTCCTGAACGATTCGATTCGGGCTATATGAAGTTTTGTGATTATGTTCTCGTCCATGTCTTTCCTGTAAAGGCCTTCTTTTTTGCCTCTTTTCAGGTTGGCCATAACCGACTCGATTATCTTTTCTTTTTTGTGCAAATTGAATTTATCGAAAAGGGACGGGTAATATTTCTTCAGATCATAAATGAAATTCGGTTTCTGAGAGCTGAGCAACTTGATTTGAACCTTATAATACTCAAACAATTCTTGCAAGGCATCGGCTTTGTCTTCCATCGACTTTTTCAGCAAGCATGCTTTTTCCTCAAACTCTTGCCTGAGCACTTGTTCCACCAAGTCCGATTTATCGGTGAAATATGCATAAAGAGTTCTCTTTGATATTCCCAGTTCCCTGGATACGTCATCCATGGTAACGCTCTTTATGCCATAGGACTTGAAAAGCTGTAGGGTTTTTTTTATGTATTCCAGATGTAAGTCTTGCATATCAGTTGGTAACTTTAGTTAGAATTTTTTTCAAGGCTTCGCCCGATTGTAAAAATAACTGCGAGGCAGTCAGGAAGTCGCTTTCAGCCTTTAGGAACTGATTGTGCGTGTTCAATATGTCGAGGCTGGAAGCCAGGCCTTGTTTGTATTTCTCAGTCGTCTTCAAGAATATCTTTTTAGCGATTTTCCTGTTTTTGTCTTTGTTTTGATAAACTTTATACGAATTAAAGTATTCGTTGCGCGCATTGCTGAATTGCAGGTTCAGCTGGTTCTCAAGCTGGTTTTGTTGGATGCTTATCTGCTCGAAAGCAATTTTAGCCTGTTTTAACTTGGCTGACCTTGTGCCGCTCGAAAGTATCGGAATGTTCATGGTGAGGCCGAAAATCGAACTTGAATACCATATCCCTTTCGGGTTGAAGAAGTCCCAGGTGTCCCGCTGGGCTTGGGATTGGTAGTTCAGAAACGCATTGATGCTGGGCAGGTATGACGCCTTTTCCAGATCTACCTGCAGATAGCTTAATTCCTTTTGCTTTGACAATGAATAAAAATCAGGGTTATAATCAACGATAAAATCGGCGCTCATTACTGACGATTCCTCAAGGTTCTTAACTAAATTGTTCAGGTCGTCGGTCAGGATAAGGCTGTCCTGAGCCCTGAGCCCGAGATAAAACTTAAGATAAGCATGGGCTAAACTGAGCTGGTTCTCAAAATTAATCCTCGAAGCCTCCAGGTCGGCTACCAGGAGGTCCAGTTGATCTACGTCGATGTCCTCAGCAAAGCCAACCTCATAAATCTGACGTGTTTCCTCGGCCAAGCTCTTGGTTACTTTCATCGTTGTATCGATAATATATAGGGCTCTTTCAACAGTCAATACATTATAATATGAGTTGGCAACCTGCTGCTTAACGGCCACCTTGTTTCTAAAAAACTCGGCATTAGTGCTTTCAAGATACTTTTTTGAGGCCTTTAAACCAACAATATATTCGCCGCTGAAAATTAACTGGCTTGCGGTTGCCCCCAGGCTTGCGTCATATCTTGTCCCAAACTGTATTTCAAGGCCGGGGCCGTTCGGGTCTCCGCTGAACTCGGGAGGCAATATAATCGTCGGCCTGGCCACATTGTCGTTATAAGTCAATTTTGCGTCAATTTGAGGGAGCCCTATGGAGGTGGATTCTTTTATTTTCTGCTTTGCAGCTTCCACGTCTTTCTCCGATCTCATTATATCGTAGTTGTTTTCCATTGCATAATCCAATGCTTGCTGCAACGAAAAACTTTTGATTTCCTGCGCACTTAGTCCCGAACTGGCCACTATTGCTAGCAGTAAGATCAAAACAGGTTTTATTTTTTGCATGCTCTTAAATATTTTGTCATTTAAAAGCGCAAATATAAAACTTTTTATACTTTGGAAACTTTAAATATGTTAAAAGTATATAAAGTTTTGTTGGTTTATCTGGGTTTTGTGCAATTCCGCCTGAATATCTGATCCCAAAGCGACCTCTTCCTAACCAAATTATTCTTCCTCTGTTGCTTTTTCATGCCTTTCATGAGTTGTTTGGCATAATCACTTTGTTTCTTACGATGTTCTTTTACGGCATTTTCATATTCCTTCTGGGATTCTTTGTTTTGCTCTTCTTGTATTTTTCCTGCCTGTCTCACATCTTTGCTTACTTTTTCATTGGTTTTGCACGATTGTGCCAATACCAAAAAAATGGTAAAAAACAAGATCGGTATAATTTTTTTTGGTGATATGGCTGACTTCATCTCTATTTGCAAAGCTAATTAAATAAGGTAATACTCAGCATGTTTTTTGCCAATAAAATATAATTAATTTTGTTGCGTTAAACCATAACTGTTGAATTTTACTATTTACTGATGAGGCATATAACATTAAAATGGTTTTTTTTGTTTTTGGGAACAATGCTAATTGCAGGTTCCTGTAATAAGGAGGGGGTAAACCCTAATATCCCTAATGTGCCGATTAATATCAGTATCGACCCGAATTCCACCTTGTTCCAGGAGCTGAATACTGTTGGCGGATGGCTTTATCTTGACGAGAAACCGGGGGTTTATATCCCTTACGGAAGCAGGGGGGTTATGGTTTATCGCCTTAGTATTGATGAATTCATGGCTTTCGAGCGGCAACCGCCCAACACACCCGATAAATGTTGCGACGGCAATAAGTGTACGAAATTAATAATCGGCGATTATTTCCCTTTGGTGAAAGATACCTGTACCCAAACTTCGTATCTGTTAATCGACGGTTCCATAGTGGAAGGGGAGGGGGAGTACCCTTTAATCAGGTATTCGGCTGTTTATGATGGTAATTTGCTACATGTTTATAATTAGCTGAAGCAGAAATAAACTAAAAGGCCCGCTTCACTCAGGTGAGACGGGCCTTTTGTTTTTATATAATTTTTCTTTCGTTTAATATCTATAATGCTCAGGCTTGTATGGCCCGTTTTGGTTAATCCCAAGATAATCAGCTTGATCCTTCGTCAATTTGGTTAACTTGACGCCAATTTGCTCAAGATGAAGCCGGGCTACTTCCTCGTCAAGGTGTTTTGGCAGGCGATAAACCTCAACATCATAATTCTCGCGGTTTTTCCATAGTTCGATTTGAGCAAGGGTTTGGTTGGTAAACGAATTGCTCATAACAAAGGATGGATGTCCGGTGGCACAGCCAAGGTTAACCAATCTTCCTTCTGCAAGCAAATAAATTGAATGTCCGTCGGGGAAGGTGTATTTGTCAACCTGTGGTTTGATGTTGGTTTTCACGACACCTTCCATGGCTTCCATCTGGCTTACCTGGATTTCGTTGTCGAAGTGGCCGATATTACAAACTATGGCTTCGTCCTTCATATTCGCCATGTGCCCGGCGGTAACTATATCTTTGTTCCCTGTGGTGGTAACAAAAATATTCCCTTCTTTAACTGCCTCTTCCATTGTTGTAACCTCAAATCCTTCCATTGCAGCCTGAAGGGCGCAAATAGGGTCTATTTCGGTAACCAAGACACGTGCTCCATAAGTTCTCATCGAATGTGATGAGCCTTTTCCCACATCGCCGTAACCGGCAACAACAACAACTTTTCCTGCAATCATTACATCTGTGGCGCGTTTTATGCCGTCGGCAAGCGATTCGCGGCAGCCGTAAAGGTTGTCGAACTTCGACTTTGTAACCGAGTCGTTGACGTTGATGGCAGGGACAAGAAGCTTTCCGGCTTCCTTCATCTGGTATAAACGGTGGACACCGGTGGTGGTTTCTTCCGAGACGCCTTTCCATTCCTCAACGGTGCGATGCCATTTCTTTGGATCTTCGTGAAGAATGGATTTTAAAAGCTTTAGGATTTCGGATTCTTCATCGCTCGAAGGCTCAGTATCAAGAACCGATGCGTCTTTTTCGGCCTCATAGCCTTTGTGTATCAGCAAAGTGGCATCACCTCCGTCGTCAACTATCAATTGCGGGCCTTTTCCGTCCGGGAATGAGAGTGCTTGGTTTGTGCACCACCAGTATTCTTCCAAAGTTTCGCCTTTCCAGGCAAAAACCGGGACGCCGGAGGCCGCTATTGCTGCCGCTGCATGATCCTGAGTGGAGAAGATATTACAGCTTGCCCAACGTACATCGGCTCCTAGCTCGACCAATGTTTCAATTAAAACGGCGGTCTGTATGGTCATGTGCAACGAGCCCATTATCCTAACTCCCCGTAATGGCTTTTCGTCCGAGAATTTTTTTCTGATCGAAACCAAACCGGGCATTTCCTTTTCGGCAATCTCAATTTCTTTCCGGCCCCAATCAGCAAGACTGATGTCGGCTACTTTGTATTCAAGTTTATCAACAAGTGTTGTGCTCATAAGTATATTATTTTTAGAAAATCCTTTTATTAAAAAATGAGCCGCAAATATAAATCATATTTTAATACGCTTAAAAAATGATTAAAATCCAATGAATCACAATAAATGTAGTAAGGGTTTGTTATTTTATCAAGCATTTGAAAATAAATTGTGACCCTTTAAGAACTTTGGTGTCATTAAAAGAAACATTACGATTGATATGACAGAATTAAAATGGTTGAAATTGTCGGGGCTTATGCGCCGATGTGTTTACAATAAGGAGAACCCTGCATGTCCCTTTGCTGATTTCAGAAAACAAGACAGTTATGAACAGCTGGAATCACTTGGCAAAATCGGCGATTCGTTGGGCAAGCAGTTGCTGGGGATGTGCAATTCGTGCCGTTTTCAGTGCAAGCCCATCGTAAACAACGACCTTGAGATTGCTAACACAAGGCATTTTAAAGTAGTTGGCTGAAAATAATCGCACAATTCGACGGTGCTAAATGTTCAGTATCTTCTTCAAACTTGAAATGTATTCCTCCAGCTCTTTCTTGCCTTTTTCCGTAATCATGCATTTGGTATGCGGATATTTGCCCTTGAAAGTTTTTGTAACCTCAATATAACCGGCTTCTTGCAAATTGCTTATTTGAACGCTCAAGTTTCCTTTCGTTGCCGAACTTGCTTCCAGCAGCTTGTTGAAGTCGGCACGTTCGACCGTGGCAAGAAAACTTATTATGCGCAAACGCAATTCTTGATGCAATAATGAATTAAGCTTATGCATTTTCCGATTTCCTTAATATTAAACCGGGTATGACATAAGCTAAAAATATGCATAGCGCAAAAACTAGCCCATGATATCTGTTGTCGATAAAGTAAGCGCATGCGACCGAGCCTGCCTCCAAAACAAGGCCGCCCCAGATAAAAGGCTTGAATCTTGAGATGCCACCGCTGATGAAGGTTGCCGATCCTGCCAACAACAATACAAGGGGGTATGGCGAAAGATGATTATAGGCCGCATAAAATATTGCCAGGAAAAGACTGATGCCAAAAGCCCCCCATGTATATAAGTGAATCCTGTCGATCATTGTTACCGTACCTGACCTCTTGCCTTCTTTCCTGCTGTAAACCGACGCAATAATACCACCGACAACAGTGGCAGATGGCCAAATTGTCCAAAAATAGGCCTTGCCGTAAAAGAAATAATCAGCCAGGCCGGCAATTATCATCATTATGCCCCAAAGGATAAAATAAAAGGAATGCCGGTACAACGACTTTTTGCTTTCCTTTAACATGCTTTCGATAATCTCTATACTTTTTACCGCTTCCATTTTTATTAAGTTTAGTGAATAATAATTTGCAAATATAAACTAGTTTATGAAATAAACCAAATTATTTTATCATTTCTCGATAACAATTCCGCACAGTATAAAAATTTTATATCTTTGTTCCATAATTCAAATGCCCGTTTCTGGGAAATTTTGATTTATAAAGAAGGGCGGAGAGATTAGGCTCAATGAAACCCTGGCAACCTATCGCTAAGCGAACAAGGTGCCAATACCTAGCCTTCCCGGTTATCGGGCGGGAATTATAAATTGATTAAATATGGGAAAATTATATTTTTATAGGTTATTCTTTTAGTGGTAATTGTATTGCCTGCAAGCTATAATGGTTTTTGCTGATTAATCAACTGTTAGTTTAATAAAAAGTTGTTTAACTATTTAAAATTACGTTTATGAAACCTGACATTAAAATGGAGTTGAGTAAAAGGGTGCTTGTCCTGGACGGGGCAATGGGCACTATGATTCAAGGATATAAACTCGAGGAAGAGGATTATAGGGGAGAACGCTTCTCCTCGGCCGAAAAGCTTCAAAAGGGAAACAATGACCTGCTCTGTCTCAGCCAACCACAAATAATTGAAGAGATACATAAAAAATATCTGGAGGCAGGTGCCGACATAATCGAAACCAATACTTTTAATTCAACGGGTATTTCAATGACGGATTATGGCATGCAGGATATCGTAAACGAGATAAATACCGCAGCGGCCCGCATTGCTGCCAAAGCGGCTTTGGGGTTTACACAAAAAAACCCCAAGAAACCGCGTTATGTTGCAGGTGCGATCGGGCCTACAAACAAAACCGCGTCAATGTCGCCTTTGGTTGACAAACCTGGTTTCAGGAATATAAGCTTCGATGAATTGCACGATAATTATTATCAGCAAGCTAAGTCGCTTCTGGAAGGTGGCGTTGATTTGCTCTTGGTGGAGACGATATTCGATACTTTAAACGCTAAAGCAGCATTGGTGGCCATAAATGATTTATGCCGCGAGAGAAATATTAGGATACCGCTTATGGTTTCGGGAACCATTTCAGATGCCAGCGGGCGTACTCTATCGGGCCAAACCCTTGAAGCCTTCCTGACCTCGGTATCACATATCGACTTGTTGAGCATAGGCTTGAACTGTTCGCTCGGGGCCGAGCAAATGCGACCACACTTGGAGGAGCTTTCAAGGAAATCGAGTTTTTATGTGAGTGTTTATCCAAATGCCGGATTGCCAAACCAGTTTGGCGAATACGATGAGAGCCCCACAAAAATGGCCGGGCATATTCATGATTTCCTGGATAATGGATTCGCGAATATCGTGGGCGGATGTTGTGGGACAACGCCCGAGCATATACACGAAATGGTTTTGTTGGCCATGAAGGCAAACGTCAGGAAGCCATTGAGCAAAAGCCATATTACATCAATTAGCGGACTTGAGCCGCTAAGGGTTACCCGCAAGCTGAACTTTATAAATATCGGTGAGCGCACCAATGTTAGCGGCTCCCGTAAATTCGCCCGCCTTATTCGCGAGAAAAGATATGAGGAGGCGCTTGCAGTAGCCCGGCATCAGGTGGAGGGCGGGGCCCAGATACTCGATGTCAACCTCGATGACGGCTTGCTGGACGCAAAGAAGGAAATGAAGTTGTTCTTGAACATGCTTGCTTCCGAACCTGATATTGCCCGATTGCCGATAATGATAGATTCGTCGAAGTGGGAGGTTATAGAGGCAGGGCTTAAATGTACACAGGGCAAGTCCATCGTGAACTCCATCAGCCTTAAAAACGGCGAAGACGAATTTATAGAACTTGCCCAAAAAATAAACTCTTATGGAGCAGCGGTAGTGGTCATGGCCTTTGACGAAAGCGGCCAGGCCGATACCTATGAAAGAAAGATAGAGATATGCAAAAGGGCTTATGAACTGCTTGTCGATACAGTGAGGCTCAATCCCGAGGATATTATCTTCGACCCGAATATTTTGGCAATAGGCACGGGTATCGACGAACATAATAATTATGCTGTTAATTATATAAATGCCGTTAAATGGATAAAAGAAAACCTGCCTTATGCAAAAGTAAGCGGCGGAGTCAGCAATTTGTCCTTCTCGTTCCGAGGAAACAATACCGTAAGGGAAGCAATACATTCGGTATTTCTGTTTCATGCCATACAAGCCGGCATGGACATGGGAATCGTAAATCCTGCCATGCTTCAGATTTATGACGAGATTGAACCTGACCTGAGGAAATTTGCCGAAGACCTGGTTCTCAACCGGCGCAAAGATGCCACTGCCCGTTTGCTGTCTTATGCCGATAAAATAAGCGACTCGCTTAAGGCAAAGCCTGAAAACATCTTGGAATGGAGAAAACTTGATGTTGAAAAGCGCCTCGAACATTCTTTGATCAAAGGGATTACCGAATTTCTGGACGAGGACGTCGAAGAGGCCAGAAAACATTATAACAGGGCAATAGAAGTTATAGAGATACCATTGATGAACGGGATGAACATAGTTGGCGACTTGTTTGGGTCGGGAAGGATGTTCTTGCCGCAGGTTGTGAAAAGTGCAAGGGTGATGAAAAAAGCCGTTTCTATTTTACTGCCCTATATCGAGAGCGAAAAGTCGTCCGGAATAAAAGGGAATGGCAAGATTGTTATGGCTACCGTTAAGGGCGACGTGCATGATATAGGGAAAAACATTGTTGGCGTTGTCTTGCAATGCAATAATTATGAAGTAATTGACCTTGGTGTAATGGTTCCGGCAGAGAAGATATTGGAGGTCGCAAGAAATGAGAATGCAGATGTCCTCGGCTTGAGCGGTTTGATAACTCCCTCACTGGAGGAAATGGTTTATGTGGCCAAGGAAATGAAGAGGCTTAATTTCAACATTCCTCTTTTGATAGGGGGAGCCACGACATCCGATGTTCATACGGCGGTTAAAATTTCCCCTAACTATAAAAATCCTGTAGTTCACGTGCGCGATGCTTCCAAAGTGATCAACGTGGTTAATAAGCTTCTCTCCAGAGAAGAAAAGGAATCCTTCAAGTCGGATATCGAAAACAAATATGATAATCTGCGCAAGAAATATGAGGCTTCCGTTAAATCATCGGAATATGTGAGCTTGGCTGATGCCAGAAAAAATAGATTTGTTGGCCGCTGGGATGGTTTTAGTGTTGTGAAGCCCACTTTTACAGGTGTTAAATACTTTGATGATTATTCCATTGCCGAAATCCGTCCATATATCGACTGGACGTTTTTCTTCCATGCATGGAAAATCACAGGTAAGTTCCCAAGCATATTCGATGATATTTTAAAAGGGGAGGAAGCCAGGAAATTATACGACGACGCACAGCAGATGCTCGACAGGATCATTGATGGGAAATGGCTCACGGCAAAAGCAGGGATAGGGATCTTTAAAGCAATTTCCGATGATGAGACGGTCATTCTCCTGGATGAAAACGGCAAGCAATTCAATAGTTTCGAGTTCCTTCGCAATCAGGAATTGAAAAATGATTCCCCAAATTATTGCCTTTCTGATTTTATCTGTCCGGACAGCAAGAAAAAAGATGATTATATAGGGATTTTCGCCCTTACCGCGGGCTTGGGTATCGAAAAGCATATAAAGCACTTTGAAAAGGAAAACGACGATTATAGCTCAATAATGCTGAAAACATTGGCCGACAGGTTGGCTGAGGCTTTTGCCGAACTTATGCACAAGAGGTTAAGAACGGATTTTTGGGCTTTTGCGGCCGGTGAAGATACCAGCATGAATGATTTATTGAAGGAGAATTATCGCGGAATACGGCCTGCTCCAGGTTATCCGGCATGTCCCGAACATTCGGAAAAGGGGAAAATATTCAATATTCTGGATGCGGAAAGCAAATTGGGCATTAAATTAACCGGATCGTATGCAATGTATCCTGCCGCCTCGGTAAGCGGATATTATTTTGCAAATCCCGATGCCAGATATTTTGCGGTTGGGAAAATTGCCGGCGACCAGGTTGAGGACTATGCCAAACGTAAAAAGCTAAGTGCCGAGGAAGTAAAAAGGCTACTAATTGTAAATACCATCTAAAACGTAGAATAAAATGGAAAGAACAGTAATACAACATATAAACGATGCCGACGAGACTTTGTTTTCGTTTGAGTTGTTGCCACCGCTAAAAGGTCAGGATTTTAGCTCGATAGCTAATTCCATCGATCCATTAATGGAGTTTAAACCGGCTTTTATCAACATCACTTATCATCAGGAAGAAATTGAGTATGAAACACTTGCAAATGGCTTGATGAAAAAGAACGTGGTGCGTAAGCGTCCAGGGACGGTTGGCATATCGGCAGCTATAAAATTCAGGTATGGAGTAAACATAGTACCTCATATTATTTGTGGCGGCTTTTCGCGCGAGGATACCGAAAATGCCCTTATTGACCTTAATTTCCTGGGGGTTAATAATGTACTTGTCGTTCGCGGCGACCCGCAGCCCGGGATGAAGAGCTTTGTCCCCGAGCCCGACGGCAACAGCCATGCCATAGAAACCGTAATACAAATCACCAACCTTAACAAAGGTATCTATCTGGATCCTAAAATCCGCAACTCGCGTTCCACCAACTTTTGTATCGGGGTTGCCGGATATCCCGAAAAACATTCTGAGTCACCTAATATGGATAGCGATATCCACTTCCTTAAAAAGAAAATCGAAGCCGGTGCTCAATTTATTGTTACTCAGATGTTTTTCGATAACAAAAAGTATTTCGACTTTGTTGACGTATGCCGTAGGAACAATATAAATGTTCCAATTATTCCGGGCTTAAAACCTATTTCCACTTTAAATCAAATAGCGATAATCCCAAAAACATTTGGTGTCGAGGTTCCGGCCACCTTGGTGAAAGAAGTCCTGAAATGCAAAAACAATGATGAAGTTAGGCAGTTGGGCGTTAAGTGGGCTATAGAACAATCGAAGGAACTTAAGAAAGCCCATGTGCCGGTGTTGCATTATTACACCATGGGGAAATCAGATAATATCCGCAAGATCGCCAAAGAGATTTTTTAATCGGTTGATTATATTCTTCGATATTGTTTGTCAGGCGTTTATGGCCATTAACCAGGACAGGATACCCGTATTCGGAATTTGGATTGACTTTAAATTATTATAAATTCGCTCGATGCATTCCAAATTGATTTATTTTTACGCATCTGAAAATTTAATATAATGAAGAATATAGTATTGCTTTACTGGCCTAAAGGTGGGAATGTTGAAAACTCGGCAAAAAAGATCTTTGCCCAATTTAACCCAAATGATATCGAAATGTACGATGTCGAAAGTTTTGATGTTGATACCCTTGAGGATTACAAAACAATAATTATGGGAAGCTCGACGGTTGGCGCTGAAAACTGGATTGATGCCGCAAATGATAATTTATGGAACAGGTTTTTCAGGAAAATTGAGGAACATGACCTGAGCGGACATAATATCGCTGTCTTCGGCCTTGGCGA
This sequence comes from Chlorobiota bacterium, assembly GCA_013151215.1. GTDB lineage: Bacteria > Bacteroidota > Bacteroidia > Bacteroidales > F082 > BM524. Next base: position 4,100 of record JAADIS010000131.1, on the reverse strand, counting down.
CCAGATCTTATATCCTGCACATTTTGTTGACGTATTGGGCATTCTTAATCAGGAAGTCGTTAAGGTAAACGGAACACTAATCGGCAAATGGCCGACTAAGAATTATTCGTTTACTGATTCGGAAGGCGTTGAAGGCGACTACTTTTACGGCCTTGCCCTTGATGAAGATAATGAATCGGATATCACCGACCAAAGAGTAGCCCAATGGGTAGGACAAATTAAAAGTGAAATAAAATAGCTTTCTTGTTTTTGTCCTGGATATCGACCTTATGGAAGCACTAACTATTTTGCGATCAACCGGTTGCGGTAATTCCTAACTTTCGTTTGTGGATTATTTTATTGCTTTTGATAGATTATTATCAAGCATATATATATTTTTGCCGCAAATAGCGTTACTTTTATCAAGAATAAAAAGCCATGGATAAATTTATATTATCAGTAATATTTTCATTAACTTTTTTTGCTCATTCGTTTGCCGGCATTATAGGACTGGCCTCAAATCCCGATACTGTTAGTCTAAAACCGGCAATGATATTCGACACACCATTGCTGAGGCATCTCGATAGTCTTATATTCGACTCCTTCAACGGAAGAAAATATGCGGAAAAGCAGGAACGAAAACATGTTGATTATAATTATGCGGCCGATTTTATACCCTCATTCCCCGATTCTGTTTATGAGCAGAGAATAGAAAGTTTGAATATTGAAACACCGATAGAACTTACTTACAATAAGGAAGTTAAAAAGTTTATTCATCTCTATGCAGTTAAAAAACGTGATTTAACTGCAAGGATGCTGGGTCTGGCCGACCTGTACTTTCCAATGTTCGAGGAGCAACTTGATCGTTTCGACATGCCTTTGGAAATAAAATATCTGGCAATAGTGGAGTCGGCCCTTATTCCAACCGCCGGATCGAATAAAGGAGCGAAAGGGCTGTGGCAATTTATGTATGGAACTGGAAAAGTTTATGGTTTAAAAGTTACATCATTGGTCGACGACCGTTATGACCCTTATAAGGCTACGGTTGCAGCCTGTGAACATTTAACCGATTTGTATAATATTTATGGTGATTGGTCGTTGGCCTTGGCTGCCTATAACTCTGGAGCCGGAAATGTAAACCGTGCATTGCGCCGTGCGGGAGGAACTAAAAATTACTGGGCTGTTTGGCCTTTCCTTCCAAGGGAGACACGTGGTTATGTGCCTGCTTTTATTGCCGTTAACTATGTAATGAACTATGCTCCCGAACATAACATAAAGGCAGTAGATCCCGAATACTATTATTTTGATACAGATACCGTTACAGTTAACGATGTGCTTGCATTCGATCAGTTGAACGAATTGTTCGGCATTCCGCTGAAAGAATTAAAAGCCCTGAACCCCACATATAAAAAAGGTATAATTCCCGCCACGGCGGATAAAAAATATTTGCTTAGGCTGAGGAATGAATATGTTGCCGATTTCTTGAATAACGAGCAGGCCCTCTATGCATATAAAACCAAAAAAGGTATTGAGAGAGATAAACTGCTCGCCGAAGTTAAAAAGGCAAAAGATAGAAATATACATATAGTGAGAAGTGGTGAAAGCTTGGGGCTTATAGCCAAAAAATATCATGTATATGTTAGTCAGATAAAAAGTTGGAACGGTCTTAGGAGCAACACAATTTACCCCGGACAAAAACTAGTGTTATTTGGCTCGGGAAGCAGTAAATACTACAGCAATTCCAGAACACCTGTCAAGCGCTCTTCCGAGAAATCCTATCATAAAGTTAAAAGTGGCGAGAACCTGGGGCTTATCGCCAAAAAGTATAAATGTACCACAACTGACTTAAAAGAATGGAACAACCTTAAAAATTCGCGTATCTATCCTAATCAAAAACTGCTGGTCTATAAACCTGCGACAAAATCGGCTTCATCCCTAAAAGAAGGAAAGTATTTATATCACATCGTAAGAAAAGGCGATACCTTATGGGATATTGCCAAGGAGTATGATGGCGTTACTGTTGATAAAATAAAAAGGCTTAATCACTTCAAGAATTCAAATAAACTAAAACCGGGGCAGAAAATAAAGATTGCAGTAATCAGTTGATAATGACTTATTGTTTGGCACATTATTTGGTTTTGTTCGTTTAGACGGTATTAACAGTTTTTATCTAATTACTGAGATATGATTCAAAAAATAAACTCCATTTTATTAGCGGCGTTGATAGTCTTATCAATGGCTTCCTGTTCAAAAACCAAAAAAAACACTAAAGCTCGCTCGATAGGAAATACTTCGGAGATTTTAATCGTTGTACAAAACGAGAAACAATGGAACAACGCAATTGGAGCGGCTATAAAGGATGAGTTTACACAAGAACAATATGGACTAAATCAAGCGGAACCGCTTTTTAGACTGTCACATGTTCAAATTAGCGGCTTTTCCGACATGTTCAAGAAGCATCATAATATTTTTATCGTAAATATTGATGGTCTGGTTAAGAAGCCCTTAATAGAGGCCAGTACTAATTTTTGGTCGCAACCTCAGCAAATTTTTAAAATCACATGTGCCTCTGCCGCCGATTTCGTTAAAATATTCAATGAAAATGCCGGCCAATTTATTTCTGCCTATGAACAAACCGACCGCGATAGAATAATGGAGGTCTTCCGATCGACGCAAAATGCCGAAGCTGTTACCCAGGTTAAGAAAACCTCAGGAATCAAGATGGTGATACCCAAGGATTTCTATCTTGCCAAAAATACCGAAGATTTCATCTGGTTACGTAAGGAACAGATTGACATGAGCCAGGCGATATTTATCATTTCAACAGATTATAAAGATACTGCACAATTTTCACAAGCCAGCATTTTGTCGCGAATTAAGAAAGCACTCAAAACAAATGTCCCTGGCGCCGTTTATGATTCGTATATGACTATAGATGAGGAGTTTGTTCCGCCGGTTTCCAGAAAAATAAAGAATTTCCCCACGGACTATGCCATCGAAACCACTGGAATATGGACTGTGAAAAACGATTTTATGGGCGGTCCGTTCAAAGCATATACTTTCTATAATGCAAAAAGCGGAAAAATTGTTACTATGATGGCATATGTATATAAACCCAACGAAAAGAAAAGGAACTTGCTTAAACAAGTTGTAGCCTTAATTTATTCTAGTAAGATTTAATATTCCTATTCTTCTACCGACAATTCTTTAATGACTTTAAACTGTCGGTAAACTTCAATCTTCGGGTCGAAAAATTCAAGGGTTTCATAAGTAATTGAAACTTCATTGTTCAATAAATCCGTAAAGTTGGATACTAAATCATAGTCTGATTCAATACCGTAAAGCCAATAATATTTTGATATCTTGTTCATTTCGTCCTTTAAGGAAAATACAACAAACTGATCTTGTTCAATTTTTGTTATTCTCCCACTGACTATTTGAACATTCGAATAAACTTCTTCCTGGGTTTGTTCCTTACTTTGCGTTAATCGGGTTACTTTTACAAGTGTGTTCGGACAAACCGAAGCCAGTTTTACACCAACTAAACGACCTAGCTTTTCACCATATTGATCAATTAAATCCATATCGATGCCGTAATCTTTCAGCAATTGCTTTTTATAGGGCATGGAAGCATCAATAATGCATAAGCCCATTTCCATATTTATTTGCGAGGGATTGCTAGTGTCTGAAATGCCCTCTAAACAACTGCATGATTCCTCTGCTATTTTGTTCAGGTACTTCTGTGAAAATCCCATTAAACTTAATGAAATTAGCAGGCTTACGATTATGGATTTCCTCATATTTTTTCAATTGTGGAATTATTGGGCTAAGATATGAAATTTAAGAAATAGGTTTAACAGATCAAATATATCTATAAAAATGTGTTTCAACCGGACTTTTTAACGTTTGAAAAGTTTTAATTCCTTGAACTCGTTATAATTCGGGGTGTAATTATAGCCTTGTCGGTTGCTTTCTACACGACCGAAAATATCCGGATGGTTCAACTCGACCAATAGATGAGAAAATTTTCGGAAATTAATTTTGAGGTTTAATAAAGTTGCCTAAACTTTTATTGTTTGCCATAAGTTATTATCATCTTACCAATTGGAGCATTGGTTTCC
>JAADIS010000042.1 GCA_013151215.1 Chlorobiota bacterium | reverse complement strand
CTAAGCTTTGTCAAAGAGCTTACAAAGCCAACCCAAGTAGCCCACAGGGCTTTTTGTCCAACGCTCAAAAAAACAAAATAAATTTGTGCTTTGTTGATAGGTTGGTGGGATTTGAAAAAGAATTAAGTTACAGTGCGATATAATTGACAGACAGACTGAAATGAATAAACACCAGCATACAACACGCAATATAAAAAATTGGGCAGATAGTACTAAATATGAACATTTTAACATTAAATCAACGGTCTAGTAAATTGAAAGTTTGGTGTTTCAAAACGCCCAACATTTCATATTGCCACCGTTAGCCAACATAATAAAACGAAGAACAACCATACTGAATAATTGATAATGCAACATTTTGAATCTGATATTTCTTCCGACTGTTTTTACCTTTGTTGACAGTTGAAGATGAAAGCAAAAGATGGTAAAATGCGAGATATGGAAATCAGGTAGTCATGCCTTGTTGAAGGAATTTCAATCTTGTCGCCCGGATAAAAAGAAAGAATATCTAATCCCGCTTCCCAACCATTAGCTTCAACCTAAGAGAAAAACAAACCATGCCGTTGTCATACATAAACTAAATCAGAAATGATATCCCTGACAAGAATAAATGCCAGCAATATTTAAGAGGGACCTGCGTTAATATTGAAGTTCGCCGACAGAAACTTGTATCTTAAGACTAGAAATCATGAAACGAATTTTTTTATCAACAATTATTGTTGTATTATTAATTAGCTCTTGTTGCAAAGGGCCTTATGAAATCGCAACTGTTAAAGTATCATATCCTAACATTTCGACCACAAGTTATTTAAAAGCAATACGGACTCAAGAAACCAATGCAAATACTTTTCTTACAGATACGATCTCTTTGGGGGAACTGAACTCATCAAATTCCTTTTCGGCAATTATTGAATTTGGCGACAACCCCCTTGATTATTTGATTTATGTTGAAAACACTAGCTATTCCGATACAATTTCAAAAGTCGCTTATGATAGGGTAGGCTGTGATAAGCATATCGAGAATTTCAAATATATATTCAATGGGGAACTGCGAACAGACAATGAACTAACAATTAATGAATAATTTGCCATAAAAGTGCTTAGAAAAGATTTAGCAAATTTGAGCATAAGTGAAATCAAGGAAAATTATTGAATAAAGTGCGGCACCCACCATATCCAAACCCTTGTTTCGTCGGCAAATTAAAACAGACGGGAAAATTTCGTCATCTTCAAAAAAAAAGATAAAAAATTAAGCTTGCCTTTTTTTCTTGTTTATATTTGCCCACTTAAATATTAAATTTATTAAAATGGCTATTGAAATCACAGATGCGACCTTTGAATCGCTTGTATTAAAATCCGACAAGCCCGTTATAGTTGACTTTTGGGCTATTTGGTGCGGTCCGTGCCGTATGGTTGGCCCTATTGTTGAAGAAATTGGCACCGATTATGCCGACAAGGCTTTTGTTGGTAAAGTTGATGTCGATCATAATCCTGAAACCGCCAGAAAGTATGGCATAAGGAATATTCCGACAATTTTGTTCTTTAAGAATGGCGAAGTTGTTGACAAACAAGTTGGTGCCGTACCAAAGCAAAAACTTGTCGAGAAACTTGAAGCATTATTATAATTATAAACGCACTTTAGATAAAGGCTGCCCAAAATTAACTCGGGCAGCCTTTTTTTGAATTATTACTTTTTATTTGATTGTTTGATGCCGGAAAAAATTGAAATAGGAGAAATCGAAAAGTTCCAGTCGCTGGAGTTCCTCGCCCGCCAAGTGGTGGAGGGTTTTATTACTGGATTGCATAAAAGCCCTTTTCATGGTTTTTCCGTCGAGTTTGCCGAGCACAGGCTTTATAACCCCGGCGAAACAACGCGTTTTATCGATTGGAAGCTCTATGGCCGGACAGACAAGATGTTTGTTAAACGATTCGAGGAGGAAACCAACCTCCGCTGCAGGATCATCATCGACAATTCCTCGTCGATGTACTTTCCCCTGAGGGAAAAGCAGGGAATCGACAATCTTAACAAGATTAGTTTTTCTGTTTATGCCGCAGCCGCCCTTATCAACCTGATGAAAAAACAAAGAGATGCGGTCGGTTTAAGCACCTTTGGCGAAATCATTGATAATCACACTTATGAGAAATCAAGTTCGCTGCATCAAAAACATTTGTATTCGCTATTGGGAACTGTGCTGTCTGAAGGTAAACCGGGTTCCAACAAAAAAACGAACATCAGCAAATCGCTGCACCTTATAGCGGAAATGATTCATAAGCGCTCTCTCGTGATAATCTTCAGCGACCTTATGGATTCCGGCGATAATATCGACGAGGTATTCTCCTCGCTTCAGCATTTCAGGCATTATAAGCACGAATTAATATTCTTTCATGTTTATGATAAGAAACTGGAGGAAGATTTATTGCTTGAAAATCGTCCGCATAAATTTATCGATTTGGAAACCGGTGAACAAATAAAACTAAACCCAATAGATATTCGTGATAAATTTGTGGAAAACAGTTCAAAATTCAGGGATGAGCTGAAAATAAGATGCGGCAAATACGGCATCGACTATATTGAGGCCGACATAAACCATGGTTTCGAAAGTATCTTGCTCCCCTATCTTTTTAAAAGGGGGAAGCTTTATTGAAGAGGTTTCAATATCCGGTTTGCATCAAGTTCTTATATGTTTTCCATCGCCTTGCGAAAGCTGTCTTTATTTGTTGGTTTTGCGACTATCTTTTTGTCCTTATCGAGTATGAATATAGTTGGCGTGGCATGAACGCCATATTCCAGTACTGTTGGCCCTTCCCAACCTTTTAGTTCCGCTATGTTGATCCAGTCATAAGAATGCGACTTGACGGCATTTTTAAAGTCGTCTTCGTTTTCATCAATGGAAATGGCAATAAGCTGCAGTTTGTCAGTGTTTTCCTTATCGTAGTATTCCTTGAGTACTGGTAGTATCTCGGTGCAATGCGGGCACCATGAGGCCCAAAAAACCAAAATAGTAGTTTCGGCATCTATATTATTTAGTTCCACTATCCTGCCGTCAACATCCTTCACGGAAAAGTCAGGTGCTGTTTTTCCGATTGCAAGTTTTTTTATCATCTCCATTTTCTGTTCCAGGTCTTCTTTGCGATCAGTGTTGACGCATAATTCCGATAACTGGTTCTGTTCAGCGATATGTTCGAGGCCTTTCTCGAAACCAATTGCCTCAAAGCCGTTTAAGAGAAAACCAACAACCGACTCATAAACTTTTTGTTCAACTATCGCCTTGTCCAGGATAGAATCAACGGCAACTATCAAATTGTCTTCCAGCTGTTCCTTGCTGTCGCCGGGATTCTGGTAAAGCGATAGGTACTTGATTATCTTGGAGGTTAAGATATTGCTTCTCAAAAGCAGGGTGTCGCTGAAATCGGTATTGTCGAAATGATGATGGATTAAATAGGCCTGCTTTTCGCTGTCCTCCATCCCATAAGGGGCAAAAACGGGCATGTCAACATTTATGTATCTGGCCGCCAAGGTATTGGGATTGTTGCTTATCAGTTCCGCACATCTGTCGCTAATTGTATGTTGCAGTTTTTGATAATAATTTTCCGTATATTTATAATAATCGTCGCCTGGCGGATAGCTCATCATCAACTGTTCTATAACCTCCCTCTTATATTGGTTGAAGCCTTTGGTATAGAGGTAATCGTACCAAATTAAGTTTTCAACCGATTCAATTATCTGGACATTGTCGTCGGTAGTGCTTCCGCTTGAGATAAACCGTATATCTTCGTGATTATAAAGTAATTCGATATTTTGCTGGCCTCCCGTGATTATCGAATACATGCCAATTGCGGCATTTTCGTCGAGGATAAATTTAAACGATCCCGCTTCGTTGCAAATTGCCGTATCAATTACTTTTGTCGCCTGCCCGATGATTTTTGCCAAGTAAACCGTCGAATTCCCTAGCTGGGAGACCGTTCCGTTAATACTATATTGTTGAGAATTAGCATTTAGGCTGAAAATTATGATTAAAACTATTGATAAGGAGATTTTTTTTAAGCCTGTCATTACATCTTATATTATTGTGCAAAGATAGATTTTTAGTCATTATTGTTTCATAAATTTGAATATTGCCTCATAAAAACCTAAATTTGCTCGGGATTATTTATAAATTAAGTAAATATAATGAAGTTTGTTTATCGATTCATGGGGCTGATGTTGTCCTTTATCATGTTTTTTTCTAATATTGCCGAAGCACAAGTGCCAACAACACAGGATTGTTTAGGGGCTATCCAAGTATGCGACTATATTTATGTTGAAGATTCTACGGCCTCCGGAGAAGGTAATTATCCTTATGAGATTCCTAAGAACCAAAGTTGCCCCAACCATTGTATGGATGGCGAAAAAAATACGCGCTGGTATCAATGGACTGTTATTCAGTCGGGTGACCTGATGCTTACAATAACTCCCGCTACCTCCACCGATGACTATGACTGGGCTGTTTTTAATCTTACGGATTATAGTTGTGAGGATATTTACAACAATCCCATTCAGATGATGGTTAGCTGCAATGCTGCCGGTGATGTAGGATTTCAGGGTGCTACGGGCATAAGTTCCCTAAATGGTGGAGTCATTGATTGCAATGGTGCGGGAAAAACCAATAAATGGAATGTCAACCTCCCTGTATTCGAAGGAGAGTCTTATGTGCTTGTAGTAAGCGACTGGACCCAAACACCGGGCGGTTATACATTGGATTTCTCAAATTCCACGGCAGTGATATTCGACGATTTTAGACCTTTTATCGACCATGTAGGCAATGAGGAAATTACTTCCTGCGGTAGCAATGAGCTGAACACTTATTTCAACGAAACCGTAAAATGCAGCTCTGTACAAGCAAGCGATTTCTTGCTCGAAGGTCCCGGGGGGCCTTATGTTATCGATAGCATCTATGGCGAGAACTGTGATATTGGTGGGGAGAACGAAAGAAACTACACTTTGTATTTTACGCCCCCGATGTATCAGTCAGGTGATTACAGCCTGATTATCAAGACGTTTAGTTTTATTTCGGATCCATGTAACAATTATGCCCTGCCGGATACGCTTGATTTTGCAATCGAGCTGGATGCCCCAATCGCATCTGCCGGCGATGATATTGATATAGCCTATGGCGGAACAGCCAGCCTTCAGGGCTCCGGCGAGGGAGGTTCCGGAGACTATTCGTTTCACTGGGAACCTGCCGAACTGCTCGACAACCCGGATATACAAAATCCGACAACAACAAACCTTACCGTAAGTACCGAGTTTACATTGAGCGTGAACGATAATGTTTCTACCTGTGTTGGCGAAGATACTATGTGGGTGAACATAGTGGGAGGCCCATTAACAGTTAGTGCTACTGTTGACAAAGACCTGATTTGTCATGATGAGATGGTTAATTTGTTTGCCAGCCCCGAGGGCGGCTCCGAAAACTATTCCTATATCTGGTCCTCCGATCCACCTGGCTTTTCCTCAACGCAGCAAAACCCTTCTGATTTCCCTAATCAGGATATTACTTATTATGTGGAGGTTACAGATGGTTTTACTACATTGACCGCAGATGTGAGCGTTAGTGTTAATCCGAAACCTTTGGCCGAGGCCGGGGACGACATCGATATTCAATTGGGAACAACTACATCTTTAAATGGTTCCGCCTCAGGGGGAAGCGGTGATTATTCTTATCAGTGGGAGCCGGCAAGCTGGTTGGGACAAAACGATATACCTAATCCAACTACTCTGCTTTTGCCGCAAACAACCAAGTTTTCTTTGTTGATTACCGATAACAATACACAATGCCAAAGCGAGACAGACGATATGTTCGTCATAGTTTCTTCCGATGTGCTGAGCGCCAATCCCTACGCTGACCCTGAAGATATTTGTTTTGGGAAGTCGGCTGTGGTAACGGCAATTGCCTCCGGAGGCGGCGGCGGTTATGAATATGAGTGGACATCAGACCCCCCGGGCTTTACGTCAAGCGAAAGTAGTTTCACGGTAAGCCCTTTGGTATCAACAACATATAAGTTGCATCTTACTGACCAGTTCGGAAATGAATTTGACGGTGGTATCACAGTAAAAGTAAACCCATTGCCAATAGTGGACTTGGTGCCTGACCAATATCCGACAAGCGGCGAGGATACCATTGTAGCTTGTGTGAGGGATACGGTTTTACTTGATGCCGGATTCGATGATGATCCTTTCGGAACTACTTATTTCTGGAAAACCGACAGTTACGAGAACAGGACCATTACCATTGCCACAAATGGCAGCTGGATTGACTTCCAGACTCACAGCGTTATTGTAACCCATGCCAATACAGGCTGTGTTGATAGTGGAAGCATAACGGTAATATTTGATTTTAACGAATGTCAAATATCTGTCCCTGAACAATTTGCTGATCTTAGTGATGCGATCACCATAATCCCGAATCCTAATTCCGGTAGCTTCAACCTTAAGTTTAATAGCAATGTTAACGACCTGGATCTTAAGATTTATAATATAAGGGGGAAATTGATGTTCGAGAAATTCCTTAAAGGAAATTATACCGAAGGCTCCAACTATCCGCTCGTAAGCGGTATAAAAAACAGCGGCGTCTATATGCTTGTCCTGCAAACCGACGGAGGCTATATAATTAAAAGGCTCATAATACAATAGATATTATAATTTGCTAAATATCAACACAATATGACGGATTCTGAAAAATATAACCAACATGGGGAACTGAAGAAATCTTTTTATGAGGGGGAACTCGAACGGCTTCAGGTAGAACTGATAAAGCTCCAGGAGTGGGTTAAACAAAAAGGATTGAAGGTTGTAATTATTTTTGAGGGCCGCGACGCGGCAGGCAAAGGTGGCGTAATCAAGCGCATAACCGAGAAGCTTAACCCCAGGATCGCCAGGGTGGTTGCCTTGGGCACGCCTACTGAAAAGGAGAAGAACCAATGGTATTTCCAGCGCTATGTTTCTCAGCTGCCCTCAGCCGGCGAAATTGTATTATTCGACAGGTCGTGGTATAACAGGGCAGGAGTAGAGCGTGTTATGGGATTTTGCAGCGACGATGAGTATTGGGAGTTCTTGCGTTCATGCCCCAACTTCGAACGTATGCTCATCCGCTCAGGCATAATACTCTTGAAATATTGGTTCTCGGTTAGCGAGGAAGAGCAGGAAAAGAGGTTCCAGGCCCGCTTGCAAGATCCTACAAAGCGATGGAAATTAAGCGATATGGATTTGAAATCGCGCGAAAAATGGATTGAGTACTCCAAGGCAAAGGATGAGATGCTCTCATATACCGATACGAAATTGTCGCCATGGTTCGTAGTGGATGCCGACAGCAAAAAGAAAGCACGCTTGAACACCATAAGGCATATATTGTCGAAAATACCTTATGAGGACCTGACCCCGGAGCCCGAGTTGTCCGAAAGAAAGCATAGTATGGGCTATGTTAGGCCTCCCATGCAGGAACAGACTTTTGTAGGTGATTTTTATGCAAGATAATTCACTGTAAATGACATGCGGATTGTTAAAAACTACTATTTATCCTTTGATTGAATTTATTTTACTTTTGCAATTCTATACAACCTAATTATGAGTAAATTACTGAAGTTTCGCATACCAACACTAGGCTTTAATATATTTGTTATCAGATGGTTATGCATTATATAAATTGCTTTGTGAAACTTCGTGCCTTAGTGCCTTCGTGGCAAGGTATTGATAATTAGCCACTAAGACTCTAAGACACTAAGCCATATAATTTATGTGCAACCTTCAAGTATTTTTAAGTCCGATGAGGACTATATCAATTTTGAAATTGAATTGGAATCTGAATTTGAGGAAAAATTTCCTGATGAAAATATTTTGTTTATTTCTGAGGGTTCTCTGACCGAAATAGTAAACCCAAACTTTAAACTGGGATATGATGAGGTCGTGTTTATGGACGAAAACCCTGATTATCACTTCGAAATAGTATGTGATAAGCCCACAATGGTTATTGACAGTACTAGTTTGTTAGCATTAGCCGCATAAAAGATGGAAAATTCAAAATTTCAATTTAAGGGTTTCTCTGTTGTTCGTTCGTTAATTGAACGCAAGCAAAGTAATCCCAAATCAAAGCTAATTGTGGAGTTCAAACCAAAAGGGACTTTAAATATTGAAAATTTAAGTTTTAAACTTGAACTTGGTATTCAAATTAGTGATGAAGATAAAAATATAAATATTGAAGTTGACTCTATTGCAGATTACTCATTTGAAAAAAATGTTGATTTTGGCTCTTTAGACAATTTCTTTTATGTAAATGCCCCAGCTTTACTTTTTCCTTATTTAAGAGCTTATATTTCAACATTGACAAATTTGTCAGGAAATGCGACCATTACTTTGCCAACATTGAACTTGACAAGTATTGGTGAAGAGCTTAAAAAGAATACCGTAACCCTTAAGTAGTTCATTAACACGCACATTATCAGATACTTGCAAAATACACAAAAAATTGTTACTAGCCTCATAATCAGCAATTAGCGGCTTTGCTGCTGTGCGGGAAACAAAAGTTGCGATAAATATTGGCAAATTAACTTAAGATATAGCCAACAATATTCCTTAAGTCGTACCTTTTGGTGGCATCAATTTTCTTTATGCCTATAATATTGTTTGCTTTTCCGTACCTTTGGTAAGAAGCCCAGATATGCTCAATATACCAAGCCGGTACGCTCCCCCATCTGTGATCGCGTTTTTTCCGGTCCTTAAAAGTCTGTTTGTCAATGCTCAGGAAAATATTTTTATCGTATGATTTTGTAAGTTCGTCACTATAAAAGGCAAATAAGCCTTCCGAGAAAACTATATCGTTGTTCGCCGATTCCCTTTTGACGGCATTTAAGAACATTTCATGGTTTATCGAGGCAGGGTGTTCCCAGTCGGTTAGGCCGTTCACCAATGGAATCTTGCTTTCGCGAATAATGAAATCGTCCTGGCAAAGGATCTTAACCTTATATTGATCCTCCAATTCGATTTTAAGTAAGTTGGCCAGGCTTGATTTGCCCGCATTGCTGATTCCGCCGATTCCTATTATCATCTTGTGGCGATTAATCGTTTGCTTTGTCTTTTAAAAGAGGCACGAAACTGAAATCCCCGAAATTTTCCTTGATGATTTCTCCGTCGGCTTGCTTAGTGATCCTCATCATCGATTGTATCCTGCCGCTACCGAAAGGAACTACCATGATCCCGCCCGGTTTTAGCTGCTCTAGCAAAGCTTCGGCAATGTCCGGTGCGGCGGCAGTAATTACTATTCTGTCGAAGGGTGCAAATGCCTTTAGCCCCTTATTGCCGTCCCCATAAAAAACTTTTGCCTGATAGCCTATCTTTTTCAGGAAGTCCCTTGTTTTAACAAACAGTTTTTTTTGCCGCTCAACACTGAAAACCTTAGCGCCCATTTCTTCCAGCACACATGCCTGATAGCCGGAGCCGGTACCAATTTCCAAAACTTTTGACCCCTTCTTTATTTTCAGGAGCTCCGATTGGACCGCCACGGTATAAGGTTGCGAAATAGTTTGTCCGGAGCCTATCGGGAAAGGCTTGTCGTTATAAGCAAACTCAAGAAAGGAGGAGTCCAGGAATAAGTGTCTGGGTATCTTGTTGATGGCAGATAAAACCCTCTCGTCGGAAATGCCTTTGCCCCTAATGCTGTTCACCAACTTTTGGCGCATTCCCTTATGCCTATAACTGTCAACCATCAACAAATAAAAAAAATCTTAAATCCAAATTAATATTCGGCTAAATTAATAATAATGATGTCAATAAAAATTACCTTTGCCCAAATTTTTCATTATGATAAGAATAGGAGTTCTGGGAGCCGGTCATTTAGGGAAAATCCATATAAAGTGCATTAAGCAAATACCAGGGTATCAATTAGTTGGATTCTATGATCCCGATACCGAAAATGCAAGGAAAGTTGAAGATGAGCTTGGTTTGAAAAGTTTCCCCGATACCGATTCCTTGATTGACGACTGCGATGTGATCGATATAGTAACGCCAACTGTTTCGCATTATGACTGTGCGGCCGCGGCAATCAAAAAGTCGAGGCATGTATTTATCGAGAAACCGGTAGTTTCCACACCCGAGGAGGCGCGCAAACTGATATTGTTGGCCGAAGAGGCAGGCGTGAAAGTACAGGTTGGCCATGTTGAAAGGTTTAACCCTGCCTTTACCGCTGCCATCAACGAGATAAACAACCCTATGTTCATTGAGGCACACCGCCTGGCCGAATTCAACCCGAGGGGTACCGATGTGCCGGTAGTGCTGGACTTGATGATACATGATATAGACATTGTTTTAAGCGTTGTGAAATCCAATATCAGGAAAGTCCATGCCAGCGGCGTAAATGTGGTCAGTGATACACCGGACATAGCAAACGCAAGGCTTGAATTCGACAATGGTGCCGTTGCCAATCTTACCGCTAGCCGTATTTCATTGAAAAACATGCGTAAAACCCGTTTCTTTCAAAGAGATGCATACATAAGCGTTGATTTTCTAGAAAAGGTTGCCGAAGTGGTAAAAATGAATGAATTGGATGAGGTCCCCGAAGACCCCTTCGCCATGATACTCGACCTGGGTGAGAACAAGAAGAAAAGACAAATAATTTTTGATAAACCCGAGGTAAAGGACACTAATGCCATTGTCGAGGAACTGAGGAGCTTTAAAAATTCCGTTGTTAACAACCTGACCCCGCCCGTATCCATTCAGGATGGCTATTATGCGCTTGATATCGCCCATAAGGTGCTCGAGAAAATATATACGAATTCCAACGGTATTTAATAATTAATTAACAATTGCAATAACATTTATAATTCATCGTTAATGATAAAATTGTTGATACGATTGGCTAGATTTTTACAATTCCATAATTCTTTCTTTTGGGTACTAATTATTTTTAGTATTGTCTCAAGCTCGTGCAATAAGTTCGACGGCGATGTTACCGTGCCTGCGTTTTTGCAGATTGATACCGTATTTTTCGCCACCGATGTTGCTCTACAAGGCGAGAACTCACATGAGATATCCGATGTTTGGGTTTATGTTGACGACCAGCAGATGGGAGTCTTTGAACTACCTGCTAAATTTCCGCTATTGTTTAACGGCAAGCATAGGCTTGAAATACGACCGGGGATAAAACTAAACGGTATCTCAAGTACCCGCTCCCCGTATCCGCTGATGAAGCCGATAGTCATCGATGATTTTGAATTCTTCCCCGATAGCGTCCAAAAACTGAATTCCCTTACGTTTAAGTATTATAGCAATGTTACTTTTGCCTGGATCGAAAGTTTTGAGAATAACAACTTGACAATTCAGGAAACACAAAGTAGCGATACGGTCATTAAACTTACTAGCCCGGCAAACAACCCCGAGGCTTATTTGAGCAGTACGTCCTCCTATTCGGGGCAAATAAACCTAACTGCTGAAAAACCATACTATAATGCATGGTCCTTCTACTCTTATGCCTTGCCTGGCCTGGAATCGCCGGTGCTGCTGGAGATGGATTTCAAGACCGACAACTATGTGACGGTGGGTTTGTTCGTTCATACCGAGGGTGGCTATAAGCCTGTGCCGCTGGTAGTTCTAAACCACTCAGATGAATGGAACCATATTTATATAAACTTTACGCCGACCGTAGGCTTAAATCCTTTTGCAATTGACTTTAAAGTGTTCTTTGAGGCCGGCTTGGAAAACGGAAAGGCAAAATCGAATATTTATTTCGATAACGTCAAATTAATTTACAGAGACAACAACTAATATGAATAGAAGATTACAGGTAACGAAATATGTAATACTTGACTGGCTGGCCGCTTTAATTGCCTGGAGCTTGTTTTATTTCTTCAGGAAACAATGGGAGGTGCCTGATTTGTTACAGCATATCGACCTGATCTTCGACGACCGCCAGTTTTGGCTTGGAATTGTTGCTGTGCCCTTTATGTGGCTGATGTTGTATGTTATGATTGGAGCCTATAGGCGTATCTATCGAAAAGCCCGCTTAAAGGAACTTGGGCAGACAATAATAATCACCCTCATCGGGGTTACCATTATATTCTTTGTTTTGATTCTTGACGATATAATCCTGACCTATCGTTCATATTACCAGTCGTTCCTGACTTTGTTCGCCTTGCATTTTTTCTTTACCTATTTTTTCAGGTTGGTATTGACATCAATCACTGTGAGGAAAATACATTCCGGAGCAATGGGTTTCAACACCGTTATTATCGGAAGTAACGGCAATGCGCTTAAGACCTATAACGATATCATCAACCAGGAAATTCCGTCCGGTAACAAATTTGTCGGGTTTGTGAACGTCCGCGACCGCAAGCACTTTAAAGTGGGAAAATTCATCCCTCATCTTGGCTCGTATAGCCAGTTAAACCAGATTCTTAAAGATTATGAGGTAGAAGAGGTTATAATTGCCATCGAGCGTTCGGAGGTGGATACCATAGAGCGTATCATTATAGAACTTGAGGATGCGAATATAATTATCAAGGTTATACCCTTGATGCAGGATATTGTGTTCGGTTCCGTGAAAGTATCAGGGATTTTCCATACCCCCCTAATCGAGATCTCCCCTGATTTGATGCCTGCCTGGCAACAGTCGATTAAAAGGGGTATTGATATAGTTGTTTCGATGCTTGCGATAATAATATTGGCGCCATTTTATGTTTTTACGGCCATAGGAGTACGCTTGTCCTCGCCCGGCCCCATATTATTTGCCCAGGAAAGGGTTGGCCGCAGAGGAAAACCGTTTACGATGTATAAATTCAGGTCGATGTATTCCGATGCGGAGAAGTTCGGCCCCCAGCTGTCTTCGGACGATGATCCCAGAATAACGCCTTTTGGCAGGTTTCTCCGTAAAGTAAGACTAGATGAGATCCCACAGTTCTTTACTGTCCTTAAAGGGCAGATGTCGCTTGTGGGACCCCGGCCGGAAAGGCAGTATTATATCGACAAACTGCTTAAGCGCGCCCCGCATTATCGTTTGCTCATGAAGGTTAAGCCGGGTATAACATCTTGGGGCCAAGTTAAATGGGGATATGCTTCCAACCTTGATGAAATGGTAGAGCGCCTGAAATACGACATCCTTTATATCGAGAATATGTCGCTGGCCATGGATTTCAAGATTATGATTTATACCGTTTTGATAGTTGTTCAGGGTCGAGGCAAATAGGGTAGGCGTTTTCGTCAGCCTTCATTCATTAACCTCTAAAGTTTTCCTAGCTCAATTAACCTGACAATGACCTCAAGCTGCCGGTCCTCACCTTCGGGGTCATAAGTCGATTTAAGGTTATATCCCCATAAGCGTGCAAATGCCTGATAAAAAAAAGCAGTAAACTTGCCCCTAAGTTCCTGGACCAGGGCGTATGACGTGTTCCCTGTCTCGCGGTCGATAAGCTTTATCAGTATTAAGCCTTGTGAAAAAGTAAGGTCTTTCAACTGGCCTCCGTATTCATCGCTGATCTCCTTTTCTGCCTGCTTCATTATTTTCCGCCTCTGCTTGTCATTTTCGGCATTTTTTAATATTTGTTCATATTCGTTTAGCTTTTGTCCGGCCAACTTGGCATAGGGCAGTACTTTCTTCACGTTCCTCACATATCGGCTGAGCCTTTTTTTCCCTCTTTTTGACTTGGGATATCTCAATAACAAAACCTCTACTTCGTCAAGCGTGATGTTGGCAATGGTGTCCCCGTCAAGTACGATGGCCCTAACTATCCTGCTGCCTTCGTTCTGCGAAAAAGCAATAGAAGAGATGCATAACAAGCCTATGAGGCATAATAATTTCATTAATGCAAATAACGTGAAAATTATACCAAAATTGCAATTTTTGTATTTGTGGGCAATGAGCATGGAAATAACGGGTGAATTTATACCGTGACTTGACAATACAAAACCAATATCAGTTCCGGTCGGGTTTTTAAGCCGAAATTATTTATCTTTACAAAGTGTTTATATCAAATATTTGTTTTACAATATTTTATAAAACTTTCAGAATGTTTTCGGAATATAAATTTAATAAATTTAACATGAAAAAGAATAGTAGGATTAAAATTGTATTTAGTTTATTGCTTTTGCTGATGATGTTGTCCTCTTGTTCGCAACATGAGAAAAAATCCGTGAAAGAGAAGAATTTGCCAAATATATTGTTCATACCTGTTGACGACCTCAGGACCGAATTAGGGGTTTATGGCAATACGATCATCAAAACTCCCAATATCGACAACTTGGCCGCACAAGGAGTAACTTTCAACAGAACTTACTGTCAGCAAGCCGTTTGTAACCCCTCCCGTGCCAGCTTGCTCACGGGTCTTCGTCCCGATTCCATACAAGTATGGGACTTGCGCACCGATTTTAGGGATAATGTACCCGACGTTGTTACCCTGCCTCAGTATTTTAAGAAAAACGGATATACTACAATTGGGCTGGGCAAGACTTTTCATAATAATGACCCGGATACTGTTTCTTGGTCAGTAGTTCCGCAACATATCGCAGGTTTCCCTTTCGATCCGGATGCCGTTTATGTTACTAAGGAGAATACCGATATTCAGCAAATGAAAATACAGAAGATGAAAGATGCCGGCATTTCCAGGATTGACCAGCTGGGCCATTGGTATGTGAAGGCAAACGCCACCGAAATTGCCGATGTGGACGATGACGCCTATTATGACGGCGCCCAAACGACCTTGGCTATTGAGATCCTCCAAAGGCTTAAAAAAGAGAAAAAGCCCTTCTTTCTTTCGGTTGGCTATTATCGGCCGCATTTACCTTTTAACGCACCGAGGAAATACTGGGACTTATATGACCGAAATGAAATCCCGTTGGCTGATAATCAGTTTGTCCCTGAGGGGAGCCCTGCTTATCTCGTACATGGCGAGGCAGAGCTGAGGGGGTATTCCGACAGCCACGACCTTCCGCTGCCTAGCGAGAAACCCTGGGACGAAAATCGGCAAAGAGAGATCAAACATGCATATTATGCGAGCATCTCATATACTGACGCCCAAATTGGAAGATTGTTAAACGAATTGAAACGACTGGGTTTGGATAGCAATACCATCATTGTTTTATGGGGCGACCACGGTTGGAAATTGGGTGAGCATAACGGGTGGTGCAAGCAAACAAACTATGAAATAGATACACGCGTCCCGTTTATAATTAGTGGTGCGGGAGTTAAAGCCAAGGGAAAGCATAGCGATGCCCTTACTGAGCTGGTTGATATTTATCCTACGCTTTGTGATATGGCAAACTTGGGCATTCCTGGGTATTTGCAAGGTAGCAGTATGGCCCCATTGTTGGAAAAGCCCGGCCTGGAGTGGAAATCGGCTGCCTTTAGTCAATTTCTCCTAGGGCGTTACGGACGTACCAAGACTATCGAAAGCGAAAGAATGGGTTATGCGATTAGAACCGATAGATATAGATATATCGAATGGTATTACTGGAAGAAAGACGATAAAGAAAGAGGGGATTTTATCCTTGCTGAACTATTTGATCATGAGACTGACCCTGAGGAAAATATAAACCTGGCAAATAAGCCGGAATATAAGGAAATCGTTAAAATGCTTTCCGAAAAACTTAATAAGGGCTGGAGGTATTCTAAACCGCGACCTTCAATTTAGCAATGCTGGCCTTATTGAACTTTTTCTGGGCATAAGCTAGTGAGATGTTTAGTTTTTTTGCTTTTCCGTCCGAGGGCAGCTCGAACATGGCATCCATGAGTATGGCCTCGATAATAGAACGCAGGCCTCTGGCCCCCAGTTTGAATTCAATTGACCTCTCAACAACGAAATCCAATGCTTTGTCGTTGAATTTTATCTCTATCTCATCCATCTCAAATAGTTTGGTAAACTGCTTGACAATGGCATTTTTCGGTTCAATTAAAATACGCTTTAGTGCCGATTTATCCAATGGGTTAAGATAACTGAGAATAGGGAGGCGACCTACAATTTCCGGGATTAGCCCGAACTTTTTTAAATCGGCGGGCGAAATATACTGCAATAAATTATCCTTATCGATATTGTCGTCGTTAACTCCTGCAAATGAATATCCTACGACATTTGCCCGCATCCGCGAAGCAATAGATCTCTCAATTCCCTGAAATGCCCCGCCGGCAATAAACAAAATGTCCTTGGTGTTAACGGCAATGAGTTTCTGCTCCGGATGCTTTCGGCCTCCCTGTGGTGGCACGCTTACTATCGTTCCTTCCAGCAATTTCAATAAGGCTTGCTGAACACCCTCGCCGGAAACATCCCTGGTAATGGACGGATTATCGCTTTTTCGTGCGATTTTATCTATCTCATCAATAAAAACAATTCCCCTCTCTGCTGCTTCTACGTCATAATCGGCTGCTTGTAAGAGTTTTGTGAGTATGGTTTCAACATCCTCGCCAACATAGCCGGCCTCCGTGATTACGGTTGCATCGGCAATTGCGAAAGGTACGTTGAGCATGCGGGCAATGGTTTTTGCCAATAATGTCTTGCCTGTCCCTGTTTCCCCAACAAGGACGATATTCGATTTTTCGATCTCAACATCGTTCAGGTCGGTTTCTTGTGTTATTCTTTTATAGTGATTGTAAACAGCTACGGAAAGAACCTTTTTGGCTTCTTCCTGGCCAATAACATAGTTGTCAAGGAATTCCTTGATTTCCTTTGGCTTTTTGATCTCGGCAGAGAAGTCCTCCGCATCAAAAGAACTCTTGAGCTCCTCCTTAAGAATAAGATTTGCTTGTTCTATGCAATTATTACATATCTGGGCATGAATACCGGTTACAAGCAACTCGGTCTCAGTTTTTTTTCTGCCGCAAAATGCGCAATATTCGTCTTCTTTCTTTTTTGCCATGCTTTATGCTGTTTCTATTTTTTAGCTTTTTTATGTTTTATAAGAACTTCGTCTATCATTCCATACTCCTTGGCCTCCGACGAGGTCATCCAATAATCACGATCCGAATCGTTCCAGATTTTCTTATATGTTTGGCCGGAATGATGAGAAATTATTTCGTAAAGCTCTTTCTTGAGCTTTTGAATCTCCCTGGCAGTGATCTCGATGTCGGAGGCTTGCCCCTGCGCCCCTCCCATTGGCTGGTGAATTAGAACGCGCGCATGTTTCAGCGCCGTGCGTTTTTCCTTAGTTCCCGCACATAACAGAACGGCACCCATGGAGGCCGCCATCCCTGTGCATATTGTGGCAATGTCAGGGCTTATGTATTGCATGGTGTCGTAAATTCCAAGTCCGGCATAAACCGATCCCCCAGGTGTGTTCAAGTAAATTTGAATATCGCGTTTCGGATCTATGGATTCCAAAAATAACAGTTGTGCCTGGATGATATTTGAAACATAATCATCAATAGGCACACCTAAAAAAATTATCCTGTCCATCATCAAACGTGAAAACACATCCATCTGTGCTACGTTCATCTGACGTTCCTCAATAATGGTCGGGGATATGTAATTACCGTAGGCCGAGTTGTATTTTTCAAGTGTTAAACTACTGATACCGTACTGATTAACTGCATAATTCCTGAATTCTTTGCTGCTGTCCATATCAAATTATTTTGTATTGGAAACTATTTCCGAAAATTTCTTCGAATCTACTTCTTTTTCTTTAAACTTGATGTTTTCTTTGAAAAATGCAATATATTTCTCATCAAGTATGTCGTTATATATACGTTGGCTTTCTTCTTTGTTGGAAAGAACCGAGTCGATGATTCCCTCTATTTGATCACCCATGGCCCCGGCAGGCCCCATTTGTGTGAAATATGCCCTTACTTTATTTCTTACCTCTTCCTGATCTACTTTGAGCCTGTCACCATGAGATTCCATAATCTTACCCTCGATGATCTGCCATTTCATAGTCTTTGCATAACTATCATATTGAGTGTCAAGTTGTCCCTTGCTAATCTTGCCTTGGTTGCTTTCCAGCAGCCAACGTTTCATAAAGTCGTCGGGAAGTTTGATGTCAGCCTTTTCAATAAGTGTATTGATAGTGTCGGCCAAAAATTGACGGTCGGTGTCGCGAGTATAATGCTGAGCAAGCTCTTCAGCTAATCTGGCCCTGAAATCTTCTTCGGTTGTTATATCGTCATTTGGGTAAACTTTCTTGAACAATTCCTCGTTTATCTCAGCCTCTTTTACGAAAATTATTTTATTGACCGTAAATTCGTAATCGCTATTTACTGCATCGTCCTCCTCATGGCCCAAGCCCAGCAGGTGCTGAACTTTATGCTCGTCCTTATAGGCTTTCATAGGGTTGAAGATGACTTTGTCGTCAATCTTTTTGCCAACAAATTTCTTAATTGTTGTTTTAAGCTTTATGTCCGCTATATTAAAGAAAGTCGTATTCTCAACACCTCCCTCAATGGCATTTCCTTCCTCGTCAACTTGAACTAGTTTTCCTTGCAAGGAACTGTTTTCTGCTGCTGTTTCAGGATATTCTTCTTCTCCAAACCTGACTTTTGCGTCGTTAATGGAATTTTCGATCATGGTATCGTCCACCTTGATCTTATAATATGGCACCGAAATCTTATCGTTCAGCTCGATAGTAACCTCTGGGGCTATGGCGATGTCGAAAAAGAAATCGAATTCGGTTTGGGTGTCGAAATTTATTTGCTTGCTTTTTTCCTCGTTCGGTAGCGGGTAACCCAACACATCAATCTTGTTGTCGTTTATGTAATTGTTAAGGCCGTCGGAAACAAGTTTGTTGACTTCTTCCACCAAAACAGTTTTCCCATACATTTTCTTGATAATGCCCATCGGCACCTTGCCTTGGCGGAAACCAGGCATATTTGCCTTTTTTCGATAATCTTTTAATTGATTGTCAACTCTTTCTCTGTAATCTGTTTCCGAAAGGCTTAACTTTAACAATGCTGTTAAATCATCTGTTGACTCTTGAGTTACGTTCATGTTTGAAAATTTTGTTTAAATGATGCTTTATAATCCGTTTAACGGGAAATGAAATTTGTTGTCTTATTATATTCCTTAAATAGATTGAAGTTTTATTAATCTGCTAAAATAATAAATGGCAAACTAGTTTGCCATCCAAATTTTCCATTTATGTGTGATTGATCAACCATCTTGATTAACTATGCCGGGATAGACTTCTCGTCCATTCCTCCTTAACCGTGCGGATGAAGGGACTCCCCGGCGAAAGATGCCGGGATAGACTTCTCGTCCATTCCTCCTTAACCGTGCGGATGAAGGGACTTCCCGGCGAAAGATGCCGGGATAGACTTCTCGTCCATTCCTCCTTACTCCGTGCGGATGAAGGGACTCGAACCCCCACGCCTCTCGGCACTAGATCCTAAGTCTAGCGCGGCTACCAATTACGCCACATCCGCGTATTGTGATATCTCACAAAAATGAGGCTGCAAATATACTTGTTTTTTTTGTTTGACAATGGAAAAGATAATTTTTTTCGGCCTCGAGAAAACTTCCGTAAACCGCTCGTTAACAGATGATTGTTGATGTGCCTGAGAAATAATTTATCTTGTTGAAGGCAAGCCGGCCCTTAGTCCATAAACCTGGGCGAGTTCAAACTCTTCGATTTTCTTGCAAACCTGCCGATGAGGATAATCTCATGAATTCCTGAATTATAATTACTGAACTTGCCGGCATCTGTTGCATTGGGTCTCTGTGTATAATACTTAGCTGCTTTTTAGTGGATTTGCTACTAAGGGCGAACCAGCGAACCGAGCTATTAAAGCGAGTAGTCCGAAGAAGACACAATGGGCGCCTCAAGGTTAAATTATCCATTATTTGCAACACTTCAAAACACGAATAAGTTTATGGTACTTAGATACAATATCGCCTTAATATTGAACTTACTAATTAAGCTTTGATTTCATCGTTCGAATGTCTGCAAAAAAAGTATATTTGTATCAAATTAATTAAAAAACCATTAAAAACTAATTAATTATG
>JAADIS010000006.1 GCA_013151215.1 Chlorobiota bacterium | reverse complement strand
CTGCACCTTTTTATTAAGGGTGGTTAACGACCACCAAAATCTCAAATCGTTGATCGGTGATCGGTGTTCAAAAGGAATGTCGAAGGCTGGAGGTGCCGACACCTCTGCATCGATTCCCGAAAGGGAGCGGTAAGATACGCTGTTAAAAGCCCAATATAATAAACTTCCAACTAAATGGAAAATGAAGTTTCCTAGGACTAGAATACGACAGCTAAAAGACAGTTATTGAATTTATTTCTGGAAAGTAAGTAAATCTTGGGCTTTACGGGAAATTGGTGAAAAACCCATCAATACCAAGGCGTTTCATTTTTTCTTTATGCAAATTTGAGTCAACTGTATAAGCATAAGCAAGGAAGCCTGCATTATGGATTAAATCAAGGGTTTTGCTATCAATAAACCTATAATCCGGATTAATGCTTTCTGATTGGAGTTCGGCAGCAAGTTTTAAATGTTTCCGCATGGGCTTCTCAACAAGCACTGCAGTATTTATCCCCGGCATAATAGAGTGAAATTTTAATAGTTGAGCGTGATCGAAGGACGAAACAAGGAAATGTTCCGGATTGTATAATTTGTTGTTTATCTGATATTCAATGGATTGGGCGAGTTCTACAAAACAATCACGGCCTTTTATCTCGATATTAACCCTGCTTTCGGCATTTATCAGCCTAAGGCTTTCATCCAGGGTCGGGATAGTTTCGCCATTACCTGCATCGGCCTGTTTTAATTGTTTGAGGGTTTTGTTTTTTATATAGCCGTTGAGGTTTGTCGTTCGCTTTAGAGTAAAATCGTGTATTACTACCAGTTCGCCACTGAGGCATTTGTGAATGTCGAACTCAATCATATCCACATTTAAATCCAAGGCTTTTTTAAACGAAGCCAAAGTGTTTTCCGGCGCATAGCCTGCTGCTCCCCTGTGCCCGATGATAATCATATTGCCCATTTGGCAAATTTAGGAAAATGGTTTGATTGTTTGATGGTTCTATTGTTAGGGTTGCTTGATGGTTTTATGGTTAAATTGTGATGCTCTGAGGTGTTTGGGGCAAAAAAAAAGCCACCGAAAACCGATGGCTTTTTTATAAATTTATTTAAGATTAATCTTACATCATTCCCGGCATTCCGCCACCTCCCATTGGAGGCATCATCGGGGCTGCCGGAGCGTTCTCGTCAACATGTTCGGTCAATACGCATTCGGTTGTCAAGAGCATTCCTGATATGGAAGCAGCGTTCTCCAGGGCAATGCGAGTTACCTTTGTCGGGTCGATAACACCCGCCTTGAAGAGGTCTTCGTAAACTTCGGTAGCAGCATTGAAGCCAAAATCTTTTTTGCCTTCTTTTACTTTGTTAACAACAACGGAGCCTTCCATACCTGCGTTTTCAACTATCATGCGCAAAGGTTCTTCCAAAGCACGTTTTATAATTGCCACGCCGGTTTCCTGGTCTTCGTTATCAGTTTCAACTTTGTCAAGTTCTTGTGCTGCCCTTATAAAAGCCACGCCACCACCTGGTATTATTCCTTCTTCAATTGCGGCGCGTGTTGAGGCAAGAGCATCGTCGAAACGGTCTTTTTTCTCTTTCATCTCGACTTCACTTGCAGCACCAACATAAATAACGGCTACACCGCCGGCTAATTTAGCAAGGCGTTCCTGAAGTTTTTCTTTGTCGTAGTCAGAAGTTGTAGTTTCAATTTGGGCTTTTATTTGTTTTACGCGGGCTTCAATATTGCCTTTCTCGCCTTTGCCGCTGACAATAGTTGTATTCTCCTTGTCGATAGTAACTTTTTCGGCTTCGCCCAACATTTCGAGGCTGGTATCCTCAAGTTTATATCCTTTTTCCTCAGAGATCACAACACCGCCGGTAAGTATGGCAATGTCTTCCAGCATTTCTTTTCTGCGGTCGCCAAAACCAGGAGCCTTGACGGCTGCAACTTTTAATGAACCACGCAAACGGTTTACAACTAATGTCGCAAGTGCCTCCGATTCAACGTCTTCTGCTATAATTATCAATGCGCGTCCCGACTGGGCTGCTTTTTCGAGAACAGGTAGCAGGTCTTTCATTACAGAAACCTTTTTATCATAAATAAGGATATAAGGATTTTCGTAAACGGCTTCCATTTTCTCGGTATTGGTAACAAAGTAGGGTGAAATATAACCGCGGTCGAACTGCATACCCTCAACAACGTCAACATAAGTTTCCATTCCTTTGGCTTCCTCAACGGTAATAACGCCTTCTTTTTTGACTTTTGCCATTGCCTGGGCGATTAGTTCACCTATTTCATGGTCGTTATTGGCTGATATTGAAGCCACTTGCTCAATCATGTCGTTGTTGTCGCCAACTTCTTTTGTTTGTGATTTAAGGTTTTCGATAACATTTGAAACTGCCCTGTCGATACCGCGTTTCAAATCCATTGGGTTTGCACCGGCAGTAACGTTTTTCAAGCCTGTTGTATAAATTGATTGCGCCAGGATAGTGGCGGTTGTAGTTCCGTCCCCGGCCAGGTCGTTAGTTTTAGAAGCAACTTCCTTGACCATCTGAGCGCCCATATTCTGAACTTTGTCGGTAAGGTCGATTTCTTTTGCAACTGTAACGCCATCTTTGGTTACTTGCGGTGCACCGAATGATTTTTCGATAATCACATTTCTTCCTTTTGGTCCAAGGGTTACCTTTACTGCATCTGCTAATGCGTCAACGCCTTTTTTAAGGCCTTCCCTAGCTTCATTTTCGAATAGAATGTCCTTTGCCATTTTCTTAAATTTTATGTTTTTAATTTTTGTTTCTAAATAACGGCAAGAATGTCATCTTGCTTCATGATTAAATAATCCACACCTTCATAAGATATCTCTGTTCCTGCATATTTTCCATATAGAACAAGGTCGCCTGTGTTAAGATTAACAGGGCTGTCCTCCTCTGTTGGTACTGCTACAACAGTCCCCTGTTGTGGTTTTTCTTTTGCAGTATCGGGAATAATGATTCCGGAAGCGGTTTTTTCCTCGGCGGGAGCCGGCAATATTATGACCCTGTCTCCCAGTGGCCTGATATTTACTTTACTCATATCTTTTATTATTTAATAGTTTTTGATTTTGCTATACCCAGTCATATTTTATGCCAAAACAGAGAACAAAAAAAAATGTCAGATTGTAATGACAATCTGACATTTTAAAAGTGTCTTTCAATAAATATTATTTTCCGTCCTCTGGTTTCGGAGGTACTTGATAGTCGATGGGAGCAGCCTGGTTAGACTGTTCGATCTGATCCCTTAATTCGGTGTCCTGGGGGCCGAGGTCAGTTGTGCTCCTCGGGATGATCATGGCAGCGGACAAGCTTAATACCAATAAAGCAATGGCGAGGGTCCAGGACGCTTTCTCAAGGAAATCAGCAGTTTGACGAACTCCCATGAATTGCGAACCGCTTCCGGTGAAGTTTGCGGCCAGCCCGCCACCTTTTGGGTTTTGTACCAAAACTATCAACCCTAACAGGACGCTTACGAGCAAAATTAGTATCGAAACAAAAATATACATCTCATTATTTTTTAATTATTATCTTCTTTTTCGGCCTTTTTTATAAGGGCTGCAAAGTAACTACTTTTTTCCGGAAATTTCAAACTTAATTTCCGGTAAATATTTTTAGCCTTCGCAAAGTGGCCTTGATCCATATAAATGTTCGCAAGAGTCTCGCTAACAATGTTTTCCTGATCAACTATGCTGTTTCTTGCTATATCGCGGGCATTATAAAAACGTGCTTTTGGAGCCGAAATGCTCGGTTGGGCCTTAATGAACTTATCTATCAGCTTGCTTTTTTCCTCTGCCGCTTTTTTATCCGTGGCAGATATACCTTCCCCGCTCGGTTTTTCTTTCTTGGCCTTTTCTATCTCGCGTATCCTTCTTTCGACGATTTTCTTCAATTCTGCTATCGACTTTGATTTCTGTATGTCGGACGGTGTTGTCTCAAGCGGGGGGATGTCTTCCGCTAGTTCTTTTTCCTCGACCAGGGTTTCGGGTTTCGGCCCGTTCTCGTTTTTTGGTGCAAACTCGATTTTTATCCCGGTTTCTGAATTTCTTTTAGGTTCGGTGGCCTTGTCGGATTCAGTTTTTTCTACGGATTCTGTTACTTTTTCCTCAGCTGCCTCCTCCTTGATTTCTTCAGTTTTTCCTTCTTGTTCCCCTTGCCTACTGGTTTTGCCAACAAGTTCTTTTTCGTCCGTCGCCATCTTTGCTTCTCTATCTGCGGCCTCAGCCCGAGGGGCTGCGGTCTCCTTTACTCCTTCATCATAAAAATAAACCCTTGCGGCCGATGAGTTGAGCCTGTCGATATGTTGTTTTAAGATTGCCCTGCTTCCTGTATAGATGGCAGTTCTCTTCAGTACCGGCTCAAACTGTATGCTGTTGTTGATGTAGTTGTTGAGGGTGAGAAGTATATGGGCGCTTTGGCAATAAGGGAATTCATTAGTTAGATAAACCAGTTCGGCCATGGCATCCTGATTTAGCTTGGACGGCTCCTGTAGAAATGAATTAAATTTTTCCTTATTCATAAGAATGGTTTAAGATGCAGGCTACCAATTGACCACCGCCTTGTTGAATATGTCGGTAACCAGCATTTGGTCTATCTGATCTATAAGTTCTGCCTTCACCGAACTTAAATCTTTCACGCTGCTGTAATCAAGAAACTGGGTGAATTCCTGCTCGAAATCTTTCCCGGGCTCAAATTTATTAAAAAACCTGACATTAACCGTAATTGTCAGTCGGTTTAATGCCGATGTCTGATCCCCCTGTATTGCAACGGGTGTGGTTTTATAGTCCTTAATTTCGCCTTCCAAGGATAAGTCGCCACCTTGATCAACCATTTCCAGCGTTGTTTGAGTGCTGAAGATGTCCCTCAGGGCATCGGTGAACAGAGGGCTTAGGGTAGGCTCCACCAATTGTGATTTATCTTGGAAGTACTGTACGGAAATCGTTTTGGCCTCAGCAGGTATCGATGCGCCGGTAAATGAATACACTCCGCATCCCCCACCAACAACAATGATGAAGATCAATAAAAAGAAAGTCCCTGATTTTGCGATTCCCACCATTACGACCTGATATTGTATTCTTTTATTTTGCGATAAAGCGTTCGTTCGGAAATTCCCAGCTCATCGGCAGCATTCTTTCTCCTGCCATTATACTTTTCGAGCGCTTTTCTGATCATTTCCTTCTCCTTGTCCTGAAGCGACAATGATTCCTCGATTATTTCCGTCTCGTGATAAACGTCGAAATTCTCACCTTTGTATGTCTCGGGCTTGACATCAACATTTTGCTCCCTGTTCCCGGCCTGGCTAAAGTTAGGTGTTTCATAATAATCTTTTACCAAAAGAGCCTTTGTTTGTTCAAGTGCCGTCGAGTCATTGCCGTGCTCAAGCAATTCGAGGACTATTTTCTTGAGCTCGGTCATGTCTTTTTTCATGTCGAAGAGGACTTTGTAAAGCAGTTCCCTCTCCGAGACATGCTCCTCTTCCTGTTTTTTAAATAATACGGGGAGGTCCGATTTGGGCCCTTCGGGCAGATATTGCCTCAAGACGACCGAATTGATTTCTTTTTCCCTCTCGATAATCGATATTTGTTCGGTTACGTTTTTCAGTTGCCTGATGTTTCCCGGCCAGTAAAAATTTTGCAGCAATTGAACTGCATCGTTGGTGAGCCTTAACGGGGGCATTCGGTATTTCTCGGCAAAATCGGCAGCGAACTTCCTGAATATCAAATGTATGTCTTCCTTGCGCTTGCGCAAGGGAGGTACATTTATCGGCACGGTATTCAGTCTGTAAAAAAGATCCTGGCGGAAATCCCCTTTTTCGATTGCCCTGGGTATGTTTACGTTGCTTGCGGCAACAACCCTGACATCGGTTTTTATTACCTTGGAGGATCCCACTTTCAGGAATTCGCCGCTTTCCAAAACCCGCAGGAGACGAACCTGGGTTGAAATTGGCAATTCGGCAACTTCGTCAAGGAAAATAGTACCTCCGTCGGCAACCTCGAAATATCCTTTCCTTGCTTCGTGGGCTCCGGTAAAAGATCCTTTTTCGTGGCCGAAAAGCTCAGAGTCGATGGTTCCTTCGGGTATGGCACCGCAGTTTACGGCTATATAGTTGCCATGCTTGCGAACACTCAGCTGATGGATTATTTTTGGAAAGACCTCCTTCCCAGTTCCGCTTTCGCCTGTTATTAAAACAGTTAAGTCGGTGGTGGCTACCTGTGTAGCTATGTCCAAAGCCCTGTTCAAAAGGGGGGAGCCCCCTATAATCCCAAATCTTAATTTTATCGATTGAATGTCCATTAAAACAATATTTGCTTTTAACTGCAAATGTACGAACAAAAAATTTAAATTATAGCATTCCGGATTAGAAGCCAATCGTAAAAAAAATTAAAATCTGTTTTGTTAATTTGTCCGAAGTTTAACTTCAAGGGTCCGCCAAGTTTTTTGAGCATGCCCCTTTATCAAATACTTGCAAAACACATAATAAAGTATTATAATCCTTATATTCAGCACCTGGCAACTTTGCGGGAAACAAAAACCACACAGGCAATTGTAACTTTGAACACGGTCCACAGAAAAACAAACTACCTCAAAACAGCCCCACACTCCCTTTCAAGCATTTGCTGGATGCGCTTCATGCTCTTGTCGATGGTTTTGTCGTTAAGGGTCTTGGCCTTGTCCTGTAAAATAAAGCTCAAAGCATAAGACTTCTTGTTGGCAGGAATTTTATCCCCTTCATAAATGTCAAAAATACCAACATCTATCAAGAGTTTTCTTTCAGCCTTAAAAGCGGCATGCTTCAATTCTTCAAAACTTAGATTTTTGTCGACAACCAAAGCCAGATCCCTTCTTACGGATGGAAATTTTAAAACGGCTTTGTATTGAGTATTTTTGGTTGGAAGAAATTTGCAGATTTGTGTCCAGTTTATGATAGCCCCATAAACATCTTTTTTGATATCGAATGATTTGAGCAGTTTACTTTGTATGTTTCCTACTTCCGCTATTACGTCATCGTTAATAATGTATTGCATAGAATATGAATACATTGCCTTTTCTACTTGGGAAAGTTTTATTTGCTTGCGGTCGATGCCCAAACGGCTAATAATTGCTTCCACCATCGACTTGAGGTAATAAAAGTCGGCTTTTGCATCATCAGCTTTCCAGTTTTCCGCAGAGATGCTTCCAGTAGAAAGGAGTAATAGGTGTTTTTCCTCAAAATAGTTTTTTACGTTATTCTCAGGATTAGAATCTCCAACTTTTTTATACACCTTGCCAAACTCATAGAGTTTTTGGTTTGTTATCCTATGGTTGAGGTTATAGGCAATGCCCTCCAAGCCTCCAAAAACCAGCGATTGGCGCAAAACATTTAAGTCTTGGCTGAGTGGGTTTAACATCTCAACATTATTGGCACTATCGAAGTCCTCGCTCTTTTCTGTATATCCTGATCTTGTTAGCGAATTGTTCATGATCTCGGCAAAACCATGCGAGCTCAAATAGTCGGAAATCATGTTCTGGATCTTCTCCATATCAGGCTTTTGCCTTAGGCTGATAGACGAATGGATCTTATTGTCAAGGTCGATATTGTTATAACCATAAACTCTCAAAATTTCTTCTATTACGTCAACTTCGCGGGTAACATCCACTTTAAAGGTCGGGACTTGCAGTTTCAAGCCTTCGGACGTTTCTTCAACAACTTTTATTTCCAGATCCATTAAAATATCCTTAATGATTTGCCGGTCGATCGATTTACCGATAAGTCTGTCAACATTTGCAAACGATATGTCAACAAACCAATCTTCGATTTTCTCGGGATAGTAATCTTTAATTTCCGAGGAGATCTCGCCTCCGGCAATTTTTTTGATCAGAAGAGCAGCCCGTTTCAGCGCATAAACGCTTATGTTAGGGTCGGCGCCCCTTTCGAATCGGAACGAGGCATCGGTTTGAAGCGTGTGGCGCTTAGAGGTTTTTCTGATGTGGGTTGAATCAAAATAAGCACTTTCGAGGAAAATATTTTTTGTAGGATCGCCAACGCCGGATTCGATACCTCCGAAAACCCCGGCAATACACATACCTTCGTTGGAATTGCATATCATAAGGTCGTTTTCATTTAGTTTCCGCTCTACTTCATCAAGACAAACGAAAGCTGTGCCTTGTTCAAGTTTTTTGACTATGACTTTGTTTCCTTTTATCTTATCGGCATCGAATGCATGAAGCGGCTGCCCAGTTTCTTGCAAAACATAATTGGTAATATCCACAATATTGTTTATAGGGCGTAAACCTATGGCATTCAGTCTGTTTTTAAGCCATTCGGGCGATTCAGCAATATTTACATTCGACATGCTGATGCCGGAATATCTCTTGCATGCCTCGCCGGATTCAACTTCAACTTCGATGTTAAGGTTGTGGTTGTCAATTTTAAAATCATCAACGGAAGGCAGGATTAATTTATGTTTTTTGTTGTTTTGAATTCTGTTGAGCCCTGCAACCAGGTCGCGGGCAGAGCCTATATGCGATGCGGCGTCGCCGCGGTTTGGCGTTAAGCCGATTTCAAAAACATAATCATTTTCAATATTGAAATATTCCGATGCTGCCATTCCGTTCTTTAAACCTTCAGGCAATACCATTATACCATCATGCGATGTTCCCAGCCCCAGTTCGTCCTCGGCACATATCATTCCCTGCGACAGTTCGCCCCTAATCTTGGATTTTTTAATGGTAAACGACTCATCGCCATCATAAAGTTTTGCCCCAACAGCGGCTACTACAACCTTTTGTCCGGCAGCCACATTGGGTGCACCGCAAACGATAGGCAAGAGTTCATCTCCACCAACATCAACTGTTGTTATACTGAGTTTGTCGGCATTTTCATGTTTTGTACATGTTTTTACTTCCCCTATTACGATGCCCTCCAGGCCTCCTTTTATCGACTGGAATTTCTCTAGGCCTTCAACCTCAAGTCCGATATCGGTTAAAATGGGAGATAATTCCTCCGCGCTTAAATCAGTGTTTATATATTGCTTTAACCAGTTATACGACAACTTCATGATTATGATTTTTTTGAATCTGCAAAAGTAAGAAATCTGTTTGTTTAATGGCAGAAATTTTAAATATTGGAATTGGCTTATTAAGTCGAAAAACAGAAACCTTGTCAATTTTCGGGAAATGATTTCTATCCTGATAAATAATAATCAAGATATTATTCCCCAATTTGCATTTTTGTTGAATTTCTTCTGTATCTGTTGACGTATTATAATATTTTGTTCGTCAGTAAGTTGTGGATCCTTTTCGAGTATCGCCTCTGCCAATTTCCGGGTCTTGAACATCAGTTCGCTATCTTTGGTTATGCTTGCTATTTTAAAATCCAGCAATCCGCTTTGACGGGTTCCCTGCAGATCCCCGGGGCCGCGCAATTTAAGGTCTTCCTCGGCAATCATGAAACCATCGTTGGTGGAAACCATTACCTCCAGCCGTTTCCTGCCTTCGTTTGATAGTTTAGGCCCTGACATAAGTATGCAATATGATTGATCGGCGCCCCTGCCAACGCGCCCGCGGAGCTGATGCAGCTGGGACAGCCCGAAACGCTCGGCATTCTCTATTATCATAACTGAAGCGTTCGGGATATCAACTCCGACTTCGATAACTGTTGTTGAGACCAGGATGTTAGTCTTGCCTTCAACAAAACGCTTCATCTCATAATCTTTTTCGTCGGTCTTCATTTTGCCGTGGAGTACAGAAACAAGATATTCAGGTGGTGGAAAATCTTGCTGTATGTTTGCGAAGCCGTCCATAAGGTTTTTCAAATCCAGTTTTTCCGATTCCCTTATCAAGGGATATACGATATAAATTTGTCGCCCGAGTTTAATCTGCTCCTTTATAAAACCGAGTACCCTAAGCCGTTTCGATTCAAAAAAATGAATGGTTTTCACTGCTTTTCTGCCAGGTGGCAATTCATCTATGATCGATACGTCGAGGTTACCATAAACCGTCATTGCCAAGGTCCGGGGGATTGGTGTGGCCGTCATCACAAGTACATGGGGCGGTATAAGGTTTTTCTTCCATAATTTTGCTCTTTGGGCTACGCCGAACCTGTGCTGCTCATCGATAATTGCCAAGCCCAGGTTTTTAAATTTAACTGTGTCTTCCACAAGGGCATGAGTGCCGATAAGTATTTTTAAGCTTCCGCTTTGAATGCCTGAATGAATAATGTCGCGTTCCTTTTTTTTGCTTGAGCCTGTTAGTAAGGCCACCTCCAGGTTTAATCCTTTGAGCAGATTGCTGATACTGTTATAATGCTGATTTGCAAGTATTTCTGTTGGAGCCATTATACAGGCTTGAAATCCGTTGTCGATAGCAATCAGTATGATCATAAGGGCGACTATTGTCTTACCGCTGCCGACGTCCCCTTGTAGCAGCCGGTTCATTTGCTTGCCTGATTTAAGATCGAATCTTATTTCCTTGATTACTCGTTTTTGAGCATCTGTTAGTTCGAATGGGAGATGATTTTTATAGAATTCATTAAAGTATTTTCCCACGGTCTCGAATATGAAGCCGCTACTCTTTCGTTTGGTGATTTTTTTGTTTAGGATTATCTGCATCTGCAAATAAAAGAGTTCGTCGAACTTCAACCTTGTTTGCGCTTTTTCGATCAGGGAAGTTTTTTTTGGGAAATGAATATTTTGCAATGCTGATTTTTCGCTCATCAAGCCAAAGCTGGAAATAAGGTAGCTTGGAAGGTTTTCGCTTATGCCATCGCCAATTTGTAGCATCAACTGCTTCATTATTTTTGATATACCCCTGCTTCCCAAACCGAAGTTTTTTAATTTTTCAGTAGAGCTGTAGATTCCTTCCAGACTTTGGCCCTCTACGGGGTTTTCTTTATCAGAAAAAACTTCAATTTCAGGATGAGCAAAATTGAAAGAGTTTTTATAGATTGAGGGTTTGCCGAAAATTAAATATTCAGTGGCAGGCTTAATGTTTTCCTTAACCCATTTTAAGCCTCTGAACCAGACGAGATCTATACTGCCCGTTTGGTCAGTGAATTTAGCAGTTATATAACGTGTCCTCTTATCACCAACGGCTGTTAGATTTGTTATTTTTCCCTTTAGCTGGAAATAAGTGCTGTCGTTGTTTACTTCTTTAACGCTGAATATCCGGCTTTTGTCAACATAGCGAAATGGAAAATAATAAAGCAGGTCCTCGAAGCGTTTAACCCCAATTTCTTTTTGGAGGACCTCTGCTTTTTTGGGGCCTACACCTTTAAGATATGTAATTGGAGTGTCGAGTATAGCTTTCACTTTAAAATATAATCATTAGTGTCCGGTAAAACTAATAACCGAGTCAGACATTTTATTATCTGACCCGGAATGTCTTCTTTTGAGTTACCGCAAAAAAAGTAAGACATGGTAAAAATACAAATTTAACGGACAGCCGATATTTAATCGGTTAATAAAGTTCAAAGGCAAGAAGAAGTGAGGGATAAATGCTCATACAATAATTAAAGCCAGCGGGAATGTAGCATGCTTAATCAGGTATAGTGAAGCAGCAAGGCACAATTATATGTTTCTTGATGAAGTTTTGAACTTAACAACTTCTCTTCTTTGCTAAATCTTCGCTTTGACATAATCGACATAATTACTAATTTTCATTGATAATCATGTCCGATTAATTAAGTGGCCGGAATACCAATGGCTACAAAAGCGATTTTTGATTTTATTTTACAAGTACTTTTTCGCTTCCAGCAGAAATGCCATTTCTTGATAGTTTTATGAAGTAGATTCCTTTTTTCCAACTCGAGCAGTTTACTTTTTGGTGGTTATCTTTAATAATAAATTCCATTATTTTGCTGCCATAGAGGTTGAAAACAGCGCATATATTATCACCGGCAACTGATTCATCCGTATTAAATTCAATATAAAAATAGGTTTCTGCAGGGTTTGGAAATACTTTTATTCCAGATATTTCGTCTTTATCAATATTTTTGTTTCCATCAATACCTACCCAGCAATCATTGAAACTAACACAGCCCATGCTGTCAACTTTTAATATCCAGGCATCTGTTGTTCCCTCGTCCGGTGGGTGAGGTCTTCCGGTGCCAACAGCAGCATAACCGCCATCAAAAGTTGCAATGGGGTAATTAAGCCTGTTATCACTTAAATACCCATCGAATATGGAGTATTGCCGATACCAAATACTATCGCCATCATTATTTATTTTTAGCATAAATGCCATTACTTCCGGTTCTACATTGTATATGGTCTCACCAATATATCCGCTTATAATAAATCCCTCATCACTATCATTTGAAATTCCTGTAACTCCCGAATTTAGTTTTCCTTTGGTATAGGTCTTGTCCCAGATAATATTACCATTATAGTCGATTTTAGTAACTCTGATATTTGATTTATTTTCATTATAAAAAACAGAATCCGTATCGAATTTTGATGCTGCCACAATACATGAGTCTATGGTATTGCAAACCAAGGCAGTACCATTAATATAATCGCCATCAAGTTTAAGTTGCCATTCCTGATTTCCCAAGCTGTCGGTTTTTAAAATATATGCATTGCCTTTAT
>JAADIS010000145.1:41922-57829 GCA_013151215.1 Chlorobiota bacterium | reverse complement strand
TGCTAGCCCGTAGTACATCATCTACTTCATTGCGGCGGCTCGCAGTATTATTATACATCTTCACCTTGCGGCTTCGTATATGATGCACTACAGACTTTTTCAGCAGACCCGAAATAGATTTGGGTTTCCTGGACGAAGCGAGTCAGTTCTTCACAACTTTTAAACTCTCTATTTCCTTATCTCCCTGAAACACAACAATATAATAAATACCACTTGGCAATGGGTTATTATCGTTGTCGTTGCCGTACCAAAGGATATCCTGTTTGCCGGCAAGGGCAGTGCTTAAAATATTTCGGACCTGCCTGCCGTAATTGTCATACACCTCAATTTGTGCTGGTTGGGATTTGTAATCCTGACCCTTTAATTCAATAAGAGTATTTTCCCTGAAAGGATTGGGCGAGGCTTTTAACAGCCTTTGCTTCACGCTTTCCTCCCCCGGCCCTATGTCGTGGAATCCCACGATAGTGGGATTCCACTCATAGGCGCCCATGTCTATGCTGTCGCCTACAATGCGGGGGTTTCCGGCAAGGTCGTATTCGGGCAGCTCGATGAAATCCGGAAGATTGGCAAGGGTGCCGGCGTCTATGCAGGGCGAGCCGTCGGCTATCATATATGGGTGGTCCCACATGCCGAGGAACATGGGGTCGGCATCGATGTTGGTGGAGTCGTAGTAAACGTGGCACCATAGGGTGTCGTCGTGCCAGCAGGAGGAGCCTGTCGAAATGCTTTCCTCGCCGCCCTCGATGAGGGAGTTGTAGATGTTGAGGTTGGAGTGGTACATTTTTTGCCATTCGCCCGCGTCAATTGCAATAGGAACATCATAAAGGTTCCAGGCAATACAATTATAAAGGTGTGTATTGGCATCGCCGGTATATATAAAGGTTTTGTTGTCATACCATGAGTTATCGGCAAAGGTGCAGTTTATGAAATAACTGTCGCCGTACGCCCAGCGCGATACTCCCATGCGCGGGTTTTTATAAAACAGGCTGTTTTGCACGATAGTCATTCCAGTTCCCCCGTCGTCAATCGCCTTTCCCATTTTTAATCTATTCGGAGGGACGTTCTCGTCGGGCTGCTGGTTCGTGAATATGCAGTTGTTGATAAACTGTACTATGTTCCCGTCCGAGGCGGTCCTGATGGAATGCCCGCCAACATTGTCCTTGAACAGGCAGTTCTTCACGACTGAAGAATCTGCCTGATAATACGTTAGGACTCCGGCAGCGTCGAAGGCATAGCTGTCAACAAAAGCAATGCTGTCGAGCTCGAACCTGTCGCATCCCGTATAGAGCCTTGCCAGCTGGGACCTGTAATATTTGTCGTAGTCAGGGATAGAGCCGCCCCTTAGGGTCATCTTTTTAAAACCGAAGTCGGTGATGTTGTTGTTGCCTTTGATTAAACAGGCCAGGTAGGGGATCCTGTCCCCGTCGAGTATGGTTCCGTCGCGTGATTCGCCCTCTACGATTATAAAGGGCCTGATGTTGAGGGGGAGCTTCTCGTTGTTGGTGGAGTCGGAATAAATGCCGTTGGCAAGGTGAATAGTGTTCTTGTCGAGGCTGTCAATATATATCTTCGAATAAGCGAAGGCAATTGTCCTCAGCGGGTCATCTATTGTGATTCCGCTGTTTCCATCGTTTCCGCTTATGGGGTTTACATAGAGGTCGCCGTCATAGGGCTCAAGTATGCTGTTCTGAACCTCAATATTCAAGTTGTCCAATGGGTAGCCCTCTAAGTCTAGAGAGATAATAAAATATGTGTCTGGGTCAAGAACGGTGCATGTATCCAGAATAATGCCCGGGATTATTGAATTTACAGTTTTAACAAGGTCACAGCCTCTTTCTGCATAATTCAAATAAATATTATTTAAATTTATACTATCGAAAACGCAATAGCTATCAACGGTTACCAAGATACCGCCGGCACTAGAGTATGAGTGATTGTTAAATATCGAATTTCCTCCGATAAATAACTCACTATCAAAACCACAATATAATCCGGCTCCCCAAGAAGTTGATATGTTATCTTTAATAATACAGTTTCTGATATTAGCACTGGAACCGAAAATATAGATTCCGCCCCCTTCCTTACTTTTTCCATTTTGAATAGTAAACCCAAAAATAACGGCATTGTCCTCGTTTGTGACAACCCTTATGCAGCTTCCGTTTTGGCCCCCGTCGATAATGGTGTTGTATTTATAAGCGGCGTCTCCACTGTTGAGCATCAGGCTGGCAAGGGTCAGGTCCTTTTTTCCTTTAAAGTCTATGTTCTCAAAATAGGTTCCGGGCCAAACGAGTATGGTATCCCCCGGCAAGGCCACATGGTCG
Source organism: Chlorobiota bacterium (assembly GCA_013151215.1). Lineage (GTDB taxonomy): Bacteria > Bacteroidota > Bacteroidia > Bacteroidales > F082 > BM524. The sequence goes on along the minus strand of JAADIS010000145.1, from coordinate 55,508 downwards.
ATGGCTTCCTGTATGCCGGTATAGTCCCCGGTCCCGTCCTGTTTCACCTCTTTTATCCCAGCAGAGGATGCTAAAGCGGTTATTATTAGTATTATAGAAAGTAATATCCTCATTTTCCAAATAATTTTTAAAAGGCCATTGCTCTTAGGGCCCTTTTCTCGAAAATTCCTCTTTCGTTGTCTTCTGGCTTGATCGTGTTGTTCAAAGGGTCGTCGAGGCTTGTTATAAAAATTTCGTTATTGTGTAAGCTTAAGGTGTTGTACAAATATAATTTCCGATTTACCGGATCTGCTGAAATCTTATTTATATCAAATCCTGACTGAATTGTTGAGGCATGAATGTTCCCTGTGTATATCTCAAAACCGTTTTTTGCCATGACTATATCGCTAGCATAACCTGAAACACCGTCAGGATTCAATGGTAATGTAATTTTATTTTGGCCAAATGACATATCCGAAGTCGGAAGTATAAAAAAAAGTAGGATGCACAATCTGCATATTGATATGATAGAAAATGGTTTATATGTATTTTTCATGTTCTTAAATTGCCGCATAAAAACAGCTTATTTGATGTTGCTCTCAAATCACAATTTGTTTGGTTTGTAAATATAGAAAAAAAACTGAATGGGGGAGGGGGCTGCCATGAATTTTCTTAGGGGATTTCTGTATGTGGTTTGTAGGTGTCGATACCTACCGAACCTTCGGTAAACCATACTTCTTATTCAAATAACCAAGCTTAAAACTTGTTTCTTGTTAAATAAATGTTAACATGAAACCACTTGTTGTTTTAGTGTGTCTGTGTTTTTAAGTTTGTGCAATTCAATATCTCATATAAAATATCATAAAAACATGAAAAAAACACTACTATTAGTAAGTTTGTTCTCTCTTTTCTTAATTACCAAGGCTCAACAAAACATCGACAGCTTAAGTTTCCTTTCCTATAGCCAGGAGTTGAATGACATCTGGGGCTATGTTGATTCCGAAGGTAATGAATATGCTTTGGTTGGAACTGCTACCGGACTTTCCATTGTTGATGTAACTACTCCCACGGCACCTGTGGAGGTTTTCTTTGGCTCTGGCATTAACTCTATTTGGCGCGATATTAAAACCTGGGGCGATTACGCTTATGTCTGCACGGAAGGCGGTGGCGGAATTTATATCGTTGACCTCAGCCCTTTGCCGGGAACAATCACTACAACGTCCTCGTTTACGGGTAGTGTCTATCCCTTTCAAACGGTTCATAATCTTTATATCGATGAATTCGGCAAGCTTTATATTTTTGGTTCCAACAATGGGTCAGGAGGAGCTATAATTTGTGATTTGACTGCCGACCCGATGAACCCTGTTGAACTGGGCAGGTTTGATGATTTTTATCTTCATGACGGTATGGCCAGAGGCGACACTTTATGGGGTGGCGCTATTTATAATGGTAAATTGGCGGCCATCGACGTTTCAGACCCGGCAAGCCCGCAACTGATGGCAACTAAAAGCACTCCAAACCAGTTTACACATAATTGCTGGGTTTCCGATGATGGTAATACCGTTTTCACAACGGATGAGGAGGAAAATGCATTTGTAACAGCCTATGATGTAACTGATTTTAATAATATTACTGAACTTGACAGGGTTCAGTCCAGCCCTGGAAATAATGTAATTCCCCATAATGTTCATGTTAACAACGAATATCTGGTTACATCTTATTATAGCGATGGTGTGGTTATACACGATGCTGACAGACCGGCTAATCTTATAGAAGTTGGAAACTACGACACCGCACCTGATTTTCCGGGGCCGGGTTATCATGGCAGCTGGGGCGTTTATCCTTTCTTGCCTTCCGGAATAATAGTAGCAGCCGATATAGAGAATGGTTTGTATGTCCTTCAACCAAACTATGTTAGAGGATGTTATCTGGAAGGCAATGTTACAGACAGTATTACCGGATTGCCTGTCAACAATGTTAAAATCGAGGTTGTACCTTCCGGAATTAGCGACTATAGCGATTTTTCGGGTGATTATGCCTTCGGCACCGCCGTGGCGGGAACTTATGATGTTGTTTTTTCAAATAGCGGATACAATACCAAGACCATAGAGGATGTCGTCCTCGACAACGGCCTTCTGACAACTTTGAATGTTGAGCTGAGCAGCTGGTTCACCGGTATAGGGGACAAGAGCGAGACTTATAGCCTAAAGTCTTATCCTAATCCTTTCACGAATAGCACGACCCTTGATTATCATATAAACGGAGGTGTTGCCGGCGATGCCCTGATCCAAGTGTTTTCTGTAAATGGAAGTTTGCTTTATGAGGCAGCAATTTATGAAAACGATGGCTCTGTTAGCATTGGAGCCAAGCTTGAGGTGGGAATTTATTATGTGAGATTGAAAAACAAGGGGTATTTCGGTAAGCCAATTATGATACAGAAAATACGCTAGGGATAATAATTATTTGATAATCAGTTTATCCGATAAGGTTATTTTGTCAAATTTCGATTGAATTATATAAATGCCCGGTTTGAAATCCCGGGTATTTATCTTTATGGGATTCGACGATTCAAAGATACCGGAGAATATTGTTTGCCCAAGAGTATTTATGATAAGGATCTCAACATTCTTTTTCCCTCCCTCTATTCTTATGTTGGTTTCCGCTGTGGCGGGATTTGGGAAAATACTGATTTTATGGCTAAGCGGCTGTTTTTCCTCAATGTTTATCCATTGGGGGATGCCAGGCTTTAGTATTGACAGCCCACCGGAGTACTCACCATAAATAAGCTCTGTTTTTCCGTCATTGTTGATATCGGCACCGTGGATATTCGGGTTTAATGCATTTACGAACAATGAATCAATCAAGCCGAAACTGCCGCTGAGGTTGCCCTCGATATTGTTGTACTCATATATCCATCCTGATTCGGAACTAACATATAGCAAGAACTCCCCAACGGAATCCGTTGTCATAAATGCTGAAGCATATCCGCCACAGCATTCAGGCATAACATCTATCTGACCGAAAAAGTCGTTTGTGGGATTGCTGTCGAAAAAGGCATTTTCCTGACTACCAATATTTTCGAAATAATTAACAGTACCGCTCATTTCACCAACGAGCAGGTCGGGCTTGCCGTCGCGGTTTATATCTATTATCTGGGCAACGGCTGTTTCACCAATGTCTATCCCCATGAAATTAGCCTGGCTCAAAACAAAATTTGCCTCTTCACCAGCATTGGAGTTGTTCAGAAAGTAATGTAGTTTCCCATCTTCGTCTCCAATGATCATATCCTCGTCGCCATCATTGTCCATATCGCCGAAGCATGGATAAGCCCCGTTGAAATTAAAGATTGAAAGATTTGAGAAATCCCTGCTTTGCAGTTCGTATTCGGGCATTGAAGGACTTCCTATGTTGATGAGCAAAGCCAGTTTGCTGTCGAAGACACTGCTCTCGACGAAGTATCCATAATTTCCAATAACAATATCCTGGAGGCCGTCGGAATTGGCGTCAAAAAACACGGGCCTTGAGCCTTCGCCCACATCTATCATTTGGTTTTGCAAAAAATTATCCCGGGCAAAGTCGAATACCGGTACCGATTGGCTTCCTGTATTCCGGTATAGCCAAATATTGTCGTAATTTTCGGAAGTGTTTGGGTTGTTAGGACTTATCAGGAGGTCCTTTGTGTCATCATTATCTATATCTATGAAATATGCCGCAGGGAATACGTTAAGGTCAACAGCATGGGTGTTCAAGGGGTAATTATACTCAACTTCCGTCATGTTTGCGTCGGCTATGGAGCCGCCATTGCTTAGCATCACCATATTGTTAAAGGAAATGTCGCTTATCAATATATCTTTCAGGCCGTTGTCGTTCAAGTCGATGGCGAGCAGGGCCGAGCCGGCATGACGAGTACCGATAGGCCTGCTTAAGGATGTTGGGCCGCATGTGTCGGAAAGCGTGATGCTGTTGTCCTGCGAACTTTCGGAAAAATGCCCCCAGCATCCGCTTTCCAGGTTGAATTCCAGATTGTCGCAATTTCCGTAATTTTCGATGGAGAGGTTTTTATAATACTTGACATATTTGCCAAGAATACCATACGAGAGTATGTCGAGGTCGCCGTCGCCGTCAATGTCGCTGAGGGCGGGAATGTCGGGGGGGCTAACATAAACGGTCTCCATCCCGTTGGGTGTTTGAGTCCTCAGCAGTTTCGATTCAAGGCTGAATTGCAGCCCGTCTTCGCTGCTGATGTTTTTATAAACAGCAATGCCTGCCGGGACGCTTGTGAAAATGTCCTCTTTGCCATCGCAATTATAATCAACAAGCAAGGCCCAGTTGTGCATAATGGGGAATTTGTGGGAATAATAGGGCGCATATTCATATTTGGTTTCACCGCTGCCACCTTTGTTCAGGAAAGTCTTTATCATGGCGTCCCAGTTTCTTTCCATGCAAAAAAGGTCTTTCTTCCCATCGCCGTCCAGGTCGATCACCGAGAACTGAGGGCTGTTAAAACCACCAGCCCATGCATTGTCCAGATATTGGCCCCCGGCTTTAACCTTAACGGAATCGTAAGGTATAAAACTCATCTGGCCAAACGACTGAGAACAGAACAAGAGCGCAATGGGGAGCAATAATGAAAAGGTATGTGTTTTATGTAAGTTCATTTTTAAATGGGGTTTTGAGAAATTGGCGTTGCCGTAGGAATTGCTATAGTTGAGCATGTTGATGAATGATATTAAGCTGTTTGTTTCTTTTCGCAAAACCTTGGCGGTAATATGCCTAAAAGCCGGAATATGTATTTTAGAAGCGGTCTCATAAAGTGTTCAACAATGTTTTATTTAGCAAATGGATCCGATAGCTCGGGATTGTTGATATAGGTTGTGTCGGTGAGTGTTTTTAGAAAGGCGATCAAATTATTTTTTTCCTGTTGGGTGAGCTGTACCCCGCCATTGCCAACTTTCTTCATCAATGGGTCGATGGTTGGCGACCATTTTACGCCATGGCTATAAAAATCAATGACTTCCTCAATTGTCTCGTATCTCCCATCGTGCATATATGGTGCTGTCAACATTATGTTCCGTAAGGTAGGCGATTTAAATTTCCCCTTGTCGTCGGGATTATTGCTTATAAGTTCCCTTCCTGGCTCGGGCAGGCTGTCCAGCCCGTTATTGTGGAACAAATTATCGGTGAACAATATCGTTCCGTGGCAATGGAAGCAATCGCCTTTTTCTGTAAAAAAGAGCTCGTAGCCCTGTGCTTCTGCCTGGGTGAGGGTAAGCTCCCCCCGTAAATAACGGTCCCATCTCGAATTAGCGGAAATCATCGTTCTCTCAAACTGGGCAAGGGCATAAGACACTTCCTTGGATGTTACAACATCGGCATTAAAGGCTTTCTTGAACAATTCGGGGTAAATAGTGTCATTATTAAGCTTGCTCATATCGGTCTCAAAAAATTCCTCTACCTCGAAAAGCATTATATCTTCGAGACGCCCTTCTATTTTTCCGTTCCATAGGTAAACGCCGTTCCATCCTAAATTAATGTGGGCCAGCGAGTTGACGCTCGACAATGTAAACGATTCCTCTTGGGAGTGGCACCCGGCACAGGCACGGCTGTGGTCTTTGTCGATAATGGAATCGTAATATAGCATTCTTCCAAGCTTAACCCCCTCAACGGTCATAGGATTATCGCTGTCGATAAACAAATCAGGGAAGCCTTCCGGTTTTTGGAGATCGTAAGGCGTTGGTTTATAGATCGGGTCATTGGTAGTTGCCGTTTTTTTGCATCCCTGCGAAAGCAGGACAATCAAAACTATAATAAATAAGCTAGCCGGGTGTCTCATGATTTTATTCTATTGTGGATGAAAAAATATCGCTACCGTTTTCCATTAGCATAGTCTGTATCCCCTCATTTTCCATTATGCCGCTTATATTGTTGAGGTCTAGGATGTTGGGTGTAACCCACCATTTGTTGACGTCCATATTCAAGTTGATGGTCTTATCACTTCCCTCTATCAGCAGGTTTAAGTCGCTAATGCTGATGTTTATAAAATGTGGGTTTTCCATCAATCGGCCCGTATGGGCCTGATAGTTTTTTATAATGTTTGCGGAATCGAACTTTCCTTCAAGTTTCATATAGTGATATCCGCCGCCAAGCGGCACAGGCCATTCCATATTGTTTTCAGGAGGATTCGGAAATGCCCCATTTATGTTCTTGTCCTCGTTCAGCCCTAGAACAAACGATAGTTTGTTGTAGGTCCCTGCCGGGATTGTTGCTGAAGAAACAAAGGAATTGTCCTCGATTTCCTTGGCATCGACAAAAAACGCCCCCATAAAACTTACCAACTTGCCATCCGCATCGGTCAAGACGAAATCGGAAACAAAATATTTTAGCGTCGAAACGCTGTATAGGTTGCCGGTTTCGTTGGTGTATTTTATGGTGTCGAACTCAAGCGTTTGACCGCCAACATAATGATTGAAGCTAAAGCTGACTTTTGCATCCTTCGACACGGTTTCTTTCTTGCAAGAACTTAATGACGGCAAGAGAAAAACGATTGTGATTACTGCAATTAATAATGAGCGCATAAGAAATCTGTTAAATAAGGCAAATATAGATGATTTGTTTTTATCGAACTTAGTTGCCTGAAAAACGGCTTAGGTGATAAATATCACAATAAGTTTATTGCTTAATTCTTTACGCCCTGCTAAGGAAAGCACGGATATTTATAAACTTAGCCGGTACGAAAGCTTCAGCAAGAAAACATTGGTGGGTTTTGTGTTTGCCAGGTTCTCGATCCTGTCGCTGATGAAAAAACTGCCGTCGCCAATATTTCCGCTTCTTCCCTGCGACCAAACAAGATATGCGGTGGAGCCGGGTATATATTCCCATCTTACGACAAAGTTGCTCCTGAACTCATAGAAGCTGAAATCAGGATTGTAGAAGCTGTAATCCGTATTCCCGTCCCCGTTTTCATCGATATTGTAAGTATTGCCCGTTTCATCCATGCTTATCTGGTTTTCCGTATAGATATGAAACTGCGAATAATAGTCGGTGCTGCCCGGGTCAACAACTTTCTTGAACCCGGAATAATCGCCGGAGAAGAAAAACGGTTGTCCCCAGTACTGAAGCGAAAGATCGGGGGTTATGGAGTAATTGATCCTTAAGTTCAGCTGAACTGATTTCCTTTGGAGGGCAGAAACCAAATAAACGTCCTCATCCCCGAATTTGATGGTTTCTATATAGATCATGCTTTCCCTGTCGTGAACATAAACCGGGTCGATGGAAAGCTGAAGGCTTGGCGATGGCCTGTATTTCAGGTCGAAGCCAATGTCCTGCGAGTTGCGCCAATTATCTTTTCCCCATCCCCTGGCATAAAAGGCCCCTACAACTAATTTTTTTCGCTCATCGGTATTTATCCTGGCCCTCAACCTCGTCATGCCGGGAGTCCTAAGTGCGGGCCCGCCCCTAAGCTGATGCCGGTCGATGTCGAAACCTTGATAATTAAGGTTTGCATTTACCGACCAATAATTTTTTAGTTGGAAACTAAGGCGCGTTTGTGCTCCCGAGTACAGTAAAGTGCCATTGAAATCCCATCCGAGCCATTGTATTACACGAATGTTCATCTTACGGAATATGCTGAACGGCTCCCATAAAATATAATTTGCCCAGACAGTTTGGTTTATGAAATCAGCACGGCGCATATAACCCATATCGTTTATCGACAAACCGGGGCTTGAGAAACTCCCCTTGAGTCCGTATCGCCAGTGGCCCCTGCCTATTTTTGCCAGGTCGTATGAGCCTCCTGTCCCCGTGAGCTGTTGCAGGCTGCTGTCAACTTCAATATGGGTGGCGTCGGGACGCTGGAAATATCTTTGTGGCCCCCTCTGTTTTTCAATTATCGATAGGCTGTCGCCTGACAAGGCGCTGCCAACCAGGTTAAACTTGAAATTATATGTCCTGTCGTCCCAATAATGGTTAAAGTCGATGCCGCCGGTATAGGCGGCATTTGTCAAAAACATCAAGCTGCTGTCGTTTATAAAGCGGTTGGTGGCTGTAAGCATTCCCCCAACAATGGTTTGGCCTTTCCTGAAATCCTTTTGAAGCCTGGTGTTGAAGAAGTTGGTCATCGGTTCCACAATTTCCTTTCGCCTCGATGTATTATCGTCGATTTTCGCATATTCCTTATTCGTCAGGCTTTCGAGTATCCCGATCGACCAACCGTTTTTTGTCTTGCCCGATAGTTTGAAGGCGCCCAGTATTCTCGAATAATCCGGTATTTTTGCATATTCGCCATCTTGGACATGAGGATAGTATTGTGGTTTGCGACCAATTCTCCTGGAATAAAACAGATTCTCGCGGCTCCAACTGCTTCCTGTAACAAGCGGGTAGTTATAAATATTGGCGCCTTCGGTAAAAAAAGGCCTTTGCTCCCTAAAATAACTCTCGAAAGCCGTCAGGTTCACCTCTGAGGGGTCAGCCTCCACCTGCCCGAAATCGGGATTCATGGTAAAGTTAAGGGTAAGGTCGTTGGTAACTGCTATTTTACCGTCCAAACCGGCATTCTTAATCCATCTGCTGCCAGTTTCAAAGGGGTTGCCTTCTTCTTTGATCCCCTTTTCCATGCCGCCCATGACATAGGGGGTAAGGGCAACTTCTTTTTTAGGTTCGATATTTTCGATACCGTGCAATTCGCCCCAGAGGCTTACCCATCCCGAGGCGTCCTGAGGCACCATTTGCCATACCGAGAACTCTTCCTTTCTAAACAGCCTTCGCATTACTTCGAGTCCCCAAACTTTTTTGTTGTCTGCCGAGAAGCGCAATTGGTTGAGTGGTATTTTCATTTCGGCAGTCCAGCCCTCGGCATCAATTGATGTTTTCACAAAATAAACAGGTTTCCAGCTTCCGTCCCAATCAACATCGTTGGTGACTATTCCGTCAGCCTTTACCCCTGCGGCGTTGACGCCGAAACTAAAAGCCGTTCGATGGTCGAAATAACTGCTTATCCCAATAGCAACCCAATCGCCCTCGACATTTCCCCTGCGGCTTAGCCTGCGCTCGATCTTTTCCGGCTCGCTGTCATAGGCCTTAATCGCAACGTATAGGTTGTTGTCGTCATAAAGAATCTTAAAAGCAGTTTGCTGCGATGGTTTTTCGTATTCGTAGGGCTCTTTTTGTGTAAAATCGCCGCTCCATTCAACAATATCCCATGCCTCTTCCGATATCAATCCGTCGATATCTGGGGCTGTTGTAGTTATCTTGGAAGTATTATATACCCTGACTTGCGAGGCCCCAATGAATGGAAGTAGTGTTAAGATACTGGTAATAAATAGTATATGACGATATTGCATTTTGTCTCCGAAAATTGCAAATGTAGGAAAATGCTTTAAGAACATAGCTTTAGCTTAATAACTTAAACGACAAGAAAGTTTGATTAAAAAGGTGTTTGTCGGTTGTGTCATCGAAATTATTGTCGTTGGCAACTATTCCGTCGCTTTTTACCCCTGCTGCATTTACTGTAAAACCAAAGCCGGTTAAATCGTCATTGTAGCAGTCTATCCCTATTCCTATGCAGTCGCCGGCAAAAACATCGCGGCGGGTGGGGCGTTTCTCTGTTTTATCCGCTTCGTCAGTCAAGGAACCATCAATAACAGGTTCTTTGCCCTGAATTTTCCTTGTTCGATAAACACGTTTTTGTGCGTTGGTGTTTTCAATATTGACGAAAACCCCCGATATCGCGATAAGCAATATTTTTGATAAACCCGGCATCCTTTCTCTTATAATCAATCTCATATTATATTGGAAGAGCCGTATGTTATAATAATTGTGCCATAATTTGTAATATTATGGAAATCACTAAAGTATTCGTAAATTGAGGATATCATGCTTGTTTTACTGTCCAGAAATCCTATAAACTGTTCGCTGACGGACAGTTTGAGGCATGGCCGGCCGGCTTGAGCAATAAAATTGCTGCACCGGTTTGGCTTAAGCCAATAAATGCCGGAAGCTGAAACTATGCCCTATCTTCCTTTATGTTTATCGAGCTTGATAATGCGGTATCCGGTATAAATTAATATTAAACCTAGCAATTCGGTGATAAACAATGCGTTAACATAGCCAAACCGAGTAAATGACCCGCCGATGCCGGGCAATAGCCCGCCTATGGCAATGTAAACGTTCCCCTTATAACGCGGTTCCTTATTAACTTGTTTTTTGTACTTTATAGCCGAGTAAATGGCTCCTCCGACAAGGAAGACAAAGGCATAAAGGTTAATTAAGGGAGAAAACAACCTGACCCATTTCCATTGGAAAACAGCCCCCGTAAGCTTATAATCGAAACCTTCCGGGATAGAGATAGGGGTGAGGATGACAAAAACGGATGCTATTATGATCACTGAAACAACTATCAGGGAGCTTAGGTCCGCAAATCTTTTCTTCATCAAAAGATAAACTGTTCCCTGTGCCAGGGGGAAACCTCCCAGCAAGGCCCCGACTATATACCAATATCTAAGGTTAATCCCGTTCCAGCCAAAAACCACGTTTATGCTTTCCGACAGTGTTCCCAGGCCGAAGGTCAGCACGCCTATGGACCACCATAGCAGATAAGCTTTTTTGCGAAAAAGATAATGTGAATAAATTTCCCTTAAAAAATAAATTGAGAACAATGTCGTGATTATCGGAATATGCTCTATTATTTCTCCCATGACAATATATATTATTTATATTCTTGTAAGTATCTTAATAACAATACCTTAAACAATTAGCCATTTGAAGTCGTGTTTTAGTTCATTAGTTTTCATCCTTTCGGATATGCGCAATAAGCGTGATGGCAAGGCCATCAGGTAATCCCTTGCTTTTTCTGCTTGCTCGTTCAAACCGTTTATGTCCGGTAAATTCCATTCTTTCAGGAGCCCTTGCAGGATATTAATATAGTCATAAGTAGTATAAACCTTTGTTCTTTGGGCCGCATCGGAGAATTTCTCGAATAGCTCGCCGGCTTTTCCGCCTGATTCGCGAATGTAAAATGCCGGCATGGTAATTTTTTTCCTCATCATATCCTCGAAGGCCAGCATCATCCCGGAAGGATCCAGCTCGAATATCTTTTTAACAAAAAACTGATATGCTTTTGCATGACGGGCTTCGTCGGAGGCAATAAATGCGCACATCTTTGCCAATAGGGCGTTTCCGCTTTGCTTTACTTTTTGTGCCACTCTTCGGTGCGATATATTGGTGGCTGTTTCCTGAAAGCTGGTATAAATAAAGTTTCTGTAAGGATCCATGGATGTCTGAATATTGACCCCGTCTGCTATAAGATGCTGTGTCGTGATCTCAACTTCCCGCATATTCACCCTTCCGCTCAGGTAGAGATATTTGTTCAAGAGGTCGCCGTGGCGGTTTTCCTCGGCAGTCCATGCCCGTACCCATTGTGCCCAGCCTTTTTCTTTTTCCTGGTCAATGCCCTCGACGCCCATCAACCAGGCTTCGTAGGTTGGCAAGGCTTCTTCCGTTATGGTGTCGCCGACAACAACTGCCATCAAGTCGTCGTCGATTGCTTTGGCCGACTCCTGTAAATCACTTAATTGCTCCGTGAAGTTTTCACTTTTTGTATCTGGCAGATAATCAGAAGGTTGCCAAATCGTGTCAATTGGGTTTAAAAATTTAGTTAAGAAATCGCTCATGGATCTCTCCAGATGCTGCATCACATCTTTTCTCGAATTAGTAATATTCATATATATTTATGTATTGTGGCTGCGAAGGTAAAGCTAATGATCCATTTATGTTGAGATTATGATTTTTTTAATAAAAAACTAACAATTTATTTAGAATCAAATTAAACTAAGGCGTTTAGAGCCATTTGCTATAATATATCATGCTTGTTCGTGCGCCATTATTTATCTATATACATTCTATAAAATAAATTTGTAAAATTTGATTAATTGAAAAAGTATGGCAGATAAGATATTAGGGTTGTCAAGCCTGGTTGGAAACACACCGCTCTTGGCTGTTGAATGCGTTTATAAAGGCGAAAAACGCATCATCTATGCAAAAGCCGAAAATATGAACATGACCGAAAGCATTAAGGACAGGATGGCGTTTCATATTTTATCGATGGCCTTGAGAAGGGGTCTTTTGAAAGAAGGTGACAAAATAGCCGAGGCAACAAGCGGAAATACAGGAATCTCCTTTGCCGCCATAGGCAGGGCTTTAGGTCATGAGGTTACTATTTTCATGCCCGACTGGATGAGCAGCGAGCGCAAAAACCTGATTAGGAGCCTGGGGGCGAACATAAGGCTTGTTAGCAAGGAAGAAGGCGGTTTTGTCGGCAGTATCGCCATGGCCGAGGAGATGGCTAAAAAAAACGGGGATGTTTTTCTCCCGCGCCAGTTTTCAAACAAAGATAATATTGATGCCCACTATACAACAACCGGTCCTGAAATATGGTGGCAGATGCGCTATCGCTCGCTAAGTCCCGATGCATTTGTTGCCGGTGTAGGCACCGGAGGAACAGTGGTGGGGGTCGGGAAATTTTTGAAAGAACAAAACGGCGATATAAAAATCCACCCCCTGGAGCCATCAAACTCACCAACCATGTCAACCGGGCACAGGGTTGGGAAACACCGGATCCAAGGTATCTCAGATGAGTTTATCCCCGACATTGTTAAGTTGAGCGAAATGGATGAAATTGTCAGTGTCGATGATGGCGATGCTATAATAATGGCGCAAAAGCTGTCAATGCAATTAGGCATCGGAGTCGGTATCTCATCGGGGGCAAACTTCCTGGGTGCTTTGAAAGTTCAAAGCGAATTGGGAAAAGATGCAGTAGTGGTTACCGTTTTCCCCGACAGCAATAAAAAGTACCTTAGCACCAATCTTATGGACAAAGAACCTGTTAAAGAAGGCTTTATGGCTCCTGATGTTAGTTTGGAAATGTTCAGGGCCTTTAAGCGCGTTTGCCATACTTGCTGCGACCCGAGCGATTGCGTGGAGCATAAATACCAAGGCAACGATATTGCTTTTCAGTTGCCTTATTGCGCAAGGAGGGGGGGATAGCTGGTTTGCTGCATGCTGCTTAGTTAGTTATGTATTGTCATTACCTTTAAGCATAAGCGATAGCTCCCGTAATCTTGGGATAAGCACAAACAGCTTCGCTATCATCTCTTGACTATTTTCAGGCTCTCGACCTCCCTGTCCCCTACAAACATAACAATATTATAGGCCCCTGCCGGGAGAGGCTTGCCCTTGTTGTCGTCGCCCTGCCAGAGTATTTTCTGCTTCCCCCAAAGGCTGCTGTCCAGGATGTTGCGCACCAGCCTTCCGTAATTGTCGTAAACCTCTAGCCTATACCCGTTCTCAAGCTTTGCCTTTTCCGCTCCTGGGCGTCCGGGCTCAACCTCAATATAGGTCTCCCGCCCAAACGGGTTTGGCGAAGCCTTTAACAAGCCCTGTTTTTCTGTTTTGTTCCCGGGGCCTATGTCGTGAAAGCCGACTATGGTAGGGTTCCACTCGTATGCGCCCATGTCGATGCTGTCGCCCACCACGCGCGGGTTTCCGGCAAGGTCGTATTCGGGCAGCTCGATGAAGTCGGGCAGGTTAGCGAGTGTCCCCGCGTCAATGCAGGG
>JAADIS010000145.1:0-41879 GCA_013151215.1 Chlorobiota bacterium | reverse complement strand
GCGTCGATGTTGGTGGAGTCGTAATAGACGTGGCACCATACGGTATCGTGGTGCCAGCAGGAAGACCCCATCGAAATGCTTTCTTCCCCTCCCTCGATTAAAGAGTTGTAGATGTTCAGGTGGGAGTGGAACATCTTCTGCCATTCCACGGTGCTTATGGCAATAGGGCTTTCATAAAGGTTATATGCTATGCAGTTGTAAATATTGGTATTTGCGTCACCTGTAAAGATAAAGTTCGAGTTGTTCATCCAGGAATTATCGGCAAATGTGCAATTTATATAATAAGAATCGCCATAGATCCATCTTTCCGCGCCATATTTCGGGTTATCGAAGAACAGGCAATTCTGCAGGACTGTAATTCCGTAATTCCCACTATCGAATGCCTGTCCCATAGCCGGCCTGTTTGGCGGGACGCTGTCGTCGGGCTGCTGGTTTGTGAAGATGCAGTTGTTGACAAAATGTATCCCGTCGTCGGGGCTTACCGTCCTTATCCCGAAGCCTCCCCTGTTGTCCTTGATTACGCAGTTCTGCACAACTGACGAATCAGCTTGGAAGTAGGTCAATATCCCCATTGCGTATTCAGCAACGCTTTCCTTGAAGACCATGCTGTCCAACAGGAACCTGTCGTTATGGGTGTATAGGAATGCCAGTGTTTTCCATACACCGGATTCATAATCTTCATAGTCAATTAAAGGTCCTCCCTTTAGTGTCATCCTCTGCAGGCTGAAATCTGTGATGCTGTTGTTCCCCTTGAAGATAAAGACGTTTCGGTTGCCGTCGAGCACGACCCCGTCTCTGCTCTGGCCGACGATATCGACAAAGGGCCTGATGTTGACAGGGAACTTTTCACCGTTGGTAGTATCGGAATAAGTGCCGTTTGCAAGGTATATGGTGTTCTTGTCGCTGCTGTCGACAGCTATTTTCGAGTTGGCGAAGGCGATCGTCCTCAAGGGCGTTTCCCAAGATGTCCCATCGTTGGAGTCGTCCCCTGTCTGGGGGTTGACATATAAGTCATTGTCTGTGGGGTCAATAACACCATATGATGATATTATTGCTATATCATCAAGTTGATATCCGTATTGATCTATCGATGAATAAAAGTATGTGTCAGGATACAATACCGTCGATGTGTCAAGTTTTATAGTAAGTTCCGTTTGGTTTGCTTTATGGAAATCGCATCCCCTGTCTGCGTAGTTCAAATAAACGCTGTTGAGGTTTGTTGAATCAAAAACTATGGTTCCTTCATAACCAACAATAACCCCGCCCCCGGGCCCATAAGTATAATTGTTGAAAATGCTGCAGTTTTCCAACAACAAATAAGACGTTTCCCATGCACAAGAAATCCCACCACCGGCTTTTAGTGCAAAGTTATCCTTGAATATGCAATTTTTTATCGTTGTTGGATAGATTGTTCTTATGCCTCCGCCATAATCATCCGTACTGCCATTTTGAATTGTAAATCCAGTAATTGTTACATGGTCTTCATTAGAGGTTATTGTAATACATCTACCGACCTTTCCGCCGTCAACGACAGTAGTGTGCTTATAGCCCTGGTCCCCTGTTGTGAGCAGCAGGCTTCCGAGGGTGATGCCCTTTCCCTTGAGGTCGAGGTTCTCGTAATATGTCCCTGGCCAGACCAATACGGTGTCGCCTACAGCGGCATTGTCGATGGCGTCCTGTATCCTGGTAAAATCGCCGCTGCCGTCTTTTTTCACTTCCCATACATTGGCGAAGCCCGTAAAGGAGCATAAGAGCAATATTGAAGCAATAATTTTTTTCATCTCAATAGTTTAAAGAGGGGGCCGCCCCGTTCCGGTGGTTTGGGCCGCCCCCTCATAATGTGTTATTTGACAATTAGTTTCTTGACGGTTTTGCACCCGTTTGCGGAAAAGACTATTAGATAGACCCCGGGGGATAGTCCCTCTCCCTTATTGTCCTTAAGCCCGATGGCCCCGGAACAATATCCCGCATTGTATTCCCTGTCGAGCACATTTGCGAGCAATTTCCCGTTTATGCTGTAGAGGTCGGCGGACATGTTCGATTTTTTGCTTAAGACAAACGAATAAGCGAAACGGTCGGAAACGGGGTTTGGCCATATCTTGAGGTCAGATAGAGATGTTGGCCGCTCGCCGTCGTTTTGGAAGCCTTTGTCCTTGAACGAGACTTTTGCCCGGCCTTTTACCGAGCTTGGGTAAAGCGGCCTTTTTTCGTAAGTTTTTGTCGACTCGTTGAACACGTAATATCCTTTGATGAAGTTGTTTCCGGATGATTTTGTCCCGAACCAGTCGGCGAAGACAATCGAGTCGGGGCTTGCCCCCTCAAGGAAAGCCCTGAGGATTATGAGCGAGTCCCCGGCCATCACCGCTTCTGCGCCCACGCACGAGTCGTTGACAAAAGCGCCTATTTCCAGGGGGTTGTCGGTATAATCGAGCTCTATTATTATAGGGGTGTATGCCGCCGTTTCATTGAACTGGAAATGGCTCGGCTCCGGCCTTATTTTCTCGCGGGGGTTCGCGCCGGAGTTCTGCCACTGGAACTCATAGTCGCTGTCCGTCCTTGAGAGCAGCTGGACCATCTCCCCGTAGGCGATGTTTGTCTGCTGTTGGTCGCACACCCAGTAGGTCCCCTGCACGCTGCCTCCGATAGGGCCTTCGACTATGGGGTCGTTGCTGCGGTAACAATAGTAGTCTTTGGCGGTTATCTCGCTGATGTTGTTTAAGGTAACGGGCCCGAGGGCGTCGAATATGTCCTGTTCCCCCGGCAGGAAATAACCGACCCAGTTGTTCTTCCTGTTAAAGAGGGGCAGCTGCGTCAGGGGGTCCTTGATGTTGCCGGTCATGTAGATGACGTTGTCCCCGTCCGGCTTTACGTCCAGCTGGTAGCCCCTGAACGAGTATATGGTCTTGTTGTCGTCTTTGTCAGGGATAAATGCCCAGTTTACATCTTCATGCCAAGTAGAGGTGTACGGCTCGGCGCTGCTGCTTTCCGCATGCCAGTGGTAGAGCGGGTCCAATTCGGTATATGGCGCCTGAAAATTATCCCGGTCGAAGACATCGCTTGTCGGGTCCCCCTCTTTTTGGGCTGTGCTAACGTTGCCGTTCATGCGGGGGATGGAGAGCCAATCGGTGCCGGTCGTAAAGTGCAGCGCTTCCTTGGCTGTAAAATCAACAACGCTTACATTTGAATGCATTCCGTTGGGGAAATATGCCTTGTTTGCATAGGGGTCGAAGAAAGGATAATCTGCTATTGGCACGACCTCAGGAAACAGTGATGTGTTATTTGTTGTAAAAGAATTACTTATGCTGTATGTTTTGGTGTCAACAGCGATAATCTTTATAGGGCTTTCACCCATAACCCTATACCCAGAAATATAATGGATGTACAACTGGTCGTCATATTTGTTGTAGTTTATGGATGATGCCAGTCCGAGTTCGTGGTATAATGGTGTTTGATCAATGCTGTTGTCGCTGTTCACTTTTAAGATTTTGATCCATTGCTCATTAGGTGTTGGATTTGGCTTATCTACAAATTCATACCGATATGCGTATATACAGTCTTCATTGGAGTTGTAGTCGATATCAATAACATCCTCCAAAATTGATGCGCTCAACAAGCTGGTCCCACAATCGTATGAATAAAGAGAACTTCCGTTAATGTAAAGCTTGCCCATATAATCCTTGGAGGGTGGATTGTTGGGTACTGCACATATTATCTCTCCCGGGCTGGGAATCACTTTATAATTTATGCTCATAGTGTTGTCGTCTTTTATTTCCCTGAGCTTACCGTCGTCCGGGCTGGTAAGGACCGACAAGTTGGCGTCGAAAAACGGGAAATAACCGCTGTTTTTATCAATTTGATATGGCGGATAGTAGCTGTAGTTTCCACCAACGACAAGATAAACGCTCTTGTTGTATGGGTTGTAACAATACTTCATGCTAGTGCTATAATGTTGCTGACGGTTCTCATAGTTGCCATAGTTCTCAACAAATCCCGATGAAAGCGATGCAAGGCTTGAATAGTCCGTAGCGTCCAGTATTTCAATTCTCGGTACTAAATCGTCGGACAACATGTTTACGCTGATATAAATCTTGTTGTTAGGGGCGCAGAATATTTCGGACGGATAGTTTTCCCCCGCAAATGTTAGCGGGTTTAACTCGCTGAAGCTGCTGTTTGCGTCAAATACCCTGATTGTGGCCCCCGATCCTTCGTCTTTATTGAATTCTGATACAAGAACATGGCCCAAAACTGAATTGTAGGCCAAATCGCCGATAGCTTTGTCAGTTTCAATAAAGCCGCTAACTACTTCGTTATCAAGGTCATAAATATAAAAGCCCGTATTGTCAGCGCCTAAGCGGTTAAAGAAATAAAGCTCCCTTTTCTGGGGGTTATATACAATATCGTAAACGGCATGTGAGGTTTTAATGTTGCTCCAGTTGTAATTATCGTCGAAACATTCCAAACCCGCACTTAGGTTGTTGATCACAAATATATTGCTATTCGTTTCAGCAGTCTTGGAATAGCAAGCGTTTTTGGAATAATGCAAGACCGTGAAAACAAACTGGCCGGCGTTATTTTTAAATAACCTTATCAGCTCGTTTTTTTTATTAAGCAATATGTCGCCGTTTGTTTTCCTGAAAAGTGCCAATGGCGTATTTATGTTCATGTGGTAGTTTATGTCCGTTTCGTCGTTTGATGTTGTGTTTATGGCATAGCTAAACTCAAATTCAGATGTGTTTTGATTAAACGTAAAGATAGATAGGTCGTGTTCCGGGACATTGGGCGGGAATATCTGTAAAAAGTCGTCATTGGGGTAGCATAGGACCAATTCATTATCCGTGCTTATGTATTCAGCGTCCATTATCCTACTGTTAGGGGCTAAAATAGTTACGGGATCTGACGGGTTGTTGACATCGAACTGAAAAATCTTTGTGGTTGGGTTAGGATCTTCATAAGGGATTTGCAGGGGCAATGCCAACATTTTGGGGTTGCTGCCGGGCAGGTTCTTGATGAGCAGAAATTTACCGAACCTGCGCTGGTTTTGAGTACTTACCGTTGCCTTGGTGGTCACGCTGTTGTCCTGATTTATATGAAGAACCTCAAAAACCACGGATCTGGAAATATAAATATCGTTGTCTTCGGGATAATAGCCAAAACTTGAGATCGTGTGGTCATACCCATAGGTCTCGTCACTCCCGTCCATAAAATCGGAATAAATGGGTGCTTGGCCGAATATACCGTTGGTTTTGTAATATACTCCGAGGTAAGAATCCCAAGAGTGTAGATTTGGGGATTTTGTCCGGATCAACCAAATTAACTTATCCCCATTTATCTCGAATTTATTGAACACATACAATTTCTTGACCCTGTTCAATGGTATTCCCGCCGGAGCGTTCAACTCTGTGCCAGGATTGTAAGTGCTGTTATTTGTATATATTGATTTAATTTCCAGATTTGGGGTAAGAAAATATAATTTGTGGTCGGATTGCGTATAAAACATATAATTGAAATCGACTGCGGTTTGGCCGTAACCGGACAATTTTAGGGCAAAGTGCCCATAGTTTGTCGGTGAGCCGAATTCTATTGAGCCTTGGTAAGTTTTGTCCTCGTTAAAAACAATGATTTTTTTCATAGTATAAACAAAAATCTTGTTGTCGGCATAAACAATGTCCCTTGGCGTGTTGCCTACATAAGGAATAGTGCCGTTGTTGTCTGGTGGCAAAACAAACTCATTGTAAGTTGTCTGGCTTCTTGCCAAATATACGTTTGTCGTGATTATCGAGATTAGCACCGATGCTGCAATAATCCTAAAAACTATCTTGTTATTTTTTAATTTGTTCATATTTAATTTTTTAAAGTTTATGTTAATAAGTTATCTGATTGGTTAAGTCATCATCTTATTCTATTTGCGCTGTTTTTTCATGTGGAGCGTAAAGCTAAGGGGGGTGCAGTACCTGACGAAGCGAATCTTGACTTTTGTGACATGACAGGCGTTTGTTGGAAACACAGGTTGATGCGTGAGCCGTGAGCCGTGAGCCGTGAGCCGTGAGCCGTGCTTATCAAGAAGGGCCACAAATTTAATTAAAACACCAATGAGCATTCCCAATATGCCACCTGGATATTTTGTAAGGTATTTTGTTTTCAAATTTCCCGATTGTTTTATCGGGCATAAAGATAGTAAAAAAGTTTTAAGCGGCTTCATCGCGCATTCCGGGCTTGTTTCCTGTTTTCGTCTCCGGGACGCCCAAAGTCACGAATTAAATAAAAGAGATAGTTTTTTTTGCTCTTGACTTATCCTGATTAATTCATAAAAAATGACAAAATACTTGTTATTATCATGATATCAGTATCTTAGAAAAGTATTCCCGGAATCGGATTTCTGTCATTTTTTACTAAAGTGTATTTATTTTAACGCATCTGCTTCCTTGCTAAACCTTTGAAATAGGCTGCTATATCATCAGGATTAGACGCCTCACATCTGCATCAAACTAAATGCATGAATTAACCAGGCTATATCTGCAAATTGTTTCCCGTATATTTTTTTGATGAAATTTACATCTTTTAGAGGTTCCCGGTCATCAACATTATCAGGAGTGATTGCAAATTCTGTTATTTCACCCCTATCATTTATAACTTTATGTAATTTAACACTAAAGAAATAACGCATGGTAGGCATGGGTTTTATGCGGAGTGTGTGCGAACAACACTTATAACCATTGAATTATTAAGATTAATTAATCGTATTTGACGGCATTAAGATTAGTTAATTACTTTTGTTGAAAACTAATTGAAGATGAAAATAATTGGAAACATTATATGGTTGGTGTTCGGCGGCTTTGCAACAGCCATTGAATATCTTGCTGCCAGCATTGTGCTAATGCTCACCATTGTTGGGATTCCATTTGGTTTGCAGACCTTGAAGCTAGGGATATTGGCATTATGGCCTTTTGGCAGCGAAGTGGTTCGTACCGGCTGGCCCTCAGGCTGTTTAAGTACTGTTATGAACATTGTTTGGTTTTTTGTTGGAGGCTTTTGGATAATGCTTACGCATTTTGCTTTTGGAATATTGTTTTACATAACAATAATAGGTATCCCGTGGGGAAACCAACACTTTAAGCTGGCTGGCCTGGCACTAACTCCATTCGGTAGGGAAATCAGGAGCAAATAATATTTGATCTGAACTAATTAACCGGAACTTACTTACATTTTAACCTGAATTAATACAATTAGCCTTGTTTTTAACCCAACCTTAAACTGCCTTAACATATTTTAACGTGGTGAGAAATACGCCTTTAATATCTTTGCGCATCAAAAATAAAATTATAAAGAAATGTTGGAAACCGATATCAGGGAACTAAACGAGAAGATCCAGAAGGAAAGCCAGTTTATCGATATGATATATCTGGAAATGAATAAGGTAATTATCGGGCAGAAACAGATGACCGAGCGATTGCTTATCGGACTGCTTGCAAACGGGCACATTTTGCTGGAAGGTGTTCCGGGATTAGCAAAGACATTGGCCATTAACTCATTGGCGAATATTATAGATGCCAAGTTCAGCCGGATACAATTTACTCCGGACCTTTTGCCGGCCGACCTCTTGGGAACGCTTATCTATAGTCAGAAAAATGAGGAGTTTGTTGTTAAAAAAGGACCTCTTTTTGCCAACTTCATACTTGCCGACGAGATTAACCGCTCCCCGGCAAAAGTGCAAAGCGCCTTGCTCGAGGCAATGCAGGAACGACAGGTGACCATCGGTGAGGAAACTTTTAAGCTTCAGGAACCTTTTCTGGTTATGGCAACGCAAAACCCCATTGAGCAGGAAGGTACATATCCCTTGCCGGAAGCACAGGTTGACCGTTTCATGCTTAAAGTCGTGATAAGCTACCCGAAGAAGGAAGAAGAAAAGCAAATCCTCCGCCAGAATATTACCAATACGAGGGCAAAAACAAATAAGGTGATAAAGCCTGAGGAAATTCTTCGTGCCAGGGAAATTGTAAGGGAGGTTTACCTTGACGAGAAAATAGAGAATTATATTACCGACATAGTTTTTGCGTCGCGCTATCCAAAGGATTACCGTTTGAGCAAATTCGAGAACATGATTTCGTATGGGGCATCGCCGCGCGCAAGCATCAACCTTGCCTTGGGAGCAAAAGCCTATGCGTTCATAAAACGCCGCGGTTATGTTATTCCAGAGGATGTAAGGGCGATATCGCATGATGTAATGCGCCACCGAATAGGTCTTACTTATGAGGCTGAAGCCGAAAATATAACAAGCGAGGATATTGTGAACGAGATACTTAACAGTGTCGAGGTGCCATAAAGGCTAAAGCATAAAATCGGTAAGCCGGTAACACAGAGCACAAATAAATGGATCAAAAAGAAATATTCAAGAAAGTCAGGAAGATAGAGATTAAGACCAAAGGCTTGTCGAATCAACTGTTTTCAGGTGAATACCACAGCGTGTTCAAAGGGAGGGGCATGGCTTTCAGCGAGGTGAGGGAATATCAGTACGGTGACGACATCCGTAACATCGACTGGAACGTAACGGCCCGCTACAACCATCCTTTTGTAAAGATTTTCGAGGAGGAGAGAGAGCTAACGGTGGTGCTGTTGATCGATGTCTCCGGATCGAATATGTTTGGTACACAAAGACAGTTTAAGCAAGATCTGATAACCGAGATTGCTGCTGTAATATCCTTTTCCGCAATACAAAACAATGATAAAGTAGGGGTGATTTTCTTTAGCGATAAGATAGAAAAATTCATTCCTCCACAAAAAGGCACCTCGCATATATTGCGTATTATCAGGGAGTTGATCGACTTCAAGGCTGATAGCAAAGGAACTGATATTTCAGAGGCCTTGCGGTTTCTGGCCAATGCCATAAAGAAAAAGTCAACAGCGTTCTTGATCTCCGACTTTATGAGCGAAGCTTACGAAAAAGGCTTGCAGATAGCCAATCATAAGCATGACCTGATAGCGGTTAGGGTTACCGACAAAAGAGAAATATCACTGCCCGATATCGGATTGGTGAAAATGATGGATGCCGAAACAGGAAAAGCGATGTGGGTTGACTCGTCGAGCAAGAAGGTTCGCGAGCATTTCAGGAGGAGCACCGAAATAAAACGGAGGGAAATAGACCAATTGTTTGCTCGTTACGGAATTGACATGGTTAAGGTTTATACCGGGGAAGATTATGTAAGACCGCTGATGAACCTGTTTAAAAAGCGTGAATCGAGAAGATAATCCGAGAGAAATGATTAAAAGAACTATTACATATTTGATTTTTATTTTGGCTTTCACGGCCGGGAAGTTGCTTGTGGCACAAAATGCCCAAGCCTTTGCCCTGCTCGACACAAACGCCATAATGATCGGTGATCAGGCCCAATTGGAGCTTGGGTTGAGGATCCCGAGGGATTTTAGCTTTTCGTGGCCGCTAATCGGCGATACCCTTAATAAAAATATCGAAGTAATAAGCAGGGGAGAAGTAGATACTATGTTCTCCGGGACACAGATGACCATAAGTCAGAAGTTTATAATAACATCATTCGATTCGGGTTATTTTGAATTGCCATCTTATACTTTCAAGTTCGCAAAGGATAGCTCGATCGTTTTCGACACCAAGAGCCCTTTGCTCCATTTAAACGTGTTTACCCCCGAGGTTGATACAAGCCGGGCATTTAAGCAAATAGTGATGCCATACAAGGAACCCTATACTTTTATGGAGATATTGCCATGGGCTTTGGGGGCTTTGCTCATTGTTGCCTTGATAGTTGTGATAATTTGGTTTTTGATCCGGAGAAAAAACAACAGGCCAATTTTTGTGGCTAAACCAAAGCCGCTGAGGCCTGCCGAGGTGGTAGCACTGGAGAAGCTTGATGAATTACGGCTTGCAAAAGTATGGCAACAGGGGAAAATAAAGGAATATCATTCCAGGCTGACCGACATAATGCGCGAGTATATCGACAGGAGGTTTAATATTGATGCCGTTGAGATGACGAGCGATGAGATTGCCGGTGAAATAGAAAAAGCCTTGGACAACGATGAGGCAAGAAACAAACTGAACGCTGTTTTCCAACTGTCGGATTTAGTGAAATTCGCAAAGGCCCAACCTACGGCCCTGGAGAATGATTTAAGCATCTCTCATTGTATCGACTTTGTAAACGAGACGAAGTACACAAAGCAAGAGGCTGATAATGAAATTGGTATGAACGAGGAAGGAGGTTCTCATGTTTAATTACGATGAATGGGCCAATCCTGAATATTTATGGGCATTATTGCTTATCCCGGCTTTAATAGCTTGGTATTTGTTACGTAACAAAAAAAGGGATCCCGAACTTGTTTTCTCGGATAACCAGGTGTTTGCCGATATGCCCCTTAGCCCTAAAATATATCTTGTTCATTTACTTTTTGTAATCAGGCTTTTTGTGATTGCCTTGCTTATTGTTGCCTTGGCTCGCCCTCAGTCCGTTTCTTCAAAGCAAAACATAAATATTGAAGGTATAGATATAGTAACTGCCCTGGATGTTTCGAGCAGCATGCTTGCCCGGGACCTTCAGCCAAACCGTTTGGAGGCTGCAAAGGCCGTCTCTAAGGATTTTATCTCTAAACGCCCCAACGACAGGGTAGGCCTTGTGATTTTTAGTGGGGAGGCCTTCACACAGGTTCCTTTGACAACCGACCACCAGATGATATATTCCCTTTTCAGGGAGATAGAGAGCGGTATGATTGAAGATGGAACCGCCATAGGCGATGGCTTGGCAACTTCAGTTAGCCGGCTGAAAGATTCGCAAGCTATTTCAAAGGTCATAATCCTGCTCACCGATGGTGTTAACAATGCAGGCTCCATCGACCCGCGTTCGGCCGCCGAGCTTGCCAAGATGTACGGGATAAGGGTTTATACAATAGGCGTCGGTACTCAGGGCTATGCTCCATATCCAATGCAGACCCCTTTCGGTGTACAAATGCAAAATGTTGAGGTTCAGATAGATGAGGATTTGCTCAAGGAAATTGCAAAGACCACCGGAGGCAGGTATTTTAGGGCACAGGACAATAAATCGCTTAAAGCGATATATGATGAAATAGATAAGCTGGAAAAGTCGAAGATCGATGTGCAGGAGTTTAAGAGGAAACATGAGAAATTTATGGGCTTTGCACTATGGGCCTTGGGCTTATTTGTTTTGGAAGTTGTATTGAGATTCATGGTTTTCAGGAAATTCCCCTGATGAAAAACTAAAAAATTAAATTGATGATTAGATTTGCCAACATAGAGTATTTTTGGTTTCTGCTTCTGGCGGTAGTGTTTTTTGTCTTGTATCTCTTGTTCAATTCGTGGAAGAAAACAGCCTCTAAGAACTATGCCAGCACAAAACAGCTGGACGGCATCAGCCCGAACTCATCGGAGATCAAGCCTGTATTCAAGTTTATTTTGCTTTTGACCGGACTCGTGTTTATAGTGATAGCCCTTGTTGACCCGCAGATCGGGTCCAAGCTGGAAAAGGTAAAGCGCGAAGGTATCGACCTTATGCTGGTTCTGGATGTTTCGAACTCGATGATGGCCGAAGATATCAAGCCCAATAGGCTTGTGCGTTCCAAAATGGCGATCTCAAATCTTATCGATAAACTTGAGGGCGATAGGATAGGGATAATCGTCTTTGCCGGAAACGCATATAAACAACTTCCCTTGACAACCGACTATTCGGCTGCTAAATTATTTCTCTCGGCCGTTGACACAAAAATAGTTCCTTCGCAGGGAACTGCCATTGGGGAGGCAATCGACATGTCGGTAGAATCCTTCGACGAACAAGAACATAATAAAGCCATCATAATTATTACCGATGGCGAGAACCACGAGGACGATGCCGTTGAGTCGGCAAAAAAGGCCTATGAGCAGGGTATTAAAGTGTTTACTATCGGAATGGGCTTGCCTGACGGAGCCCCGATACCTATTTATAACGATTATGGCGGCAGGACAGGATTTAAAAAAGACAAAGAAGGAAAAACCGTTGTTACCAAGCTTGACGAGGATATGCTCAGGCAGATAGCCGCGGCCGGAAATGGTGCTTATGCGAGGGCCAACAACGGTAGCAGCGGGTTGAGCAAGATATTCAACGAGATTAACAGTATCCAGAAAAAAGAAATCGAATCGAAACAATTTACTGATTATGAACATCGTTTTCAAATATACATCATTGCGGCATTGATAATCTTATTGGTTGAGCTGCTAATCGGTAAGCGCAAAAGTAAATGGGCAGGCAAAGTGGATCTGTTTGGTAAGATGGAGAAAAAATAAAAAAATGAATGCTTCCTATAAACATATAATGATACTGGTTCTTGCTCTTGCAAGTATGAACATCTTCGCCCAAAGCGAGAAGAAACTTGTTCGGAAAGGCAATAATTTATACGAAACCGATAATTATACCGATGCGGAAATTGAATATCGCAAGGCCATAACGGAAAAACCGGATTATATTAAGGGGAAATTCAACCTGGGTGATGCAATGTATATGCAGAAGAATTATGATGAATCGTCGAAATTGTTCGATGAATCATCAGGGTCATCTAAAAACAAGGACATTAAGTCCTCGTCATATTATAATCTGGGCAATAGTTTGCTCAGCCTGAAAAAATATAAGGAAAGCATGGAGGCTTATAAGAATGCCTTAAGGATCGATCCCGATAATCAGGACGCCAAATATAACTATGAGTATGCCCGAAAAAAAATGATCGAGCAACAGCAAAAAAACCAGGACAAGAACAAGGACAAGGACAAGGATAAGAAAAAGGACAAGAACAAGGACAAGGACAAGGACAAGAACAAGGACAAGGACAAAAAAGACAATAAAAAGAATCAGGATAAGAAAAATCAGGATAAGAATGATCAGGATAAAAAAAACGATCAGCAGAAGCAAAATCAGGATCAGAAAAAAAATCAGCAACAGCAAAAACAGCCGCAGCAAATCAGCAAGCAGGATGCTCAACGAATGCTGGATGCTTTAAAGAACGACGAGAAAAAAACTTTGCAGAAATTACAAAGGGCAAAAGCAAAGTCGGCTAAATCGACTAAAACGGATATCGACTGGTAATTAACAATATATATAAATTGAGTTTTGGTTTAAATAAATCATATTTTTGAACATTATTTAATGATGAACGTAAAAAAGATAATATTTCTATTTGTTGCACTGATATTCAGTACATTATCCTTTGCCTTGCAAAAAAGCACCAAGTTTGTCGCAAGTACCGGCAATTCCGTCATGGTGGGTGAGAGGTTTAGGGTAACTTACGAATTAAACGCAAACGGAAGTGGGTTCAGCGCACCAAACTTCGGTAAGCTGCACAGGCTTTCAGGGCCCAACACCTCCCAGAGCTCATCGGTTGAATATATAAACGGGAATTACCACCAAAGCGTTACGCAAATATTTACTTATATATTAACGGCTTCGGAAGAAGGTACATATATGATATCGCCTGCCTCGATAGTTGTTGACGGCGAGACCGTAAGGTCGAACAGCTTAACTATTAAAGTGGTGAAGCGCTCAGGCAACACCGCCCAGGCCGGTAGCGGAAACAGCACTGCTTCGCAAAGCGGAAACAATATGGCTTCACAAAAGGGAAGTACTTCTTCAAACGGGGCGTTGAGCGATGAGGACGTTTTCCTGAAAACAATTGTCTCAAACAGGAATCCGTATCTGGGGGAACAGATAATAATAACTAACCGTATATATACCAAGGTAGGTATTTCTAACTTAAGCATGGACAAATCGCCATCGTACGAAGGGTTTTGGTCCAAGAGCTTATCCGATGACAAACAGCTGAAACAAAGCCGGCAAATTATCGATGGGCAGGAATATATTGTTGCCGATATCAGCAAATATGCGCTCTTTCCGCAGAAAAGCGGAAAGCTTACCATTAAACCTACTGAGCTAAAATGCGTTGCGCAGATCCAGGTTCAAAACAAAAGGCGTAGAAGCCGCGACCCTTTCGATGATTTCTTCAACGATCCTTTTTTTAACAGGAACATAAAGAACGTCGATGTGTTCCTGAGTTCCAAAGAAATTACGATAAACGTAAAACCCCTTCCCCAGGAAGGCAAGCCAGAAAGCTTTACTGGGGCGGTCGGGAAATTTTCATTTAACGCACAGCTCGACCATGATACTATTTCAACTAATGATGCCTTAACCATAAGCGTAAAGCTGAGCGGCGCCGGGAATCTTGAGCTTGTAAACCCGCCTAAAATTAAATTTCCCGTTGATTTTGAGACTTACGACCCAAAAATCAGCAACAATATCAGGACTGGTTTAAAGGGCGTATCGGGGATCAAGAAGATAGAATACCTGGCTATTGCCAGAAACCCGGGCGATTTTGTTATCAAGCCCCTGGAATTTAGTTATTTCAACCCGTCAGATAAAAAATATCACAGTATTAGTGCCGGACCTTATAACATCAAGGTTGTAAAAGGCGCCGGCTCCTCCGGAGGCGGTGTCTCGTATAGTTCTTCGGCCCAGGAGGATATAAAATATATCGGCAAGGACATCCATCATATTAAACAAACGGATTTTGAACTGCTTAAAGTAAATGATTTTTTATTCGGTAGCCCGGCATATTACCTGGCGATATTTGTTCCCCTGGCCTTGCTCATTGTTTTTGTCTTGGTTTTCAGGCAGCAACAAAAGCGTAAAGGCAATGTTGCCCTGATGAAGACCAGAAAAGCAAACAAAATTGCGAAGAGCAAGCTTTTGAAGGCTGAGAAGTTGATGAAGGCGAATGACGACAAGGAGTTTTATAACGAACTGGCACAGGCCTTATGGGGCTATTTGTCGGATAAGTTCCTTATTCCACAGGCTGAGCTTTCGATTGAGAACATCACCGATATATTGACTTCCAGGCAAGTTGACGACGAAATAACAAACGGCTTTGTCAATGCCCTGAACAATATCGAGTTTGCCCGGTTCGCGCCCGGCAATGCCGCCAATAAGATGAAGAGCATATATCATGAAAGTTTAATCGCAATTACTTTAGCCGAGAAGGCGTTGAAATAATATGAAGAACCTTATAAATATATTGTCAGTTGTTTTATTGAGCCTTGCAAGTTCACTTGCCATGGCCAACTCTCATAAAGAGACCATTGAAAAAGCAAACCAATTATATAGCCAAGGCCTTTATGATTCAAGCTTGGTAATGTATAACAGTGTTTTGTCCGAGAATTACCAGTCGGCGGAACTATATTATAATATTGGTAATGCATACTTCAAGAACAATAATATACCTGCCGCGATATTATATTATGAAAAAGCCCGTAAGCTTGCTCCCAACGACGAGGACATCCTCTACAATTTAAACATCTGCAACAGCATGATCGTTGATAAGATTGAAAAAGTACCTAGCTTGTTTTATAAGCAATGGTGGAATTATTTCTACGAGATGTTCAATGCTAACTCGTGGGCCGTCTTGTCCCTGGTTATTTGGTCGGCATTTCTTGTCGTGCTCGGATTTTATATCTTATCCAAATCGCGATCGTCGAAAAAATTATCTTTCTACCTTGGTGTTTTGCTCTTAATCGCCTCAGTGGGAAGCATTGGTCTTGCATCGCAGAAGTATTATTATACCAAAGAGAATAAGGACGCAATAATATTTACGCCTACAATAACCGTAAAAAGTTCACCTACAGTATCTTCCGTTGACTTATTTGTCGTGCACGAGGGAACGAAGGTAAGAATCCTGGATAAGGTTGACAACTGGAATAAGATCAAAATCCAGGATGGAAGCATCGGATGGCTTCCCGCCGATGCGATGAAATTGATTTAGAAACCTCCTTTAACTATATTTGCACCTTTTGCTATATTGATTAATGATTGCCATGTTTAATAAACGACCCATATTGCTTTCAGTGATTTGCCTTGTTTTCATTGTCTTATATTTTTCTTCTTGCTTAAAATCAAAAAGGCCCGGTATTCCCAAAGATGTGATTTCCGTTTTGGACATTGCAGGTATCAACAAGCCCCAGCTTACTAAATTCATCCTCAACTGCATGGAGGCCGACGATTCGCTGAAGCTGGACGCGTGCTATTATCTGTTAAGCTACTCAAACAAGAATTATACCTCGTTTTACAGCTTGAAGGATTCCCTGGGCAATACATATAATATTAATCCCGGGCGTTTCAGCAATCTCAGGGAAATACTGTTGCATATCGATAGCCTCGAGGGAGCCAATGGCTGCCTGGAGTATAAAGCCGACTCGTTCTCAATTGATTTTGAAAGCCTCAACTCGAAGCAATTTACTGATAACCTGTTTGTTGCGTTCGACACATATAATAATAACAAGGAATGGCTGACCTACGGTTATTCTGCTTTTAAGCAGTATATTTTACCTTATAGGGTTGCAAACGAAATTGTCGAGCCTTTCAGGAAAAAACTCCGTGGGCTGCTTAATGACGAGCTCGATAATGAATTGTCGTTCGAGCAAAATGTCTTAAAAGTAAATCGTAAGATAAACTCATTGATACAATATGATGAGAGATATGTGAAAACAATGCATAGGCCATTGATCGATGAGCTGCTGGAAACAGGGAAAGGCAATTTGGAAACCATTAATATATTTAAGGTTAAGGCTTTCCGAAGCTTGGGATTTGCTGCTGCAATGGATTATACACCGGCATTGTCCGATACCAATGGCTGGCTGGCATGGACAACAGTTATTGCCCCTGATGGGAATGAAATACACCTGGGCGCATGCGATGGGGGGCTGACAGAACCAATTGTCAGGTCGCTGGCTAAGATCTACCGACGGACATATTTTGCTGATAGCAACAGCTTGTTCTCGATAAAGAGCATAAAAGAAAGCACCCCGCCTTATCTGGGCCATTATAACTATATTGATGTAAGTGGCTTATATGGAAATAATTATAGGTTTGCAAAAAAGACTAGCTCATCGCAAAAATATTTGTTTACGGCAGTTTATAACGATGGGAAATGGAAGGCCGTTGATTGGTCGTTAAACAAGGATTCTATAATGATCTTCGAAAATATGGCTGAGAATGTAGTTTACCTGCCAACCAAATGGGAGGATAAAAGGTGTTTGGCCATTGACTATCCTTTTGTTTTTAAAAATGGCGACATTCAAGTTTTTAAGCCTTCGTTAAAATCGGGAAACTTTGATTTAAAGTATTATGCTTCAGGTAAACACCTGATGGCCAATATAAAATACAAGCTTTATTATTGGGATAATACCTGGAAGGTCATCGGTGATTTTAAATATCATGTCGATGGCATATCAGCCTCGTTGCCGCTGAACGCTATTTATCTGATTAAGGATGATGATATTTTTCATGATGAGAGAATATTTGCAATGGAGGATGGCAATCAGCTGTTTTATTAAAACCTGCAACCGTATATAACTTTCATGTAATCCTTGTTACGCTTGGACTGTTTTACAAGTTTAGGGCCAACGTAACGTGCAATATTGAAATGATACTGCATGCCTATACTGCCCACGAAGAGTTGGTCGAATTTCCATCCGTCAACCCAATTGTCGAGTTTGTCATTTGTTATAGTTCGCATCTGCCCGTCGATAAAAACCGAGAACTTATGCGAGACCCTATAATCCAAGGTTAAACCCATAGGAATTACTATTCCGCTATTGAAAGTCTTGGCATCAACATTGCCGCTTGCCGATTGTTCCGAAGGAGTTGTGTTGGCGTGCTGGTAACCGCTGTTCCAAATGGCATATCCAATGCCCAGATAGTAAATGGCTGAAAACTTTTTGTCAGCGTGGTTAAGCGATACCAGGTCCACGATGTCGATAGAAGGCAAGATAGAAAAATCCATATACTCCCCTGCAAGATAATATTCAACCGGGAATGCTTTGTTGTTTGCCCCTTTTTTGCTTCGTAACCTCGATAAAAACAAATCTGCCCTAAGGCTGAAATACGAATTTACTTTTTTCGATATCGCTATGCCCGCGGAAAGTTTCGCCTCGGCACGAAGCTTTTCCCATTTGTCGTCATGGCTCACATCGCCATAATATTGAGTTTTGCCAACATATAGGCTAAATCCCCAGCAGTCGGCAAATTGTGTTTCGTTTTCTAGAAAAGACTGTGGAAATAACCAACTGCTGCTGAACACTATCAGCATCAACAATAAAAACCTTCTGCGGCTCTTTTTATGATACATGTTATTCCTGCTTTGTTTGTAAAAATACAATCCAATTGATAGAAAAACTTATCGTATTTAAGTAGTTAATACCAATTAATTGTTAATAATTAGGGACAAATATAGTTTATCTGCAGGGAGTTGTCAAGTTTATTTAAGTTAATGCCTGCGTTTTACCTTTTCAGTTCCTTGGTCAAGGGGATTCGTTTCCCGTCCTTATAAACAACTACAAAGGCGTCGGCGATACCTTTGTTTTTTAGCAAGTGCCTGTGGTTCAGGGCATCCTGATAGTTTATGAACTCGCCGGAGGAATAACGATAAACGCCATCTTGAAATACTTCATAGATATCTCCGCTCAAATTATATTTGTTCCTTAAATAACCAATATTGTCAAGCTTCTTTGATTTAGCAAGTATTTGCACGCGGTAAACAACGCCCTTGGCACTTGCTTTTTTAGCCGGTACAATCAAGAGCGCATCCGGGGAAGGCCTGACGCTTTTCTTTATATTGATCTTAGCCTGGTTGGAGGCTTTATAATCCATATCGTAAATTGGGACTTCACCAATAACTTTTTTCCTGGGGCCAGCTGTTTCCGGCCTTGGCTTTGTAGTTGGCTCCTCATCTTTGATTTTGTCTTTTTCCTCGTAAGTTGTTTGCCTGGGGGCTCTTTTCTTGACTTTGGCCTTGCGCTTGCCAAAACCGGGATTTATGTAGTATGAAATTCCTGCGCCCATATAGAACAATTGATCGTATTTGAAGCCGCCGCGCCAGATATCAAGATCATCGTTCAATATCGTTCTGAAATCACCCACGGCGTTTACTGCCCATTTGGGGCTGATACGGTATTTGATCCCTAGGCCCAGGGGGACTACGGCACCGCTTTTCTTATAGGTTTCGCCGCCGGTACTGCCGGCCACGGTGTTTCCTATTTCGCGATAATCACCTGTTGTATTATCGGTTAAGCCGGTTGACCAAAAACCATAACCGATTCCTAGCCAGCCAAATGCGCTCAATTTCCTTTTATAATCCCTTCCCCAGAATAAATTATTGAAATCTACATAAGCCCTAAGGTTTATGTCGCCGTAAGTTCCCAATAATGAAAAATCGACGGCAGCACCCGAGCCGTTAAGGGTTTTATGGCTTTCCACACAACCATAATAAGCATTTAGCCCGACAGCAAAGACAGGCGAAAAATGTTTTTTGATTCCAAGGCTTTGGGCAAACCCTGTTTCGCCTGAGAATTTCTTGAAAAAACCCGAGCTGCTGGCATCGCCATAAAACTGGCTAAATCCCAGTGAATAGTTTATCTCAAGGTTGCCGGCAAATCCTTTCGATGAATTATTTGTCTTTTGGGCAAAGGTAAAACTACTTAGTATCAAGGTAGTTAAAAAGAAAAGGGATATATTTTTAATCATCGAATTTCTTATTATTCGCAATATTCCATAACGTAATCGTGCGCCTGGCCAAAACCTAGCTCCAAGGCTTTGTTCCAATCTTTGCAGGCGCCGTTCAAGTCGTCAAGATAAAATTTGGATACGCCCCTGTTGAAATAATTCCTGACCCAGTTTGAATAATCCATTAAGTCCTTTGGTTGAAGCGATAAAGCCTTGTCGAAGTCGCTAATGGCATCATTATACATTTCTTTTTTGCTAAAGGCGTTACCCCTGAAGGAATATATCATAAAGTCATCGGTCTCGGGATTTTGGTCAACGGCTTTTTTGAAATATCTTATGGCGTTTGTATAATCGCCCATCTGATACCTTACAACCCCCCAATTATAATAGTTTTGATAAGAGCTGTCGCGCGAAATAGGCACCAGGCCCTCGTCTATATCGACCAGGTATTCCTGTGCGTCGCGGATAAACGACTTGAAGGTGTTGGCGCGAAGCTCCCAGAACGACCTACTGATGTTAAGTTCCCAGGTTTCGTTATTCGTATAGTAATCAACAAGATATTCCTTGCGGAAAGTTTTTACGATATTAAACCTGAACACCTCGTCTTCGCCGTTTTTAATAGCGTGGATACCCCAAACAAGGTTCCAGTTGTTTACGATCTCGCCCTTTTCGACGGCAATAACGGCTTTTTTGATTTCGTCTTCCACTATACCGTCGTCTTCAACATAATTCCTGATAGTGCCCCGAGCAAAAGCATCCAGATTAACTCCCCATTGGGTGTTATATTCAAAATCGTCGGGTAAGATCTCAGCTAGTTTCTCGCCTTTAAAAATATAAAAGTCGAATGACTTGAAACCTGTCCAGTCTTCCTGAAGTATGGGAAACTCGTATCTGCCGTCTTTGTAAAAATGAATAAAGGCAATATATTGGTCTTTTCCCACCATTACCCTTCGCAGCTGAAGCTCGATGATATTCGATTGGCCAAGTTTTTCTTTCGGTGTACGAGGTTTGGTTTTGTTTTCAAAAGAAAGGGGGATTCTGTTGATTTCCGACATCCATGCCCCATTGTCTTGAAGAGCCCATCCCTTTACCCTGTCGAGCCTGCTGAGCGGAGGACTTACTGTCGAGAAGTCTATTTCATCTTCAAGATGTGTGTATTCTTCCTGAGCGGGAACTATGGTGGCTATAACTAAAAAACATAACGAAACCAATATGGGTTTTATAGCTGCGAAACTAAAGTTCTTCATAAATAAATATTTACAATGATGCATTGTGTAAATTTATAAAAGATTAGCAGTAAAGCTAAAGTAAGCACTAAAAAAAATTATTTTTTTATCAACAAAGGTGCTGTCTTTGTAATTAGTTGTCAATCAAATAAATAATAAGCGTTTGCCATACTTTTCCTTAGTAAGGATAAGCAATTTCCAATTTAAAGAAACTTCTTGGCAGCGGCAAAGGCGGCCTTGATTCCCGATTCGTCTTTTCCGCCTGCAATGGCAAGGTGGGCTTGGCCTCCTCCCCCTCCTTTTATCAGGGGCGCGATTTTTTTAATAATGTCGCCGGCTTTTAATTCGCCTTTCTCAACAAGGTCGTCACTTAAGGCAACTACCAAGCTTACTTTGTTAGATGATGCCGCGGCAATTACCACCATGACATTGTTTCCTGAACTTCTCAGCTCGTGTGCAATGGATTTGACCTGGCTGGCATCAGCATCGACTTTAGCGGTAATTATTTTTACCCCTTTGATTTCTTCACCGGAATTTGCCAGGTCTTTGCTTAGGTTCAAGGCTTTTTCCTTTTGCAGTTTTTCGAGCTGCTTCTGCATTTTGTTATTTTGATCTATCAGCTTTGATACTGCTGATACAAGGTCGGCTTGGTTTTTCAATACATTGCCAATCTCTTTTAGTGCGTCAAATTTCTCATGGATCAGCTTGATGGCCGTTTCGCCTGTAACGGCTTCTATTCTTCTGATGCCGGCGGCGATTCCGCCTTCCGAGATGATTTTCATCAAGCCTAGTTCCCCACTTGCCTTGACATGTGTTCCGCCACAAAGCTCAACGGAATAATCCGGGCTGAAAGTTACTACCCTGACCTTATCGCCATACTTTTCGCCGAACAACGCAGTCGCGCCTGATTCAATGGCTTTCTCTACGGGGACATTGATTTTTATGTCGGCAGGGATATTTTCCCTGATTTTCCTATTTACGATGTTTTCAATTGATTTTAGCTCGTCGTCCGTTAGTTTTGAGAAATGGGAGAAGTCGAAGCGAAGCCGCTCAGGGTTTACCAATGAGCCTTTTTGTTCGATATGGGTGCCCAATACTTTTACTAATGCGGCTTGCAGGAGGTGCGTGGCACTATGGTTTTTAGCCGTTGCCGATCGTTTTTCCGAATTTACCTTGGCAATAAATTCAGTTGAGATATCCTTAGGCAATGTCTTGGCGAAATGGACCCAAAGGTTGTTTTCTTTTTTGGTATCAAAAATATCTATCGTCCCGGTTTCGGAAACAAGCTTGCCGCTATCGCCCACCTGGCCTCCCGCTTCGGCATAAAATGGCGTCTTTGTTAAAACTATCTCGTAAGCTTTTCTTTTTTTTGCCGTTACCATCCTATATTTCCGGATACGGGTTTTCGCTTCCAGTTCGTCATAGCCTACAAATTCTGTTTCCTCCTGTGTGTCAGTTACTTCAACCCAGTCCCCGGCATCAACAGTAGCGGCTGTTCGCGACCTGAGTTTTTGGGCCTGCAGTCCTGCGGCAAAGCCGTCCATGTCAACAGTATAGCCTTTCTCCCGGGCCATCAGCCGGGTCAGGTCGATTGGAAAGCCAAATGTGTCGAATAATTCAAAAGCAAAGCCGCCATCAATATTTTTGTCTTTCGATGATTTTAGATAATTCTCGAACCTCTTGATTCCTTGTTCCAAGGTGCGCAGGAACGAAGTTTCTTCCTCAAGGATTACCTTTTCTATGATATCGTTCTGTTTTCGCAGTTCAGGAAAAGTGTCGCCCATCATATTATTCAGGACAGGAAGTATTTTTGTCAAAAAGGGCGTGTCGAAATCCAGGAAGGTATAGCCGTAACGAACGGCACGCCGCAAGATCCGCCTGATGACATATCCGGCCCCCGTATTCGACGGAAGTTGCCCGTCGGCAATCGCAAACGCCACCGCTCTAAGGTGATCGGAAATAACCCTCATGGCTATATCCTTGTCTTCGTTATTGCCATAAGAAATTCCCGCATTTTCGGCAATTTTGCTTATCAAGGGGGTAAAAACATCAGTATCGTAATTCGACTGGACGCCTTGCATTACCATGCATAGCCGTTCGAAGCCCATGCCCGTGTCAACATGTTTCGCGCTCAGGTTTTCCAGCTGTCCGTTTGAAAGCCTGTTGTATTGAATAAACACAAGATTCCATATTTCGATTACCAGGGGATGATCTTTGTTAACGAGTTCTTTGCCGTCAAGTTTTTCTTTTTCATCTTTCGATCGTATATCAACATGGATCTCGGAGCAGGGGCCGCAAGGGCCTGTATCTCCCATTTCCCAGAAATTATCCTTTTTCGATCCAAAAAGTATTTGATCTTCGGGGATGATGTTTTTCCAGTTTGATAATGCTTCTTTGTCAAGTTCAAGCTTGTCTTCTTTGTCACCTTCGAAAACCGTAACATATAAACTGCTTTTGTCTATATTTAGCACTTCGGTAAGAAATTCCCAAGCCCATTTTATTGCTTCTTTCTTAAAATAATCACCAAACGACCAATTGCCCAGCATCTCGAACATAGTATGATGATAAGTGTCGTGCCCGACTTCTTCAAGGTCGTTATGCTTTCCCGAAACCCTCAAGCATTTTTGAGTGTCGCTGACGCGCGTGTCCTTGATAGGTGCATTGCCGAGGAACAAATCCTTAAACTGGTTCATCCCGGCATTGGTGAACATTAGCGTAGGGTCGTTCTTTACTACCATAGGAGCCGAGCCCACTATGGTGTGCTCTTTCGATTCAAAGAAATCGAGAAAGGCTTTTCTTATCTCTGATGAAGTCATTTTCAGCCAGTTAACATTAAAATGTTTATAATTAAATTAATTTATGGGTGCAAATTTACTCGAATTAATTAATTTTGCGCCCATCGAAACAAATTCTTATGGCTAGAACTAAGTATGTATTTAACACTAAAACACTTGCTTATGAGGAGCTTAAGCGTTCCAAAGGGCAAAAAATATTTCGTACATCTTTATTTTTGGTATCAAGCCTTGCACTGTCCATAGTGCTTGTCGTTATTTCTTTCATGTTTTTTGAATCGCCCAGGGAGAGGATGCAAAAGAGGGAGATTTCGCAATATCAGCTTCAAACGGAAATAATGAACGACCGTTTGGACAAAATGCAGCTTGTCCTTGACGAACTGGCCGATAAGGATGATGATATTTACAGGATTATCTTCGAGGCAGAGCCGATTCCCAGGGAGATTCGGCAAGCGGGATATGGTGGTGCCGACAGATATGCGGCACTAGAAGGATATGACAATAGTAAGCTTTTGGAACAGACTGCCAAAAAACTGGATAAAATCGCTAGCCAGATATATGTGCAGTCAAAGTCGTTTGACGAGGTATTCGAAATGGCCAAGAACAAGGAGAAAATGCTGGCGAGCCTTCCTGCAATACAACCTGTCAACAATACTGACTTAAAGAGAATAGCCTCTTATTATGGTTATAGGATAGACCCGATTTATAAAGTCCAAAAGTTTCATGCCGGGATAGATTTCTCTGCACCTAAAGGCACGCATATCTTCGCTACCGGTGATGGCGTTGTTGTAAAAACGAAAAAATCGAGGCGGGGTTATGGAAATACGATAGATATCGATCACGGTTATGGATATCATACTTTTTATGCCCATACCAGTAAATTTTTAGTGAGAAAAGGTGATAAAGTCAAAAGAGGCCAGGTAATAGGCGAGGTTGGCAACACAGGTAAATCCACTGCTCCGCATCTTCATTATGAAGTAAGGAAAAACAAAAGGGCCATCAACCCTATTTATTATTTCTATAATGACTTAAGCCCCGAAGAATACGAATTATTGCTTGATTTATCAAAACGGCCGTCCCAGTCACTCGATTAACGCCCAAATGTCATGCTCACTGAAAAGGTATATTATAAAATAGGTGAAGTAGCCGCAATGTTTGATGTAAACACTTCATTGATACGGTATTGGGAGAGTGAGTTCAAGAAAATAAAACCAAGGAAGAGCAGTAAGGGGACGCGGCTCTTTACCCGTAGGGATATTGATAATTTTAGGATTATACATGAGCTGGTGAAGGTTAAAGGCATGACTATTCAAGGGGCTAAGGATTATATAGAACGAAAGGAAAAGGAGAATTCCTTTGGCAAAGTTGATGTATTGAACACATTGCATAGAACGAAAGAAATGCTGCAGGAAATAAAGAATATCCTCGATAATAAATAAAACGGCATTTTTTATACTTTTACCCTAAATTTAATTTTATGCGCAAGAATATCCTTATTATATTTATTAGTTTGTTATTTGTTGGCAATCAGTTGTTTGGGCAAGCAGAAAGCACTCCGGCCAAGAGTCGCAAGGCTAACTTGAAGCAATTGCTGGATTATCGTTTTAGGGGAGGCTACTATTCGTTCGAGAGGTTGTTCTGGAAAACAGTGGAATATCCGGAGCTTGCCCAAAAAAATTGTGTTGTGGGAATACTAATCGTCCGTTTCGATGTTGATTGCGAAGGCACCATAAAAAACCTGCGCATCACTAATCCGCTCAGGTGGGGAATCGAAGCGCAAATTCAAAAATTCTTAAATAAAACCGTTGGGCACTGGAACAAATGCGAGGATGATAAATATACTAAATTCGAAGTGCCTATTCAGTTTACCATAAACGAAACCGAAACCAACTCAACCGATGCCATGATCGTTTATCAGGTGGAACTAACAGGTTATACATGTAAAAGCGATAGTTATTTTAAGGAAAAACTTGAAAAGGCTCTTGAAAAAGAACAGAAAAAAAAGTCGATCAGATATGTTAGGGAACTTATAAGGCGCGACCCTTACAACAATGAATATACCGAGATAAAAAAGAAGCTCCTTGAGGAGAAGAAAAAGAAATAAACCAATAATATAAAAATGCCTGAACTGTTCAAACAACTTGATTATGAACTATTCTTGCTGATAAACGGGGCGAGCAATGGTTTTTTTGATACTCTTATGGTTTGGGTAAGCTCGATGGCGCTCTGGACTCCCTTATATGTATTGTTGGCTTATTTAATATTTCGTAAATACAAGATCAGGGGTTTTGTTGCTATTGGCTTTTTGCTTCTGGCCGTTGTCCTCAGCGATTTTGTATCCGTACATCTTTTTAAAAATGTTTTCCTCCGGTTAAGGCCCTGCTACGAACCTGAGCTTTCCGGGATGGTAAAAAATATTGTTGGTTGTGGCGGGCAATATGGTTTTGTGTCCTCCCATGCCTCAAACAGCTTTGCCATTGTTGGAATGGTGATCTTGCTAATGGAAGATAAATACAAGTACTTGAAGTGGGTTATGCCAATATGGGGGATCTCGATAATGTATTCCCGGATTTATTTGGGAAAACACTATCCGTCGGATGTGGTTTTCGGTGCTTTGCTCGGATTGTTGGTCGCATATCCGGTGTTTTTGTTGTTCAAGCTCACGATCGGTTATCTGTCAAGAAGCCTTACAAATACATGACTTAGCTTGTTCATGCCCAGCAAGGAGGCTGCATTGCCTTTGTTTATAGCAATTTCGAGCATCCCGTTACTGGCAAATAAAGCCACTATCTCACCCGGGCGCACATCGGCATAAGAGCTGCTGACCTTGTTTAATTCATAGGAATTAAACCTTATCGCGAATTTTTTCCCGCTAACAACCTTGTTGAAAAGCTCAAAACCGATATTGGTAAACAAATTCTCAAAATTATCGATATAAGTGATTATGCCTTTAATGCCCTCCTTATCCGATGAAGGTTCAAAGGGCAATTTGGCAATAAGCCCGGTTTTTTCATCCCCCAGTTCCTCCATAGGTTTTGCCTGGGCAAGATGAATAGCAGCTTTCACAAATCTGTCGCGACTAGAAAAAGTATTTACCGAGGAATCGAGGATAATATCCAATTCAACCATTTTATCAGGTTTTCTGTCGAACATCAACGAAAATATTCCGTTGTCGCATCCAATAAAATACTGATTGTCGTAAAAAATTACGGAATGGGCATGCGAAATCGATTCCTCGCTGCTGATACCTATGATGTGCACCGTGCCGTCAGGAAAACTTTTGTATGAGTTTTTTATTATAAATGCTGCTTCAACTATATCGAACGGGCTTATGCTGTGGCTGATATCAACAATGTTTGCATTAGGCATATACTTGTATATCATGCCTTTAACACTGGCCTGATAGAAGTCGGTATAGCCCCAATCGCTGGTTATGGTGATAATGCCCATTATATTCCCTGGTGAAATTACAAATGTAAAAACTAATAATTGCTGATTTTCAAAATTATAAAATAAACTCATGGCATGCCCTTATTTTTAATAATTTTGATGCTTCAATAAAAAAACAGTTTATGAGTGAGGCAATCATACAGATCGATGTTGGCAAGCCCGCGGAAGTTTACGGTGTGGCAGATAAATATCTTAACATTATAAAGGATTTATTCCCAAAGTTGAAGATTGTTGCCAGGGGCGACTTGATGAAGCTTATCGGCAACAAGGCTGAAATACTCGTTTTTGAGCAGCGTTTCGATCTTCTGATGCTTCAATTCGACAAGTTTGGAAAAATTACCGAAGAAAGCATAAAGGCAATTATGGGGGAGGAGGGCAAAGCGGAAAAACCCGTTGCCGAGATAGGTGATGATGTATTGGTTTATGGCCGTCATGGCAGGTTGATCAAGGCACTTACGCCCAACCAAAAACTTATGGTTGAAAAAAGCGCCATGAGTGATTTGGTGTTTGCGATAGGCCCGGCCGGTACAGGGAAAACATATACTGCTGTTGCCCTGGCTGTTAGAGCGTTGAAGAACAAGGAAATCCGAAAGATAATCCTAACCCGGCCGGCAATAGAGGCAGGTGAGAGCCTAGGTTTCCTGCCGGGTGACATGAAAGAAAAACTCGATCCTTATATGCAGCCTCTTTATGATGCTTTACGCGATATGCTCCCAACACGGAAATTCCTTTCTTACCTGGAGGACGAGACAATTGAAATAGCCCCGTTGGCATTTATGAGAGGAAGGACGCTTAGCCATGCCTATGCGATTCTGGACGAGGCACAAAATGCATCGGAAAGCCAGTTGAAAATGTTTCTGACCCGTATGGGGAAAAACTCAAAATTCATTGTTACCGGCGACATTACCCAGGTTGACTTGCCAAAACATAAAAAATCGGGCATTATACAAGCTGAAAGAATATTAAAAAACATAAAAGGAATTCAGTTTGTACACCTCGACGGCAGGGACGTGGTCAGGCACAAACTAGTAACAAATATTATTAACGCATACGAAAGAGAGGATTAACCCATTCAATAAACAAAAGAATATTATTTTTGTAATATGTTAATGGATAGAGAAATAATCAAAAAGTATTAGAAAATAAAATAATTATGATGGCTGAAGCGATAAATAGGACTGATTTTGAATTCCCTGGACAAGTAAATGTTTACCACGGAAAAGTCAGGGATGTATATAACATAAACAACGAATTATTGGTAATGGTTGCCAGCGACCGG
This sequence comes from Chlorobiota bacterium, assembly GCA_013151215.1. GTDB lineage: Bacteria > Bacteroidota > Bacteroidia > Bacteroidales > F082 > BM524. The sequence continues at coordinate 13,591 of JAADIS010000145.1, read as the reverse complement.
ATATCTGCTTTCGACGTGGTCCTGCCAAGGGCAATCCCGTTTAAGGGTCAGGTGTTGAACCAGATAGCCGAGAAATTTCTGGATGCCACCGCCGACATAGTCCCGAACTGGAAAATAGCCAGTCCCGACCCCATGGTCACTATTGGTAAATACTGTAATCCTTTTCCGGTCGAGATGATTATAAGAGGCTATTTAACAGGTAGTTCATGGAGGACTTATAAGTCTGGGGCCCGAGAGATATGCGGCGTGCCCGTGGCCGATGGCCTTAGGGAGCACCAAAGGTTCCCGGAGCCTATTGTTACCCCGACAACAAAGGCCACCGAAGGGCATGATGAAGATATCTCGAAGGAAGAAATCCTTAAACAGGGATTAGTTTCTGCGGCGGATTATGAAAAACTTGAGGATTATACCAGGAGGTTATTTCAAAGGGGTAGTGAGATTGCCGCTGAAAAAGGACTTATACTGGTTGATACAAAATATGAATTCGGCAAAGTAGGCAATCAGATTTATTTGATAGATGAAATTCATACCCCTGACTCGTCGCGGTATTTTTATGCCGACAAGTATGATGAGCTGTTTGCCAAAGGCGAACAGCAAAAGCAGCTGTCAAAAGAGTTTGTCCGCGAATGGCTCATGGAAAATGGATTTCAGGGTAAGGAAGGACAAAGTGTCCCTGATATGAGCGACAAATTTGTCGAAAGTGTTTCGGAGCGCTATATCGAACTCTACGAAAAGGTTACCGGGGATAAATTTATTAAAGTGCCGACTGAAACGGTCGTTGAAAGGATAGAGGCAAATGTCAATAATTTCCTCGAAAATCAATGATGACTATACCGGGGGCTGCTATTGAATTTATTGTACTGCTCCAACAAGGTTTAACAATAACCGTGAAGTGTTTTCGTCGCCGCTAAGCTTTACTTCTTTTGAGACCTCTCGTAAAAGACGTTTTATTATCGTTTTGTTGGAGCAAGGCAGGAAATGCGACTTCTCAGGCTTGATGTTCATGTTTTGAACGAAATTAACAACTTCGTTCTTTGTAAAAACCGCCCCCTTATTCATAGCGTTCAGATAAAACAATATCTCGCTTTGAACATATTCCTCGGTAGGCTTTAAGTTTATTGCCTCGTCGAGATAACAGAGGATGAAATGACCAGGAAGATCAACCCCATAAACAGGGATATGCAGGCTTTGCGCAATTGCAAGGTATAAAATGCCCAGCGACAAGGAGTTGCCCTTCTTCTTGTCCAAGAGATGATCGAAGATATAAAGATTGAGCTTATTGCCGTTTGGAGTCCTCTGTCCGGAAAAACTATAATAGTCGTAGATAATGTGATTAAGAACCCTTATTTTTTCCAGTGCGGTGAGATTGTCATTTAATTCAAGCCAAACGTCGCGGCTAATCTGCTCGAATTCAGTCAGGTATTTTTCAACATCCAAATCCGGCCTGAGAATTCTTGAAACCGCAATAAAGGCGACCAACAAATCCTTGCCTTCATCATCGGACCATAAACTAAGAACGTTGAAAGTCTCGTTGAAGTAAATTTCATTTATTAGTTCTTTAATTCGTTGAGCATGAGTTTCGTTTAAGCTGTCCTTGCAGGCATCGCGCAAGTATGGTACTGCCTTTGGGCCATAAGCACCTATTTTTGAATGTATTGCTGTGAAGTTTTCCTCGCCGGGCTCATCCAAAAGACTTATTAATGCCTTTAACTCCAAAAAAGATTCAGTTTGTACGTCCATTAAATAAATTTACGAAGTAAAAATAGGACATGCAAAGCAATAAAATAGTGCTGGCAATTATTAATTAATCACAATCAATTGTTAATTATTCCATTTAACAATCTATATATAAATTGCTGAATCACAGAGTTGTACGTAAAAACAACCTATAATCGCAAACGTTTTCGGGCTTAGGCTTTATTAGGAATCAAACCACCTTATAAAACCTTTACGAGGAAATAATTCTTTTTGCCTTTTTGAACAAGGATATATTTGTCATTTAGAAGGTCGGTGTCGGAGATTATATAATCATCTTTTATTTTCGATTTATTTATGGAAACCCCATTTTCCCTGAGCATCCTTCTTGCTTCGCCATTCGATTTGAAGGCGCCGGCTTTAGCCGAAAGGAATTCTAAAAGAGGAATTCCCTCCACGAACTCTTGTTTTGGGATTTCGGCCTGCGGCACTCCCTTGAATACACTTAATAGTGTTTTTTCATCAATATTCCTGAGCATCCCAGTGGTTGCATTGCCAAATAAAATTTCCGATGCGCTAATCGCCGACTCATAGTCCTTTTGGCTATGAACCCTTATGGTAATATCCTTGGCAAGGGTTTTTTGAAGCAGTCGCAGATGTGGTGCCTCCTTATGTTCTTTTATTAAGCTACCGATTTCCGGGCCGCTCAAAAGGGTAAATATCTTAATGTATCTCTCGGCATCCTCATCGCTTACGTTCAGCCAGAACTGATAGAATTCGTAAGGTGAAGTCCGTTGTGGATCCAACCAGATGTTCCCGCTCTCGGTTTTTCCGAATTTCCCGCCGTCGGCTTTGGTAATTAACGGGCATGTTAGGGCGAAAGCATTGTTTTCGTGTCCTAGCTTCCTCCTGATTAGCTCAGTGCCAGTAGTAATATTTCCCCATTGATCGGCGCCTCCCATTTGAAGCTTGCAGTGTTCATGCTCATAAAGATATAGGAAATCGTAGCCTTGAACCAGTTGGTAAGAAAACTCGGTAAATGACATGCCCGATTTGCTGTCGGCGCCAATTCGTTTTTTAACCGAATCCTTGGCCATCATATAGTTCACCGTGATATGTTTGCCGATATCGCGTATAAATTCCAGGAAACTGAAATCTTTCATCCAGTCATAATTGTTTACAAGTTTTGCCCTGTTTGGTATGTCGGATTCAAAATCAAGGAATTTAGACAATTGGTTTTTAATGCCTTCTTCATTTTTGCGGAGCTCCGCTTCGCTCAAAAGATTGCGTTCAGCCGATTTCCCCGAAGGATCACCTATCATTCCGGTGGCGCCACCAACCAGCGCGATAGGCTTATGCCCGGCATTTTGCAGATGTTTGAGCATCATCACCCCGACTAAATGACCAATATGCAAGGAATCGGCAGTCGGGTCGATGCCAACATAACCGGCGGTCATGCCCTTTAACATCTGCTCCTCGGTTTCAGGCATTACATCATGTATCATGCCCCTCCATCGTAATTCTTCCACGAAGTTTTTTATATCAACCACTATACTTAGATTTTTTAGCAAAAATAGAATATTTTGAATATAAAGTCAGTGCAATTCATTGATTTTCCCGTCAGCTTCATAAGGCATGTCCTGTACTAACAAAACCATTTCAGAATGTCCCCCCCAAACCAAGCTTCAAGACTAAACAATCCAATAATCAACCCATTTCCCCATTAGCCCACTAAACCCATTAACCCATTAGCCCACTAACCCATTAGCACATTAGCATATTAGCCCATTAGCCCATTAGCCCATTAGCCCATTAGCACATTAGCACATTATCCCATTAGCACATTATCCCATTAGCACATTATCCCATTAACCCATTAACCCATTAAACCCCCAATCAGATTATTTCCTTACTTTGCATAATGATTTTAGTTACCGGGGGAACAGGATTGGTTGGCGCCCACTTGCTTTATAAATTGGTAAGTGCGGGCGAAAAGGTTTATGCGCTGAGGCGGAAGACATCGCTTATTGATAAAACAAAACACATATTCTCTTATTATACTGATGATTACGAACTGGTATTTAATAAAGTCCACTGGATTGAAGGTAACATCCTGGATTATGAATCCTTGTTAAGTGCCTTTGAGGGAATAGAGTATGTCCATCATTGTGCCGCATCGGTTTCCTTTCGGTCGGCGGATAAAAACACTTTGATAAAAACGAATATAGAGGGAACGGCCAATATAGTGAATGCTGCTCTGGAGTCGGGTATAAAAAAATTGCTTCATGTAAGCTCCATAGGTACTTTGGGAAGGGCCGGCAACAACGGAATAGTTACAGAGGAAACGGCATGGAACTCCAAAAAGACTTCTGTTTATTCAACAAGTAAGTATTATGCCGAACTGGAAATATGGCGCGGCATTGCTGAAGGTTTGAATGCCGTGATCGTCAACCCATCGATTATTTTGGGCCCGGCCGACTGGAACTCAGGCAGCGCCAGGCTTTTTAAGACCATGCACGACGGATTGCGGTTCTATACATCGGGCATAAACGGATTTGTTGATGTGCAAGATGTCGTAAACATAATGGCTATGCTCATGGACAGCGAAACTTCAGGGGAAAAATTTATTTTAAATTCCGAGAATATATCCTATGAGAGGCTATTCAACCAGATGGCAGGATTCCTGAAAGTTAATCCTCCAAAGTATGAAGCAACTCGCTTGATGAGTGAAATAGCCTGGCGGATTTTGTGGATAAAAGGGCTGTTGACAGGGAAAAAATCAGCGATAACCAAGGAAACATCAGAAACAGCACGACAGGCTTATAAATATTCGAATAAAAAAATAGTTTCCCTTACGGGATATGATTTCATGAAAATTGAGGACAGCTTAATGAAAAATTCGGCATTCTTCCTTAAAGACTTTGGCTAAAAGTTATTTCTCCAGGACAACAAAAGCATTTGCCATTTCCTTAAGGTGGGATATCGATAGGTGAATGGATGTAATCTGCTGTTGCTCAACATACTCCTTAACTTTTCCGTGAGGTTTCACATAGGGTTTGCCCAGTTCGTCGTTCAGTATTTCAATTTCCTTGAAGGCCATTCCATAGCGGTAGCCGGTTCCCAAAGCCTTGAAAAAAGCCTCTTTTGCGGCAAAACGGGCAGCATAGCACTGGGCTTGCGTTACTTTTCCATTTTCACAATACTTTTGCTCAGTTTCCGTATAAAGCTTCTTGCGTAAAGCATCATTATTTTCAAGATGCTTTTCCATACGTTTAACTTCGATTATGTCAGTTCCTATACCAAAAATCATACTCATGGGGTTTGTGAATTAGCGATTAGCAGATTGTGGCGCGCGATTTGGTGGTGAGCAAGCTTTTTATGCCTATCATCTGAAAACCGTATTGTTTTTAATGTCAACTACCCTCAGGCCGCCATCAACTAACAGCAAATTACCAATAACTAGTTAATCACGCCTAATTCTTTTCCGACTTTTGTAAAAGCGGCGACAGCCTTGTCGAGATGTTCTGTTTCATGGCCTGCCGAAAGCTGAACCCTGATGCGTGCTTCCCCTTTTGGCACTACGGGATAGTAAAAACCGATTACATAAATACCTTCTTCCAATAGTTTGGCTGCCATATCCTGCGATAGTTTGGCATCGTAAAGCATAACTGCGCAGATCGCTGATTTAGTTGGCTTTATATCGAATCCGGCAGCCGTCATCCTGGTCATGAAATAATCTGTGTTGCTATGTAGTTTATCCTGTAAGTCGTTGGTCTCGCTCATCATGTCGAACATACGGATGCCGGCATTTACTACTAGAGGAGGCAAGGAATTAGAGAACAAATATGGGCGTGAACGCTGGCGCAGCATCTCGATGATTTCTTTTTTACCGGTCGTGAAACCGCCAACGGCGCCTCCGAAAGCCTTACCGAGAGTACCGGTGATAATTTCAACCTTTCCCCTGAGATTAAAATACTCGCTTACCCCTCTTCCGGTTTTTCCGACCACACCTGCCGAATGGCATTCGTCAACCATTATCATGGCATCATATTTTTCTGCCAGCTCGTGCATTTTATCAAGGGGGGCAACATTGCCGTCCATCGAGAAAACACCATCGGTAACTATCAAACGGAAACGGTTCGACTGTGCTTTTTTGAGCTCCTCTTCAAGAGCGGCCATATCGGCATTCTGATAACGGTAGCGCTGGGCTTTGCAAAGGCGTACGCCGTCAATAATACTTGCATGGTTCAGGCTGTCGCTTATGATTGCATCCTCTGCTGTTAAAATTGGTTCGAAAACACCACCATTTGCGTCAAATGCAGCAGCATATAAAATAGTATCTTCCGTTCCGAAAAAAGCGGCAATCTTGCTTTCCAAAGTTTTATGCAAGTCGGTTGTGCCACAGATAAACCTCACCGACGACATTCCGTAACCATGACTGTCGAGGCCATCCTTAGCCGCCTTGACCAATTCCGGATGATTTGACAGTCCCAAATAGTTATTGGCACAGAAGTTTAAAACCTCCTGCCCTGTATTTATCTTTATCTCAGCCTGTTGAGGGCTTACGATAATTCTTTCGTCCTTATATAAACCTGCTTTGCGTATGCTGCTTATTTCAGCTGAGAGATGGTCTTTAATTTTTCCGTACATGATTATTTATGTTAAGATTGCGTGTTTTTAAATAAAAACCAAAAATAGTAATTATTACGTATAATTTGGGCCATGACGGATATTAAAGGTCAAAATCCTTTGACAGATACGCCATGGCCGGTCATTGGTTTTCATAAACGAAAAATCACGACCTTTGCAAAAAAAATTAAATGAAGATAGCGTCTTTGGTGTCGGGGGGAGTTGATAGCTCGGTAAGTATTCCGCTATTGAAGGAACAGGGCTATGACCCCCACATATTTTATATTAAGATCGGGATGGAGGACCAGTCAGCATTTATGGACTGTCCTTCGGAGGAGGATATAGAGATCACTTCATGGATAGCAAAAAAATATAATTGCAGGTTCGACATAGTCGATTTACAGAAGGAATATTGGTCTTCGGTGGTTAAATATACCGTAGAAACAGTAAAAAAAGGTCTAACTCCCAACCCGGATATTATGTGTAACCTGCTCATAAAATTTGGTGCCTTCAAAGAAAAATACGGTCATGAGTTCGACAAGATATCCACCGGTCATTACGCTTCGAATTATCAAACGGATGAAGGCGTTTTTTTAAGTACTGCTGTTGATAGAATGAAGGACCAAACCTACTTTTTGGGCCAGATAAGTTATGATCAGTTGGAAAAAACCATGTTCCCTATCGGCCATCTGCCCAAGGCAAAGGTTAGGGAGATAGCCCGTGATATAAGATTGCCCAGTGCAGAAAGACCTGATAGCCAGGGGATATGCTTTTTGGGCAAAATTAACTATAACGATTTTATAAAAGCCCAAATAGGGGAGATGCCGGGAGAGGTCAGGGAGTTGGAAACCAACAAATTGCTGGGCGAGCACAAAGGGTTCTGGTTTCACACCATCGGGCAGCGAAAAGGTCTAGGCTTGGGCGGCGGCCCCTGGTTTGTGGTTAAGAAAGATATTGTGAACAATATAATTTTTGTTTCCAACGGATATGATCCAGCAAGCCAATATTCCAACACCATTCCCTTGGAAGACCTGCACTGGCTGAACATCAATCATGATTATTCTTCCGTTAGCGATATTAAGTTCAAGATTCGGCATCAGCCGGAATTCAACAAGGGTAAGTTGGTTATTGATGCTGAGGGGAATAAGATCATTAGCGAGAAGGGGATTTCGGGTATTGCCCCAGGGCAGTTTGCAGTTATATACGATATGGAAGAAAAAACTTGTATAGGAAGTTCGGCTATATCCGAAAGATAATAGTTGTGATGCAGGGCAAGGATTATATTGATGAAGCCCAAAAGTGTTATGAATAGCAACAAGAATGGCTTATGCTATCTTAAAAGAGCCGCTATCTCGTCGGCGGCACGCCCCGAAGCACCTTTGTTGCCGAGTCTTTTCCGCAGTTCATCGTATTCCAGCAAAATCTCCTCCCTTTTCTCCCCATCGAGTATGTGGCCTAATTCCCGTTTGAGATTTTCCGGATTTAAATCCGACTGTATGAGCTCTTTTACAACCTCCTTGTCCATTATCAGGTTAACGAGCGAGATATATTTGATATCGACAATGCGCTTTGCTATCCCGACTGAAATCCAATTTCCTTTATAGCATACAAGTTCGGGAGTTCCGATTATTGCGGTTTCAAGGGTTGCTGTTCCTGAAGTTACCAAAGCAGCAACGGAATTTGCTAGCAAGGAATGTGTTTGTCCGAAAATTACTTTTGAAGCCGTTTTTTTGATCAGAGGTTTGTAAAACTCTGCTCCCAGGCTTTCAACTCCGGCAATAACAAACTGATAATCGCCAAAAGTATGCTCAACGGCAAGCATAATCTCCAGCATTTGTGCAACTTCCTGTTTGCGGCTTCCCGGGAGCAATGCGATGATAGGTTTGCTGTTCAATCTGTTGGAAGCAATAAAGCTTTCCTTTTCTTCCAGCTTCTCGTTGTCGATGGCATCCAATAAGGGATGGCCAACAAAATCGACATCATAATTATATTTGGCATAAAAACTTTTCTCGAAGGGAAGTATGACAAGCATTTTATCGACGAACTTTTTAATTTTATGCATCCTCGATTTTTTCCAGGCCCAAACCTGTGGCGAGATATAATAAACAATTTTGAAACCTTTCTTTTTAGCAAATTCGGCAATGCGCAGGTTAAAGCCCGGGTAATCCACGAGGATAACCACATCAGGTCGAAAACTAAGGATGTCCTTCTTGCAAAATGAAATATTGTTCAATATCGTCCTGATGTTAAGCAAGACTTCGGTAAAGCCCATGAACGCCAGGTCTTTATAGTGCCTGACTATTTTTGCGCCCTGAGCTGCCATCAAATCGCCCCCCCAGGCACGAAAATCCGCAGCCGGGTCTTTATGTTTAATCGCCTTGATCAACATAGACCCATGCATATCGCCCGATGCTTCCCCGGAAATTATGTAATATTTCAATTTCGTATCTTTTACAATCTATCTAATGGTAATTTCCCGGCATTAAGCCGAACCAATAAATCCTCAACTGTAGAAATTAAGAAAATACAGTATGATCACAACCAATGTTACCAATAATATTCCTGCCCCGGCTTTTTCTTTTTTGGAATTCATATAAAAATAACGAAGTGCAACAACATTGCCAATTATGCTTAGCAAATACAGGTAGTTGGGCTTTTGAACTATATGTTTGTCAAAAGATTCGACAATAATCGTATCTGCTAAAAATAAAATGCCATAAATAGTCAGCGGCAAAAAAATACCAACTACTGCCCCCAAATAATAACTATCTTTTTTCAAGAAACTCATATCAAAATTTTAATTTGTTTACATGTTCGTGTGCCGTAAAATCGACATTTACGGGTACTACCGATACATAATTATCATGTAGGGCTTTCTCGTCGGTATCCTCGCGTTCATCACCGTTTACAAAATGCCCGCCCATCCAGTAATATTTCCGGCGGTAGGGATCGGTTCTTTCCTCGAAGTCCTCAACCCACCTGGCTTCCGCCTGACGAACCACTTTGATGCCTTTTACGGCCTCTTCGGATTTCTTCGGGAAATTCACGTTTAAGGCCACTCCTTTGGGTAGTCCTTGCTTGATGACCTTAGCAGTTATTCGCTCCAGAAAAGCATAAACATGAGAAAAGTCGGCATCAGGGTAATAATCGCAAAGCGAAAAACCTATTGCCGGTATTCCGTCGATGCAGGCCTCCAGAACAGCCGCCATGGTTCCCGAATAAATAATATTTATAGAAGCATTGGAGCCGTGGTTTATGCCCGAGACCACGAGGTCGGGCTTCTTGTCGAGAACGGAATGTTTTGCGAGTTTAACAGCATCAACGGGAGTGCCGTTGGTGCGATATTCCTTGAAACCTTCTTCCTGGCGTATTAGATTGATTCTCAGGGGCGTTTGTATAGTAACGGCATGGGACATCCCCGACATGGGCTGGTCAGTGCTCACCACAATGACTTCCCCGAGCTTTCGCATTATCAACACCAGTTCGTTCAAGCCTTTAGCGGCATATCCGTCATCGTTTACAACAACTATCAAAGGTGCTTTGCCCATAGTTTTTAAGATTTCGGCAAATATAGTTTTAGTTTTTAAGATTTATTGCATTAATACAATTGTTCGTGTAGTTTTTATTTCTCGCAAAGCCGCAAGGGCAAGTTGCTAAGTGCCGATCTTGCCGATACAAATAAAAACTTTGTTGAAAAGGACAGCATTATAAGTCTTGAAAAGGGCGAAGAGTTTATGAGTGCTTATGAGCTGGAAGTATAAAGATTTAAATAAAGCTCATCAACTCTTCATATAATTTATGAGTTGGCAAGCCCATTACGTTATAGTACGAGCCTTCTATCTTCTCAATCGCAACATGGCCGATCCATTCCTGAATTCCATAAGCCCCGGCCTTGTCGAAGGGTAAGAAGTTGGTAATATAATAATTTATCTCTTCAGCATCCAACTGCTTGAAATACACCTTGGTAGAGGAGGCGAAACTATGAGTCCCCGTTGATGTCCTTAAACAAACCCCCGTTATTACCTTATGGCTCCTGCCCGAAAGTTGTTCGAGGGTGTCGAAGGCGTTTTTGCGGCTAATGGGCTTTCCCAAAATCCTGTTTTCCAGCGCAACAACAGTGTCTGCGGCGATTAGGAGTTTGTCGGGCTCGAGTTCGGTAGTCGAAAATGCCGCAGCTTTTAACTCTGCAAGATGCAGGGCAACCTGCTCGGGATTATAGGCAAGAGGGAACACTTCCGCAATCTTTCTGCTGACGACATCAAATTCAAATCCCATTTCGCCCAACAGATGCCTGCGCCTTGGCGATGCCGAGGCCAAGATGATTTTATAATTTTTGAGAGTATCGCTAAGCATCATATTTGATAATAGAAAAACTAAAGATAATAAATTTTCCGAGTGCTAATAAAACTTGAAAAATAGCATCGAAATAATGCCAAGCAGCATTATTATCTTAATGGTGCTGCTTGTTTTAGAGTGATCCTTCTTTTCACGGGAGGCGGCTGTGCGCACGATTACAAAAATTAGCAGCAAGTCGATCGCGAAAAAATACCAAAAGTGCAAATTGAGCTGCAGCCTATAAAAATAATACTGAGCAAGTAGGAGCCCTGTCAAAGTTAAAGTGCCTACGGCATTCAGGAGTAGCTTTGCTTTTCTTGCACCGTAAACAACCGGAAAAGTGCGGCAGCCAAACCTGTCGTCGCCTTTTATATCTTCTATATCCTTTACTATCTCGCGCATCAGGCTTGTAAAAAAAGCAAAGCCCATATAAATGAGCACCATGTTGTTTACCAAAGGAAAACTGGCTTGAGCAGATGTGAACATGTCGGCATCGCGGCTAAGGGCAATAAACTGAAACAGCCAAACCAGGCCGAAGGAAAGGGCGCTCAACAACGAAACCACAATGTTCCCGACTAAAACCTGACATTGATATTTTCGGGAATAAAACCACAGCAAACCTGCTGAAAAGAAGTAGATTAGGCTATAGTTTATTCGGCCCGTCAGAAATGACAAGGCTGAACCGGCAAAGATACCTGTTATGGTGAAGAGGTAATATAAGTTCCAGGAAGTATAAACGGATATCCCCCTGCCTACCATATTCTTGCCCGCCTTGTTAATGGAATCGGCATTGGTGTCGCTGATGTCGTTTAAAATATTGCCCCCTATGGCAATAAACGCGCTCCCGGCCGTCAACAGACAAAATTCAAGCAAGCTTAATCCTGCCTTTTCGCCCTCTAGTCCCAACAACGGGACTATCAAAAAATACATTATCAAGATCATTGTCATGATGATGATGAGGGTGTTTTGCCAACGTATCAATATTAAGTATTTTATCATCTGGATATTTTGAACTTACCACTGAAAAGCTTCCTCGGTCATCCATTTGCCCTGTACTTTCAATACTTGCTCTATTATATCCCTGACGCAACCGTGTCCTCCGTTCTTATCGGAAATATAAACAGAGATATTTTTAATTTCCTCGACTGCATCTGCCGGGCAAACCGGAACCGCTACTTTTTTCATTACCCTGAAATCGGGAATGTCGTCGCCCATATAAACTATTTGTTCAGGGTTCAGGCCATTGTCTTTTACGTATTTCTCAAATACTTCATATTTGTTGCTGATGCCTAAAAACACATCTTTAATTTTAAGTGCGTCGAACCTGTTCTCGACCGATTTTGAGATGCCGCCCGAGATTATGACTACCCTAAAACCAAGTTTTATGGCCAGCTGCAATACGTAGCCGTCCTTGACATTTGCGGTTCGCAAAGGTTGGCTGTCATGCTGTAGTATCAGTTTCCCGTCGGTCATAACACCGTCGTAATCGAAAATAAAAGTGTCAACCCTTGATAATAATGCTTTATAATTACTCATGATATTTTTTTCGGATTTGTTCTGAAAATAACTTATAAATATACTGATAATCAGGATAATTCTTCAGCATTTGTAAATGTTTGTTAATAGTGGTTTCGTCGTTGCGCCTTGCCGGCCCTGTTTGTGCGTCCAGCGGGTGGACTTCATTTATTTTCAAGGCGGTTTCTTGTATTAGAGGCTTTAGATAATTAAAATCCAAGCCGTTAAGGACAAGAATCTCGTTGGCGAGATGATAAAGATGGTTTGAGAAATTATTTACGATAACTGCCGTTAGATGCAGTGTTCTTCGTTGTTCCGACTCCACTAATGAAACATTGCCCGATATTTTTTTTGCCAAGTCCAACAACAAGACACTATCGCTTGGGTTATTTGCTTCAATGCACAATGGGACTTTTGAGAAATTAATGTTTTTACCCTTGGAGAATGTCTGAAGTGGATAAAAAACCCCGGTTCGCTTCTTTGAATCGAGGGCTTTGAGCGAGCTGATTCCTGATGTATGAACGTAAAGCCTATCGTTGTCAATAAGTTTTTCGCAAATTTCCTCAACTAAAGTGTCCGGGACGGAAATTATCACCAACTCGGTATTATCCTCAAAATCATTATAATGCGATGCCGGCTTGCATTTAAAATTGTCTGCAAATGCCCTTGAGTTAATCTTGTTGGGAGAATAAACGGAACTTATTTTAATGCCTGCTCTTTGCAAGGCAGCTGCCAGGTGAGTGGCCACATTTCCCGAGCCTATAAAGCCCGCCGATGATATATTTTTAATTATGCCAGACAATTAATAGTTGTTTTTAATTTCATTTTTTATGGCAAGCATTGCTTTCTCAATGGGGTCGGAATGCGCGCCGAATTCAAAAGTAAGGATCTCGTTGGCAAGTTTTATTGCCGGTTCGTCGGGTTTTACTTGCGATGCGGAAGTATTTACCAGCTGCACTATCTTTTCCTTGGCCGCCTTTATTTGCTCCCAGCTTTTCTCTTCTATATAAAGCTGCTGCGACATATTATGCTCATATTCCTCCCTGACGGATTTCAGCACAAGGGCCTGTAGCTGTCCCGCATTTAAGCCCGACTGCATTTCGCGGGTGAGCATATTGGGCGGGTTTATGCGTTCCAAGAATAGAACCATGCGCTCATAAGCCTGAAGGCGAAGGGGTATAAGAACTTTTTCCCTATCCTTTTTTCGGTCGTTTTCGAGTTTTAGCCTTGTTAAGTCCTGGTTTGCTTTCAGGAAGTCGAACTGTTTTTCATTCTGATTTGCAAAATACCTAAGCATTAAATATACGGCAATAAGAACGAGCAAAACCGGAATTATTGCTACAAAAACCAAAATTATGTTATTATGCATATTTTTTCTTTTTGTGCAAAAATATAAAACCTGTGTAAACTAATGATT